>JAZKAF010000044.1:0-3627 GCA_040389285.1 candidate division FCPU426 bacterium
GGACAGCACCCATTCGCCTCGGACGGTCGCCGTTGATTTCTTTTTCGCATCCGCGGCGTCATCCAAACGACCGGCCCAGTATTGCAAAGTGGGCCCACCCCGGAACGAGCACTCTCTGGCCGGCACACCCAGGCTGCGCAGCAGCGCCACCCGGACACGGACCTTTTCTTCCTCGCTTCCCCAGCCGCGCTCCAGCGTCTTGGCAACCGACGCGTCCCTATCCCGCCAACGCGTCACGCGCGGCGATCTTCTTTCAGGCGGCGCGTTGCCGATCTCCGAAGCGGCCCAGAGCCCGACCGCCTCATCGATCAGGCCAGGGTCCTCGTCGCCATCCAAAAAGACGCGCAACTGGGCCGCCGCTTTTTTCACGCGCGGATCCCGCAGGTCGATCGCGGGGGCGGCGTTCAGG
Source organism: candidate division FCPU426 bacterium (assembly GCA_040389285.1). GTDB lineage: Bacteria > Oederibacteriota > JAJYGY01 > JAJYGY01 > DAIDJD01 > JAZKAF01. The sequence goes on from JAZKAF010000044.1 coordinate 410, forward strand.
TAGATCCGGACCGAAGCGGGCAGCGCGTGGGCCGGAGCTTTCAGCGCTTCCCCGGAATATCCGTTAAGCGCGGAAGGACTCGCCTCAACCTTCATCAGGGAGAGGCCTGTGAAGCGGATCCCGTCTTCAAAAGCGGATGCCGGGTAAGAAATTGCCAGGAAACAGAAAAAAAGTCCGCGCAGCGTGGCCTGCATGCTTTTTAGGCGCCGATCAGGGCTTTGCCCGCCGCACGCAGCTGTTCCAAACGGCTTCGGGAGGACGCTTCGAGGTAGAGGCGCACCACGGGTTCGGTGCCTGAAAAGCGCACCGCGATCCAGGAACCGTCCTCGAGCACGAACTTATGCCCGTCCAAAGTGATGTGGCGCGCTACCTTGGAGCCGGCGATCTTAGTGGGAGGATCTTTGGGAAGGGTCCGGGCCAAGCGCGAGGCGGCTTTGTCGCTGAGCCTGAAATTGGAGCGGCCCACCACAAAGGCTCCCAGTTCCGCATACATCTGCTTGAGCACGGCGCTTAAGGGTCTGCCTTCCACCGCGCGCATTTCGGCCATCAGCAAACAGGCCAGAGGGCCGTCCTTTTCTGGGACATGGCCGTGCACGGTCAGGCCGCCGGATTCTTCGCCGCCGACCAGGATGGGATGCTCCTGCATGTACTGGCCGATCCATTTGAAGCCGACCGGCACCTCGACCAATTCCCTGCCGCAGGAGGCAGCTACCGCATCGATGAAATGCGAGGAGACTACGCTGCGCAGCACGGCCCCCTTCCAGTGAGGACGGGTACGATGCAAGTGGCGGACCAGCAGAGCCAAAACTAAGTTGGGGGGGATGAAGCTGCCGTCCGAATCCACGATGCCGAAGCGGTCCGCGTCGCCGTCCGTGGCCAAGCCCAGCTGGGCTTTGTGCTTTCGGACTGCGGCGGTCAGCAGGCTGATGTGCCCCTCTGCGGGTTCAGGAGAATCCCCGCCAAAAAGCGGATCGCGCGTGGCGCGCAATACCAGAGGATGGACGCCGGCCCGGGCCAGCACGGCCTCGGTACAGCCGCGTCCCGCGCCGTGCATGGGATCCACCACCACCGAAAGCTTGGCTTTGCGGATGGCGGCCAGGTCCACCATCGAGGCGATGCGGTTCAAGTAGGGAGGGAGCGCGTCGATCACGCGCACCCGTCCGCGCTTTAGCGCTTCCTCGTAGGCCATCTTTTTGACCCCAGCGCCTTTTTTGGATTCCAGCGCGGCGGCGCGCGCTTCGATGTCGTGGGTGATGTCTTTGGTGGCGGGGCCTCCCCAAAAGGGATTGAACTTGAGGCCGCCGTATTCGGGGGGATTATGGGAAGCGGTGAAATTAATGGCCCCGTCCAGGCCGCGGCGCAATTGCTCGAAGGCCACGGCGGGCGTGGGGGTGTCGCGGGTGGTCACCCAGGCTTTGATGCCGTTGCCAGCCAGCACTTCGCAGGCCAGGCGCGCGAAACGCTCGCCCGCGAAGCGGCCGTCGTAGGACACCAGCACGCCCTTGCTGGGCCGCTTTTTCGAGGCCTTCAAATGCCCGGCGATGGCCTGCACCGCCAGGGCCACGTTGGGAAAAGTGAAATCTTCGGCGATCAAGGCCCTCCATCCGGAGGTGCCAAAGGTGATGGTGGGCATTGCCGCTCCTGAAACTTACGTTAGCTTATTCTTGGTTCTTTCTCAGGCGATCTTTCGAGACCTCCAGGATCGATCCGGCTTCCTGGTTCTCGCGGTCCACGAAATATTGCGGATGGTATTCCTGCTCCGCGGACAGGTAACGGGCCAGCTTCTTGAAGCGGGCGGTGGCGGTGGCGTCGCGCTCGGTGTCGGCCTGGCCAGCCAGGGTCTTGAACTCGGAAGCCAGCGGCTTCAGATGCCCGAGCACGTCCTCGCGGCTGTGCAATAAGGCCTGGAACACGAAAAGCGACTCTTCCGGACGGCTGGGTCCCAGGCCGCCTTTGGACCAGTCCTTGGCCTTCACGCCGGTGGCGATCATCCCGCCATGGGGCTGCCAGCCGAAACTCAAGTGCAAGTTGATGCGGTCCTCGAACCACTTGCGGCTACCCACCGGATTTTCGTTGGCGATGATGCGGAATTCCATGTTCTTACCTCCTGAAAAGGTGAACTACATCCGGTCCTGCTATGCCTGCCAGTGCCTGATCTTCTCCGCGTACCTTTCGATCATCGCCTCGGCTTCCTTAGAGCTGGCCGCCTCGGCGTCGACATGGAAACAAGGCTTGTCCGAATCGGGCAGCACCAGCACCCAGCTGGCGCCGAACCAGAGCTTGACCCCGTCGACCAGCTCGATCTTGCCATCGTGGGACTGGGTCTCCTCGATCAGGCGGCGCATCACCGTCCCCTTTTTTTCCCAGGAACAGGGGACCGTGGAGCGGCGCACGTGGATGCCAGGGATGCCCCGCACCACCTCGCTAAGGGGCTGCCCAGCCGCGGCCAGGTATTCCATCAGCTTGACCGTGGCCATCATGGCGTCAAAGGCCGGGAAAAAGCTGGCCCCACGGGCCGCGGCTTCCATCATCGAGCGGTAGGTGGTGCCGCAACGCAGCACCCGGCCGCCGTTGGCCTGCACCGCCTCTTCCACGGCCTGAGGCGCGGTGACCGGCACGGCCACCACGGCGTTCTTCACAGCCAGCGAATGCAACTTGGCGAAAAGCACCAGGGCCTGGTCCCCGTTGAGGACCGCGCCTTTTTCGTCGGAGATGAAGACCTTCTGGGCGCCAGCGTCCAGCATGACCCCGAAGTCGGCGTTCAAAGTCGGCACGATGGTGGAGAGCTGCTTGGCCCCGGCCTCGAACTGCTTGGCCGAGCGCGTCATCTTGGTCTCGTCCACGAAAGCGTTCAGCGAGACGACCTCGGCCTTCAGCTTGCCCAGCAGGGCCGGAAAGACGGTGGTGGCCAGGCCAAAGGCGTAGTCCAACACGATCTTGAAGCCGCGCTGGCGGATGGCGGACTCGTCCACCCCGTTCATGAAGCCTTCGAGGTAGTATTCCACGCCGCGGGCCGGGAAGGCGATCTCGCCCACGTCCTCACTCTTCACGCGGCGGAAATCCTCGCGGTAGAAGAGCGTCTCAACGCCCTTTTCCTTTTTGGTGGGCAGGTCCAGGCCGTCGTCGTCGAAGAACTTGATGTCCTGGATCTTCGAGTCCAGGGGGCTTCGGCGCACGTGCAGGCCGCCGGCGCATTGCAGGGCCCGGGTGGCGTAGCG
>JAZKAF010000045.1:0-5353 GCA_040389285.1 candidate division FCPU426 bacterium
TTTTTTGCCCTCAGCCAGGCGCGCGCCGCAGCCTTGTCAGCCTCACTAAGATGCAGGCGGGCAGGCGTTCCCGCCCCGAGGCCGAGGCCCAAGCCAGCCAAAAAATCCAAATTGTATTCTGCCTCGCTCTTGGCGCCTTGAGAACGCCGGATGGCGAGTCGGCGCGTCAAAAGAAACGAGAAAGGGCGCGAACTGGCGCCGATCCTTTCAGGGATCCCAGCGCGCAATAACTTCCAAGCGTTGCGCGCGTTGCCCCAAAGCAGCAAGGCCGCGTCAAAGCCCTGGCCGTGCACCGCTTCTACCGCGCCCTCCAGGTCCTGGATCAGAACGTCCACGGCTGGATCGGTCTCGAGCAAGGGGGCGGCGTAGGGAGAGGCCAGCACGCCCACAAAACATCCTTCCCGCTTAAGAGCATCGAGCAGCGGCGTGGCCAGGATCAGGTCGCCGATCTTGTCGTTGCGCACGACCAAGACCCTTTTCTTCGCGCTCAACGAAAGGCCTTCTTGATCTTCTTGATCAGGTCGCTGGTGCTGTGGTCCTTGGGGTCGCCGGTGATGACCACCCCGCCACCCAGGCTTTTCATCAGGGCGGCCTCAGGCACGCTGTCGGTGCTGTAGTCGCTGCCTTTGGCCTGGAGGCTCGGGCGTAATAACGTGAGAGTCTTGCCAGCGCTGGGCTCACCGAAGCTGGTGACGTAATCCACGCAGTCCAGGGCTGCTATCAGCTCCACCCGTTCGCGCAGCGGCATCAAGGGCCTGGAAGCGCCTTTTAAGCGCCTTACCGAGGCGTCGGTGTTCAGCGCCACCACCAGCACGTCGCCGGCTTTTTTGGCGCCCTGCAAATAACGCAGATGCCCGACATGGAGCAAGTCGAAACAGCCGTTGGCAAAAACCACCCGCTTTCCCCGCGCCTTCAAGCGCCGGATCACGGGGGCCAGCTTTTCACGCGCGACGAATTTCTTCATCACAGAGCCAGCGGCACTGCCTTCAGTTCTTTTTCCCAGAAGGCGCGCAGGGCCTTCACAGTCTCGGGATCCAGGCTGCGCTGGCAGGCGGTGACATTGCCGATGACCTGCTGCCAGGTCGAAGCGCCGGGCACCACGCTGCTGACGGCCGGATGGGCCAGGGCGAACTGGATCGCGGACTGGAATTCGTTGACCGTGGGCACGGCCGAGAGCAAGGGCTCCACCTGGCGCTCCAACTTGATGCGGCGGGAGATCTCGGCGCGGCTGAAGCGGCGACGGTCGTCCTGAAAAAAGCTGGCCGCGTCAAAGCGGCCGGTCAGAAAGCCGGAATCCAAGGGCTGGCAGACCACCAGGCCCACCCGCTTTTGCAGGGCAAGGTCAAAGGCCGCGGCGGCCTCCTGGTTGAAGACGTTGTAAACGAATTCGACCACCTGGGACGAGGTTTTTTCGATCACGGCTTTGATCTGGGCGGAGCCGCTCACCGAGGCCCCGTAGGCGCGTATCTTCCCTTCCTGCTTCAGCTTTTCCAGCTCCACAAAGGCCGGGTTTCCTTGAGTCAGCGCTTCGGCCGGAGGATTGTGCAGCATCAGCAAGTCCACAAATCCAAGGCCCATGCGTTTCAGGCTGGTCTCAAGACTCAGGCGGATGGCGGGGCCTGAAAAGTCGCTGTGCCCGTCCGAGAAATAGCCGGCCTTGGTGGAGACCACGACCTGGCTGCGCCTACGCCGCGCCACTTGGCCCAGCAACGATTCGGCGCGCCCGTCGCCGTAGGTGGGCGCGGTGTCGACCAGGCAGGCTTCCATGTCCAGAGCCTGCTCGATGATAAATATGGCCTCATCGTCGGGAATAGCGTTCATGCCTTTGCGGCCCAGCGCCGCGGTGCCCAGGCCGATCTGGCCTACCTTCAGTCCGCTCTCGCCAAGCACGCGCCGGGGCATCACGGGATAATCGCGCGACACCGGGTGCATCTTGTTGGTGGACATCCGGTCAGCCGGCTTGAACTGGTAATTGGCCATGGACTCTCCTCTTAAACGGATTTCAGCAGTTTCAAGATCTGTTCGCGCTTCACCGAGGCGGGGCCGGCTTGCATGACCGCGACCCCGCCGGCGGCGTTGGCGATCTGCATCGCCATCTCGGGCGTGGCTCCGGCGCAGAGGGCCAGGGTCATAGCCGCGGCCACGGAATCGCCCGCGCCGTTCACGTCCACGATCGCGGTGGACCCGAAGACGGGCACGTCCAGGCGCTTGGCCCCTAAAAATAAGCTCATGCCTTTGCTGCCCCGGGTGATCAGCACCATCTTCGCCTTGGTGGCCTTGGCCAGGCCGCGGCCGATGCCGGGCAGGTCGCGCTCGTGGTATTCCTCGAAACCGGCGGCCGGGGCCGCCTCGGTCTCGTTGGGCGTGATGACCGTGACGCCGCGGTAGCGGGCCAGCTGGTAGCGCGAATCCACGCAGATCACCAGGCGGGGATGGCGTTTGGGCAGGGCGTTGACATAACGCAGCAAGGCCTCGCCCATCACTCCGTGGCCGTAGTCGGATACGATCAATCCGTGGGCGCCCTGCAGGCGCTTGTCCAAAGTAGCCATCAACGCGGCCTGGGTGGAGGCCAGCGGCGGCTCGGACGCGGCGTAGTCGATGCGGATGACCTGCTGACGGGCTGTGTTGGTGCCGCCGGCCAGCACGCGCACCTTGCGGGAGCTGTCCCGCTCGGCTTCCGTGACCAAGCCGCTGGTATCGAGCCCCTTCTTGCGAAAGATCTCGATCAGCTGTTCTCCAGCCCGGTCCATGCCCAGCACGCCCACGGGCAGGGCCACGCCGCCCAGCGAATGGATGTTGGAGGCGGGATTGGCGCCGCCGCCCGGCAGGATGACGGTGCGTTCGTGGCTCAGGATCAGCACCGGCGCTTCGCGCGAGATGCGTTCCGTGGCGCCGTAGACGTATTCGTCCAGCACCATGTCGCCCAGCACCACCACGCGTTTGCCCGCGAAGGCGTCGAGTATCTTTTTGTGCCCGCTAAGGTTCATCGCCCGTCCAGGATGATGGCCGCGGCCCCGGCCAGGTCGTCAGCGACGCGGCCGGGCTTGCGCCCCTTTTTCTCCAGCCCTTCGAGGGTCTTCTTTCCGTAGCCGGTCAGGACCAGGATGGGTTGGACCCCTAAATTTTCGGCGAAGCCTAAGTCCGCATTCTTGTCCCCGACCATCCAACTGGCCCCCAAGTCGAGGTCCAGGTCGCGCGCCGCGCGAAGGCCCATGCCGGACTTGGGTTTGCGACAATCGCAGTCGTTGGCCGCCAGGGTGGATGGATCAGCCTCCACCCTGCCGGGTGTGTCGATCTCGCCGGTGTCAGCCGGGCCCTTGGGATCAGGATGGTGCGGGCAGTAATAGACCGCGTCGAGCGCGGGTCCTCCCGCTTGCGCGAGCAGCTCTTGCAAGCGGACATGGACCTTCTGGACCATGGACTCGGGGTAGTACCCGCGCGCCACCCCCGACTGGTTGGTCACCAGCACCAGCTTGTAGCCCGCCTGCGCCAGGCGCTGCATGCCCGCCGCCGCGCCCGGCACCAAGGCGTAACGCGGCAGATCCTTGTCATGGATGTATCCGATCTCCTCGGACACGGTCCCGTCCCGGTCCAAAAAAACCGCCTTATTTTTTCCCACGAGGCTTCCTGTCGGCGAACTGCATCCGGTAAAGGCGGGCGTAAAGGCCGCCCTGCTTCAGCAGCTCGGCGTGCTTGCCCCGCTGCGCCACTTGGCCCTTGTCCAGCACCAGGATCTCGTCGGCGTGACGCACTGTGGACAAACGGTGCGCGATCACCAGGGTGGTCCGCTTGCGCATCAGGCGCTCCAAGGCCTGCTGGACCAGGCGTTCGCTTTGGGTATCCAGGGCGCTGGTGGCCTCGTCCAGGATCAGCACCGGCGGATTTTTCAGGATGGCCCGGGCGATGGCCAGGCGCTGGCGCTGTCCGCCCGACAGCCGCACCCCGCGTTCGCCGATCAAGGTGTCGTAGCCCTGAGCCTGCTCCATCACAAAAGCGTGCGCATTCGCGGCTTTAGCGGCCTCTTCGACCTCGGCGCGACTGGCGTCCGGGCGGCCATAGGCGATGTTGGCGGCGATGCTGTCGTTGAAAAGAAAGGTCTCCTGGGTCACCACGCCGATCTGCCCGCGCAGGCTCTCCAGGCTGGCGTCGCGAACGTCCGTGCCGTCCCAGCGCACGCTGCCTGCGCTCACGTCCTGGAAGCGGGGCAGCAGATCGGCCAAGGTGCTCTTGCCCGCGCCGCTGGGCCCCACCAGGGCCAGGCGCTGGCCCGCCTTCAATTCAAAGCTGACGTCCTTCAGCACCGCATGGCCGCCGCCGTAGGCGAACGTGACATGCTCGAAAGACAGCTTGCGCTTGGGCGCCTTCAAAGTTTTGGCGCCCGGCTTGTCCGCGATGGCCACGGGCGTGTCCAGCACCTCAAAGACCCGCGTGCCCGCCGCGATGGCGTTCTGGATATTCACGTTCACGCCGTTCAGGCTCTTGAAGTGCGGGTAGAGCGAGAAGGTGGCGACCATCAGCGACCCGAAGGCGCCAAAGGTCATGGCCTTGTCCACCACCTGGCTGCCTGCGAGGTAGATCATGAGGGCGATGCCGACCGCGCCGATCACTTCCATCACCGGCGACGAAAGCGCGGCCATGCGAAGCTTTTGCATCACCGCGTGGTAATGGTTCTTCAGCACCACCCTAAAGCGCGCCCGCTCATGGTCTTCCCGCGCGAAGGCGGCCACCACCCGGATCCCGGCCAGCACTTCCTGGGCCAGGGAGGAGAGATCCGCCATGCGCTCTTGATCGCGCGAAGCATAACGCCGGATCTTCCTGCCGAAAAAGTAGAGGGGCCCCATGGCCAAGGGGAAGATCACGATCACCTGAAGGGCCAGGTGCCAATTCAGGTAAAAAATGTAGGCGACTAGAAAGACGATCCTGAGTCCACTGCCAAAGACCCTGCCCACCACGTCCGAGATGCCCGTCTGCATGTAGGCGGCGTCATAGCCCAGCCGCGACACCATCTGCCCCAGGCGCTGATGGGAATGGAAGCTGAGGGGCAGCCGGGTATAGTGGTCAAAAACCCGGCCCCGGACGTCCACCACCAGGGCGTTGCTGACGCCGTTGTTCAACACATCGGCGAAATAGCTAAAAAAGCCTTTCAAGGCCATGATCCCGACCACGGTCAGGGCCACATGGATCAGCACGCCGCGGGCGGCGACCGGATCGGCGTTCAAAAAGCCGTGGTCCAGGACCTGCTGCACCTGGCCTAAACTGGCCACTTCGAGGGCGCCGGCCAAGGCAAAGCAAACGGCCACCACCAGCAGCTTGAAGGCGTAGGGCCGGGCAAAGTCCAGCATACGAAAATAGA
>JAZKAF010000046.1:0-3170 GCA_040389285.1 candidate division FCPU426 bacterium
TGGCGGCGCAGGTCCATCAGCATCAGGTGATTGTCCGTGCCGCCGGTGGTCAGGTCATAGCCCCGCTTTTGCAGCTCGGCGGCGAGGGCCTTGGCGTTCTTGACGATCTGGGCGGCGTAGGTCTTGAAAGAGGGCTTCAAAGCCTCGGCAAAGGCCACGGCCTTGCCAGCCACGGCGTGCATCAGGGGCCCGCCCTGGATGCCGGGGAAGACGCGCGAATCGATCTTCTTGGCGAATTCCTCTTTGCACAAGATCAGGCCGCCGCGGGGGCCGCGCAGGGTCTTGTGCGTGGTGGTGGTCACCACGTCGGCGTAGGGGAAGGGCGAGGGATGCTGACCGCCCACGATCAGGCCGGCGATATGGGCCACGTCAGCCATCAGCAGGGCGCCCACCGAGTCGGCGATCGTGCGGAAGGCCTTAAAGTCGATGGTGCGGGGATAGGCTGAGGCGCCGCAGATGATCATCTTCGGCTTGTTCTCTTTGGCGAGCCGGGCGATCTGCTCGTAGTCCAGGCGGAAGTCGGATTCGCGCACGGGATAGGAGGCCACCTTGTAGTAGAGGCCCGAGAAATTAAGGCGCATGCCGTGGGTCAGGTGACCGCCGCAGGCCAGGTCCAGACCCATCACCGTGTCGCCGGGGTTGAGCAGGGCGAAATAGACGGCCATGTTGGCCTGGCTGCCCGAGCTGGGCTGCACATTGGCGTGGGGCGCGTTGAAGAGCTTCTTGGCCCGGTCGATGGCCAGATTCTCGACGTCGTCATAATATTTCATGCCCTGGTAATAGCGGCGGCCGGGATAGCCTTCGGCGTATTTGTTGGTCATGACCGAGCCCTGGGCCTCCATCACGGCCTTGGAAGCGTAGTTCTCCGAGGCGATGAGCTGCAGCTCGGATTCCTGGCGGACGAATTCGGCTTCCAGGATCTTGGCGGTGGCGGGATCGGATTTGGCGACGTTCTTGTATTTCATTTTGAAATTTTCTCCTCAATGCGCGTTATTTTTTCAAGACGGGCCGCGTGGCGCCCGCCCTCAAAGGGGGTTTGCAAGAAAAGCGTGGCCAATTCCCTGCCGCGCTGTTGCGCGATGACCCGGGCAGGCAGCACCAGCACGTTGGCGTCGTTATGCGAACGCGCCATGCGGGTAGCGTATTCGTCGCCGCAGGTGGCGGCCCGGATGCCGGGGATCTTGTTGGCGGCGATGGCCATGCCGTGCCCGGCCCCGCAGACCAGAATGCCGGCTTCCGACTCGCCGGCAACCACGGCTGTGCCTAAGGCCAGGGCGAAATCAGGGTAGTCGCTGGGCGTGGCATCGTGCGCGCCGTGGTCTTTGACCTGGTGTCCCTGGGATTCAAGGAACTTCTTGAGCTCTTCCTTGAAACTAAATCCAGCGTGGTCCGTGGCGATGGATACTTTCATCACAAAGCCTTTCTGCTTAAAACGCCCGGTTCAGGGCCAGCATGGCCCCGCCAGGTAAAGGGGATAAGCTCACGCTAGGAGTGGCGGCTTGGTTCATACGCCGCGCAGCAGCCGGGGCGCCGATCAGATCCCAGGCCCAGGTGACCACAAAGACCGTGGCCCCACCCCAGACTAGGTAGCTGGCCGTTTCCTTGTCATTCGGGGCTACGCCCGCGTCCAGGACTTTGGCCAGGCCAAAGCCGCCCACCATGGCGCCAAAGATCTCCGCACCGACAAGCGAAAGAAAGGCGTCCTGGTCGCCCAGCTCGCGGTAGCCGCTGCCGTGCACCACAAAGCCAGGCCAGAGCGCCTTGTGAAATATCAGGGCCGGGTCCTTAGCCGGAGCAGCCTGCGCTTGCGCATCAACTGCCTGAGCGCTTAAGTGGCGGCGCATCGCCGCATCTTCGCCTTCCGTGCTGCCAAACTTAAAATCCGCTACTTCTTTCCAGGGCAGGCTCAAGTTGCGGCCGTCGCTGGTCGCGATCTCGACAAAATAGGCGTCGTAGGATCCCAGACGCCCTTCAAGGCGCTGGCCATTCTTTAAGGTCAGGCTGTCCAAGGAGCCTGCGGCTAAGATGGGCGCCTCGGCGGATGCCGAGACCGGCAAAGGCAGGGCAGTCTCGGTCAGCATCTCAGTCGCAGCACTGGATGTCAGGACCGTGGCAGCCGCGCTGGGATCTACGAGATCCTCGGCTTGGGTCCGAAGGCTCGGCAGCAGGGCCGCCATCAGCAGCAGCCCTAAGCAAAAATTCTTTGTCATCAACGTCCTCCCGTAGGAAGCTGCAACGCTCCCTGTCGCAAAATCGTGTACGTCCCGTCCGGGCCTTCCGGATCGACCACCGTGGATTCTTTGGCCACTGGACAGCGGCCTCCATCCAGGATCATGTCCACTTTGCCGGCCCAGTCGCGGATCACCTGGCGCGAATCCACGGCCGCGGGCTGGCCGCTAAGATTGGCCGAGCTGGCGGCCATGGGCCACTGAAGCAGATCGATGAGGCTCCAGACCAAGGGGCAGTCGGGATAGCGCAGGCCCACCCTAGGGAGCCCGCCCGTGAGCACCGGCGGCACCCAGGGCGCGCGCGGTACGATCAGGGTCAGGGCGCCCGGCCAATGCGCTTTAGCCAGGTCCCAGGCGCTTTCCGGAACGTCGTCGCTGAGGGCCAGCATTTGCTGGCGGTAACCCAGCAAACAGGCCAAGGGTTTGCGCGCTTCGCGGCCCTTCAATGAATACAAACGCTTCAGGGCGGTCTCGTTGCGCGCGTCCGCGGCCAGGCCATAGACCGTGTCTGTAGGCAGGGCCAGCACGCCCCCGTTTTGCAGGATGGCTGCGGCCCAGCGCAATGGGGCGCCCGCGCGCGGGTGGCGCGGATCGACCTTGAGGACCGGGGTGCCCTTAACCCTTGTTATCTTCAAGATACTTCTGGTAGCCCTTGGTCTGCAGGGCGGCGTCCTTTTTTTCCACCTTAGCGCTTAAGTCCGCTTTGAAAGCCGTGAGCTTGGCGGCCAAGCCTGGATCCGAGAGGGCCAGGATCTGCGCGGCCAAAATGCCGGCATTGCCCGCGCCGCCCTTGCCAATGGCCACCGTGGCCACGGGAATGCCCTGGGGCATCTGCACCGTGGAATAAAGCGAGTCCGCGCCGGAAAGGCCAGGGCCCATCACGGGCACGCCGATCACGGGCAGGATGCTGTGGGCCGCGACCACGCCAGCCAAGTGCGCCGC
>JAZKAF010000046.1:3180-11683 GCA_040389285.1 candidate division FCPU426 bacterium
TCTCGCGGGTCGGGGCTTCTTCGACCAGCTTGCGGGTCTTGTCCGGAGTGCGATGGGCTGAGGAAACGTGCATCTCAAAGCCCACACCAAAACGCTCCAGCTCTTTGCAGGCCTCGGCCATGGTGCCTAAGTCCGAATCAGAGCCCATCAAGATCATCACCTTTGCGTCCATCAGTTCCTCGTAAGTGCCCGGTGTCCTATGTCTTTACGAAAGTGCATGCCTTCAAAGCGGATGGCGTCCACGGCCTTATAGGCCCGCGCGATCGCCTCCTTGAAATCCTTGCCCACGGCGCAGACGTTGAGCACCCGTCCCCCGCTGCTCACGAAGCCGCCGTCTTTTTCGGCGCTGCCCGCGTGGAAGATGGATACCCCCTCGGCCTTGGCCGCCTGCTCCAGCCCGCTGATAGCCAGGCCCTTAGGGTAGGCGCCGGGATAGCCTTGGGAGGCCAGTACCACGCAGGCTGAGGCGCCGGGCTTCCAGCGTAAGGCCGTGGGGTCAAGGCGTCCTTCAGCGCAGGCCAACATTATCTCACCGAGGTCGAAATCCATGCGCGGCACCAGCACTTGAGTCTCAGGATCGCCGAAGCGTACGTTGTACTCGACCACCCGCGGGCCCTTGGCGTTGATCATCAGGCCCACGTAGAGGCAGCCGCGAAAATCCAGCTTCTCGGCGATCAGCCCGCGCAGCGTGGGCTCCAGGATCAAAGAACGCACCTGGGCGAGCATGGCGGCGTCGAGCACCGGGGCCGGCGAATACGCGCCCATGCCGCCGGTGTTAGGGCCTTGGTCCCCGTCCGCGATCCGCTTGTGGTCCTGAGCCGCGGCCATGGGTTCCAGGCGCTGACCATCGCAGAAGCAAAGCAGCGAGGCTTCTTCCCCGTCCAAAAAATCCTCGATCAGGACTTTGGCTCCGGCGTCGCCAAAGGCTTTGGTTTCGAAGCATTCGTCTAAGAAGGCTTCCAACTCCCCGCGGTCCGTTGCCACGCAAACGCCCTTGCCTGCGGCCAGGCCGTCGGCCTTGACCACGACGGGAAAGCCACGCGTCAGCGCGTATTCCAAAGCGCTGGGCCGGTTTTCAAAACTTTTCGCGGCTGCAGTGGCCACCTGATGCCGGGCCATGAACTGCTTAGCAAAATCCTTGCTGGCCTCCAGCCTCGCCGCTTGCTTGCCCGGGCCAAAAGTCGGGATGCCGGCTTGTCGCAGTGCGTCGGCCACGCCTGCGGCCAAGGGGCCTTCCGGCCCGATGACCACCAAGCCGATGCCGTGCTCCACGGCCCAGTCCTTTACCAAGACGGGGTCGAGCACCTCAAGGTTCACGACGCATTCGCCCAAAGCGCGCATGGCGGCCGAGCCTGGGGCGAGAAATAAAGCCTCGCAAAGGGCGCTTTCTTTCAATTTGGCGGCCAGGGCGTGTTCCCGTCCGCCCGAGCCTAATAACAAGATCTTCATGGATCAGTGATAAAAGTGGCGCATGCCCGTGAAGACCATGGCCATGCCATGTTCGTCCGCGGCCTTGATGCTGTCCTCGTCCTTCACCGAACCGCCGGGCTGGATCACGGCTAAGACGCCAGCCTTGGCCGCGGCGTCCACGCCGTCGCGGAAAGGGAAAAAGGCGTCAGAGGCCAGGGAGGCTCCGGCAGCGCGGGCTCCAGCCTGTTCGCAAGCGATCTTGACCGAGCCCACACGGTTGGTCTGGCCCGGACCCACGCCCACGGTGGCGCCGGCCTTGGCCAGCACAATGGCGTTGGACTTCACGTGGGCCACCACGTTCCATCCAAAGAGCAGGTCCTTCCATTCCTCTTCGCTGGGCGCGCGGCGGCTGACCACTTTGCAGTCCTCGCGTCGCACCCGTTGCAGGTCGCGTTCTTGCAGCAGCAAGCCGCCCACCACTTTTTTCATGGCCATATTCTCAAAGCCCGCGCCGGGCGTGGCAGGCTGGGCCTTCCGCTCAAAGTCCACTTCCATCAGGCGCAGGTTCTTCTTGGCTTTCAAGGCTTCCAACGCGTCGGCCTCATAGCCCGGAGCGATCACGCATTCCAAAAAGGTGGAGCCGATGCCTTCAACTACCTTCATGTTCACCGGGCGGTTGAGGGCCACGATGCCGCCGAAAGCCGAGACCGGATCCGCGGCAAAAGCCAGGGCGTAGGCGCTTCCAATGTCGCCAGCCGTGGCCGCGCCGCAGGGATTGGCGTGCTTGATGATGAAGGCGGCCGGTTCCTTGAACTCCTTGACCCCATCCAGGGCCGCGTCCAGGTCCATGATGTTGTTGTAGCTCAGCTCCTTGCCCCAAAGCTGGCGGGAAGCGGCCACGGAGGCCTCGCCGTCCCCGGACTGCCGGTAAAACGCGGCTTTCTGGTGCGGATTCTCGCCGTAGCGCAGGTCCTGGGCCTTTTCAAAATGCAGGTTCAGAACTTCAGGGAACTCTTTTTTGCCGCCCAGCTGGTGCTGCAAATAGGCGTGGATGCCGCGGTCGAAATCCGCGGTATGGGCGAAGGCTTCCACCACCAGGGATTCGAGGGTGGCGTCGAGGACTTGGCCACCGTTCTTTTTCATCTCTTCGAGCACCGGGGCGTAGCGCAATGGGTTGACCAGCACGGCCACGCTGCGGAAATTCTTGGATCCCGAACGGATCATGGAAGGGCCGCCGATGTCGATGTTCTCGATGGCTTCTTCAAAGCTGCAGCCCGGCTTGGCCACGGTCTTTTGAAAGGGGTAGAGGTTCACCACCACCATGTCGATGGGCTTGATCCCGTGCTTTTCCACGGTGGCAACGTGGCCGGGGTTGTCGCGCAAATGCAGCAAGCCGCCATGGATCACGGGGTGCAGGGTCTTGACCCGGCCGTCCAGCATCTCGGGAAAACCAGTCACTTCCGAGATATCCTTCACCTCCAGCCCGGCCTCGCGCAGCGCCTTGGCCGTTCCGCCGGTCGAGATCATCTCGACTCCCAAGGCCTTTAATCCAATGGCGAATTCGACCAGGCCTGTTTTATCGGAGACGGAGAGCAGGGCGCGCTTGACGTGGACCAAGGAAAACCCCTTTAAAAAAAAGACTTTCAGGAAGAAAAAGCGATTATAGACGTCTGGGCAGACTTTGGCAAGGCGGCTGAAAACGGCTTATTATTTTGAATTTAAGGTCAATTCGAGTATGCTTATGCCGACTTTGAGCCGGCCTTTTGAGGAACTTATGCGCCCCGTTTCCCTGATCTTACTGTTTTTGGCGACCAGCCTGGCCATGCCCGCCATCGCGGGCATGCCGGAAGCTCAGGCCCTCTACAAGCAAGGCAACGAGGCTTACAAGGCCCGGCACTATCAAGAGGCGGTAAGGCTATACCGCGAGGTGGTCCAAGAAGAACCCAGCTACAGCGATTACATCGACAAACCGCTGGGCATGGCCTACTGGGGCACGCGGGACGAGGGCAAGGCGCTCTTTTACCTGAAACGGGCCTTGGAGCGTTCCCCGGATGACAAGAACTTGAGCGCCAGCGTGGCGAATTTGGAAAAAAAGGATGTGCTGCCCGACAGCAGCGCCTCGGGCACGGACCTGACTGGGGAAAGGATCCGTAACAACGTGGTCTATTTCAACACCGGAGACCTGCTGCATAGGGCCTTCACTTTGGGCTATGAACGCGCCCTGAATAATAACAATAGCTGGCTGCTGGACGGGGTCTACGGGGCCAGCCAGGACAGCACCAGCAGTTTTCAGACCTATGGCCTGGGCGTGGGCTGGCATTTCTGGTTCAAACGCCTGAGCGGAGCCTTTATCGGGCCCAAGGCCAGCTTCCAGTTGGGCAGCTCGGACGACACGGTGACGACCTACACCTACAGCGGCTATCCCTACTACTACTCCACCGCCACCACCAGCATCGTGCACCGCGACCTGGCCCGCTATTCGGTCGGCCTGGAGGGTGGCTACCAGTGGCTTTATCCCAGCGGCTTCACCATGGCCCTAGGCTACGGCATGTTCTACGATAAATACATCAACGGCGACCCGGCTGGTTCCTATTACTACA
This sequence comes from candidate division FCPU426 bacterium, assembly GCA_040389285.1. Lineage (GTDB taxonomy): Bacteria > Oederibacteriota > JAJYGY01 > JAJYGY01 > DAIDJD01 > JAZKAF01. The sequence goes on from JAZKAF010000046.1 coordinate 7,191, forward strand.
CCGCCTCGAACGGCAGCAGTAGCTCGATCAAATCCAGCCTGCTATTCACCCTGGGCTTCGCCTTCTAAACAGCCTCGCAGACCTTGCGCAGGGCCTGCGGATAAAGCAGGTGCTCGGCTTCTAAGACCCGCTTCGCCAGCGTCTCCACACTGTCCCCCTTGAGCACCGGCACCCTCGCCTGGGCCACCACGACCCCGCTGTCCACTCCCTCGTCCACAAAATGCACGGATGCGCCGCTCTCGGTCTCCTTGGCGTCCAGCACGGCCTGGTGCACATGATGTCCGAACATGCCTTCACCGCCGAACTTCGGCAATAAGGCGGGATGGATGTTGAGGATGCGCCCGGCATAGGCCCGCACCAGCAGCGGACTGAGGATGCGCATGTATCCGGCCAGGCATACCAGGTCGATGCGGCAGTCCCTTAACAGCGCCAGCACTTGGGCGTCGTAGTCCTCGCGGCTGGGATAGAGCTTGGGATCCACGAATTCGCAGCGCAGGCCGGCGTTGCGTCCCCGCTCCAGGGCGAAGGCCTCTTTTTTGTTGGAGACCAACAGCACCGGCAAGGCCGGAAAATCCTTTTCACGCATCGCATTCAGCAAAGCCTGCAAATTGGAGCCTCCGCCCGAGGCCAGGAAGGCCACCCTCTTTTTTTCAACCATGGGGACTTGCCTCCGAAAGGTTTTTCTTCAACAGCTCCAGGTTGCGCCCGAGGTCCGGATCGTTTGGAAAACGGGGTCGGGCTTCCTCTAGCACCCTAATGGCGTCCGGCAAACGGCCGTTCGAAGCGTAAAGGCCTGCCAAGTCTCGCACTGCCGGAAAATACCAAGGATCGAGGACGATCTGGCGCTCCCATTCCAGGGCGGCTTCGGCCGGCCGCGAGGCCAGCAATAAGGCGCGCGCTTTCTTGTCCCGCACCAACACGTAGTCGGGCGCTTGTGTCTGCAAGAACTCGAACGCGGCCAAGGCTTCGGGCGCGCGGCCCTGGTCCAGCCGGGTCGCGCCCAAAAAATACCGCGCTTCGGTGTTCGTTGGATCCGCCAGGAGGCAGCGTTGGTAGAGTTCGGCCGCGGCCTCTAAATTTCCTTGCCGTGACAAAGTCTCAGCCGCCAGCAGCTCCCTTCCCGCTTTCCAACGCGCCGTCATCAGCAGTCCAGGCATGGCTGAGAATAATAAGATGCAAAGGCTGACCAGCACCGTGGCATAAGCCTCGGAATTCAACCCCAGCACCCTGCCTTTTCCAAACCACCACAAACTTAAAGCCACCCAAAGCGCCACGAACCAGAAGCTCGAAGGTAGAAAAAGATCCAGCCCGCCTAAGTTCACGACCAAAGTCCCGCCCAAAGCCAGTAGCACACAGGTTGCCAACGGCCCTTCTTCGTCGCTTCGCCCCGCTGCCTTGAGCAGGGGACGTCCGAGCAGCCATAAAAAGCAGAGCAGCGCCGCCAAGCCCAGCAGGCCGTATTCCACGGCCATTTGCAGGACCCAATTTTCAGCGTGGGCCACTTCATAGGAATGCTGGGCCTGGTCCGCCATGGCCTGGGGCAGTCTATACGCCGGATACACCGCGAAAAAGGACCCTGGCCCGTGCCCGAACACCGGGCGATCCACGAAGGCCTTCAGGCCTCCGGCCCAGGTCAGCAAGCGAAAGCGGACCGATTCCCCGCTAGGATCCAGCAGGTTGCCCAAGCGCGCTTTCAGCACGGGACCTAAGGCTAACACGGCCGAAAGCGCCATGGCGGCTCCGGCCGCGGCCCAACGCTTTAGAAAACGAAGCCGCTCCTCGCGTGGCCTTTCAGAATGCCAGTGAAGATGCCCGAACAAGAAAAATTGGAAGAGCAAGCCGAGCATCACCGCTTTGCTGCCGGTGCTCAGGCCCGCAAAGGCTGCGGCAAAGACCAGAACGGACCAGGCCGCGTTGCGCCGCCAGGCCAGCCAGAGCGGAGCTGGCAGCGTCAGCACCAAAAATCCGCCGAAGAAATTGGGATTGCCGAAACGGGAGCTGAGGCGGGAACCAAAATTTTGGCGGGCCACGCTGTCGGAAAGGCTGGGGTCAAGGCCGAGCGCCTGGATAAAGGCCCAAAGCACGGCCAAACCAAGGCAAAGCGAGACTAGGGTCAGCAGCATGGCGGTGCCGGATTCTTTGTCGTCTTCATAAGCAGCAAGCTGGTCATAAACAGCCAGTACCAACAGCCCCCAGAGGCACCAGGCGTTGAAGGCGGTTTCGCCCCGCCCCCGGGCTGCCGCTGGCGTCAGAAAATAGCTGAGCGCCACCGCCGCCAGCAGGGCAACAAAGGCGAGACCGGTTTTATCCCAGGGCAGCCGAAGACGGCCACCCCACCAAAGGCGGGCGGCACTAAGGCCAGCCAAGAGGCCGGCGCCGGCGGAAAAAGTTAGGGCTTTGATGCCGAGAGGGTCGGCAGAATGGGGGTCCAGGCAGACGACCACGGCGAGGCTAGCCGCGGCCAGGACCAGCAGGCGCGAACTTTCGAGGATCTTCTGGACCAGGAGGCGCAAGGGGCCTTAGACCATGTCGACCGAAGCAGGGCCTTTGGTAACGCGCCCTATGAGATAAGAGGGCATTTTGGCGCGCTTCAGGGCGGCTTGAATGCCGGCCTGGTCCGCTTCGCGCACGATGACCACCATGCCGATGCCCATATTCAGGGTGCGGTAGGCATCCTTTTCTGGCACGCCGCCTTCGCGGACAATTTTTTTGAAAATAGGCAGCACCGGCCAGGAGCCGCGATAGACCACTGCGTGGCAGCCTTCGGGCAGGACCCTGGGGATGTTGTCGTAGAAACCGCCGCCGGTCAGGTGGGCTAGGGCGCGGATCTTGCCGGTCTTGATAAGGGGCAATAACTCTTTGGCGTAGCAACGGTGCGGCTTCAAGAGCGCGTCAGCCAGGCTCTCGCCCAGTTCCTTGTCCGTCTTGGTCAAGGACACGCCGCGGCGCAGCAAGACTTTGCGCGCCAGGGAAAAACCGTTGGTGTGCAGGCCCACCGAAGGCAGGCCCAGGATCTGGTCGCCCGGCTTGACGCCCTCGCCGGTCAGCACCTGGTCCTCTTCGACCGCGCCCACGATGGTGCCGGCCAGGTCGAAATCGCCGGGCTGGTAAAGGCCGGGCATCTCCGCCGTCTCGCCGCCGATCAACACGCAGCCCTGCTGCTTGCAGGCGATGGCCAGGCCGCGCACAGTCTCGGCGCAGGCTTTGGCGTCGAGCTTGCCGGTGGCGTAGTAGTCGAGGAAGAACAGCGGTTTCGCGCCCTGCACCAAGATGTCGTTCACGCAGTGATTGACCAGGTCCTGGCCCACGGTGTGGTAGCGCTTCACCGCGGCGGCCACCAGGATCTTGGTCCCCACCCCGTCGGTCGAGGAGACCAGCACGGGTTTTTTAAAGGCGTTCTTGTCGAACTTGAAAAGGCCGCCAAAGGACCCCAGGTCCCCCAGCACGTTTTTGTTGAAAGTGGTGCGCACATAGCCCTTCATGCGCCTGACGGCTTCCTGGCCTTCGTCGATGTTCACGCCGGCCGAACGGTAAGTGACGGATTTTTTCAAGGGATCTCCGTTAATCGCATTTCGCGTTGGCTTCCAGTATCTGCATCTCGCGCTCGGTGGCAGCCTGGGACACGCCCACTGGGTAGCGGCCGTCGAAACAGGCCTTGCAAAACCCTTCGCCCGCCATGTTCACGGCCTTCATCATGCCGTCCACCGACAAATAAGACAGCGAGTCCACGTCCAGGTAGCGCTCGATCTCCTCGTGGGTCATGTTGTTGGCGATCAGCTCTTTTTTCGTGGGGAAATCCATGCCGTAGAAGCAGGGGTTCTTGACGGGCGGCGAGGTGATGCGGAAATGCACCTCTTTGGCGCCAGCCGAGCGCAGCATCTTGATGATCTTGCGGCTGGTGGTGCCGCGGACCAGCGAATCGTCGACCACCACCACGCGCTTGCCGCGCAGGATGGATTCCACCGGGTTGAGCTTGATCTTGACGCCAAAATCGCGGATGGCCTGGCTGGGCTCGATGAAGGTGCGCCCCACGTAATGGTTGCGGATCAGGCCCATTTCAAAGGGAAGCCCGGAGATCTGGGCGTAGCCGATGGCCGCGGTGACCCCGGAATCGGGCACGGGGATGACCAGGTCCGCGGGCACGGCCGAATCGCGGGCCAGCTGGCGGCCCAGCTCGCGGCGGACCTTGTCCACCTGCTCGCCGAAGATCTTCGAGTCCGGACGGGCGAAATAGACGTATTCGAAGACGCAGAGGGCGTGAGGGGCCGGCTCAAAGGGCTTGAGGGAGGTGAGGCCAAATCGGTCCAGGATGACCATCTCGCCGGGTTCCACGTCGCGCACATAAGTGGCGTCGACGATGTCCAGGGCGCAGGTCTCAGAAGCCAGGATGTAGCGCTCGCCCAGCTTGCCCAAGACCAGGGGCCGGAAACCGGAAGGATCGCGCACGCCGATCAGCTGCTCCTCGTTCATCAGCAGCAGCGAATAGGCGCCTT
>JAZKAF010000047.1:0-798 GCA_040389285.1 candidate division FCPU426 bacterium
CAAGGCCGAGCAGGTCGGCTGCATGCTGCCGCCGACCGATTTTGCGATGCTGGCAGCGGGTGGGATCAAGGGACAAGAGGTGGACATGACCAGCGCATAGACGTACTGGGTGGTCTTGTTGGAGCAGACCGCGTTCCCATAGCGCCAAAGAGCCTTGGACTCGCCCGGTAAAAAGGCCCCTGGCGGACTGGGATAGGTGTCCATGTCGGCGTAGTCCGAATAGGGACTGTCCATGACCCCGGTGCCGAGGGTGGTCCCTGGGCCAGAAGACCAACGCACCACGCTGGTCAGGGGATCCAAGAACTGGTCGACATGGATGGAAGAAAGGCTGGTCGTGGTCCCGCTGAAGCGCGTGAAGCGAGTGTCCTGGGGGTTGCAGATGGGATTGCCTTCGCAGGTCCAATTAAAGGGGACGTCGAGGGGTGCGCGCCCATCCTCGTCCACGCAAGTCAGCCCGCCCTTGGAGTGCCAGACATTCAGCCCGTCGGCCAGCATGACCGTGGTTTTCTTCAGGCTTAGAAGGTCCTGATACACCACGACGATGCTGGCGGCCACGCCCGCGGCGCTGAGAACGTAATTCCCGTTGCGGGTGGCGATGACCCGGGCGGTGATATCGTAGCGCGTGGTGCAATGCAGCAGGTTCCATCCGCACTTGGGGCTAAGGCCCCAGATAGGATGGTCCCACTCAGGCCCGAAGCTTCCAGTGCCCACCACAGTGCCCGCCACTCCGGTTCCATTCACCGTGACGTTAGTCGGGCAGTTGGTCCGACTACGGAAGTTTCAGCGGAAGGTCATTCT
>JAZKAF010000047.1:808-4375 GCA_040389285.1 candidate division FCPU426 bacterium
GACACGTCGCCGCAGACCGCAGGCGCCGCGGGGTTGGTCACGACCCAAAGAAACGCTTTGACGATGGTGGCGCCCGCCGGGATACCGCCCACTGGCACTGTCGACAAGCCGCGACCGATGGTGCTGGATACGTAACCGCCCTGGCCGGTCCAATTATAGTAGTGAGCCATCTCCTCTTTGAGAGGGTAGGTCACCACATCGTCGGCAGGACATCCAGTTTTTACAGGGGGGATACCGAAGGTGCCGCCACAGCAGGCGGCAAAGGCGCTGGTCTGGCAAAAAAATAGAATGGCGGCGCTGACAACAAAGCCGCTGACACCGCGTGACCGCAGATGTTTGGCGCCTGACAAAGGCAAATCTCCTCCACAACCAGGTCGTTCGGAGCAGCCCTAACTGTTCTTTATGTTGTTTGGATGACTTGGATCAAAAATCGTTAAAAAATTTTTGCATGGCGCAAAAATCGAGTCAATGCGATATCCCCAAAACGAGGAACAAAGTTTCAGGATACAAAATCAACGGAAAATCATCTATTAACAAAGGCTTTCATGGCCTAAAGCTTTGGTAAAACCGCTCGAAATTCAGCTCCCGCCCCGTTAAGGCCTCGAGAAGTCGCCTTCAAAAAGACCGGTCCGGGCCGTTCACCGGCGCGTAGCAAAACTAGGCAACGCCCGTTGAAGGCGTGGCGCTCGGTGGCGTGGTCCGCTTCGTGGCTGCTGGGATCACCGTTGCCCACGCCGGCTATTTCCCCAACTCCGGTCACGGAAAACTTGATCAGATCCCCAGCCGTGGGGACTCGCCTGCCTTTGGCATCCAAAATCGAGACCTCGACCGGCAGGATATCTTCGCCATCCGCCAGGAGATCTCTTTTGAGGTATTCAAGATGGACGGAAGCCGGCTTTCCGGTCGTCTCCACTTTGTCTTCGGCCACCAAGACCCCCTTGCGGTAACCTTTGGCTGACAAGACCCCAGGGTGGTAGGCGACTTTCCACTGAAGATGACCGAGCTTGGGCATATCCTTGGAGCCTAAGCTGGCGCCGTTGAGGAACAATTCGACCCGCTCGCAATTGCTATGGCACCAGACGTCGATCTCCTTGCCTTCTTGGCCCTTCCAGTCCCAATGCGGAAAAAGGTGCAGCACCGTTTTCTCGCTCCACCAGGACTGGTAATAGTAATAGCTGTCCTTGGGAAACCCGCAGGTATCCAGGATCCCGAAATGCGAGTTGATGCAGGGCCATCCATAAGGCGTTGGCTCGCCCCGGTAGTCGAATCCGGTCCAGACAAACCCACCCGCCATATACGGGCGCTCCGCCAGAGCCTTCCAGGCTTTTTCAGCGCTCTGCGCCCAATCAGGAAAATTGACGTCATAGGCGCTCACATAGCCGCGCTCCTTGTCATTTTCATAGATCCCGCGGGTCCCGACCGCGCTGGCGGTCTCGCTGCCGAACAGCGGTTGCTTAGGATATTTTTGATGATAGGGCTCATAGTCGCCATCGTGGTAGTTGAAACCCTGCAGATCCACGACCTTGGAAAGGCCCTTACCATAGCCACCGTTCATCGCGGCGGTGATCGGGCGCGTCCGGTCCAAGCTTAAGATCAGCTTTTTCATGGTCGAGCCCATCTTGCGGCCCTGCTCGCTTCCCTGAAGCCCTTCTTCGTTGCAGAGAGACCATAGGATGATACTGGGATGATTACGGTCCCGACGCACCATGCTCTCCACCTGGCCCAGTATTTCCGGGCTGTCGCCCAGCTTCCGATTCTCGTCCATCACCAGCATTCCCAGCCGGTCGCAGGCGTCCAAGAATTCCGGTGACGGCGGATTATGGGAACAGCGCCAGGCGTTGGATCCCATTTCCTGCAATTTCCTGATCCGATGCTCAAAAAGGCTGTCCGGAAGGGCGATGCCGATCCCGGCGAAGTCCAAGTGATTGCAGGTCCCCTGGATCTTCAGGGGCTTACCGTTCAGCAAGAAACCCTGTTCCGCGTCAAAGCGAATGCTACGGATCCCGAATGAGGTCTCAGCACGGTCGATCTCTTTGCCATCGAGGGTCAGGCGGGTGATAAGGCGGTAGAGCGCGGGGCTTTGAGGGGACCAAAGAGCCGCCTTGGCAAGGTTCCCCTTTTGCTCGACCGCGGCGCCCTGGGCCGGACTTGATAATTCGAGGACTGTCTTTCCGGACGGATCCAGGATCTGTTGCTGCATCAAGAATCTGGAGTCGCGCGTCAAAGTCCGGGAGAGTTCGCTGCGGACCACAATGCTGGCTCCCTCGCCGACCGGATCCGCAGTGACCTGGATGCCCCAGGGGGCCAAATGCTCAGGATCAGCCTTGTTCAGCCAAACATGGCGGTAGATCCCGCCACCTTCATACCACCAGCCCTCGCTGCCTTTAGCGTCGACCTTGATGGCCAAGACGTTTTTCCCGCCATAATTCGCGGCCTTGGATATGTCGTAACGGAAACTGGTGTAACCGCTGACGTGCACGCCCAGGAGCTGTCCGTTCAACCAGACCGAGCTGTTGCGATAGATCCCGTCAAAATCGATCCAGAGACTGCGGCCTTTATCCCCGGCAGGCAGATCAAAGACTTTCCGATACCAGCCGATATTTTTGATCAAGGAGCCATGGGACACATCGCCCTTGGCGTCAAATCCAGACTCCACCACAAAGTCGTGGGGCAGGTGGAGCCGGCGCCAGGCGTGGTCGTCATAGTCCGCAGTCAAAGGGGCCGGGTTTAGCCCTAAGTCAGTTTCCAAAGTCACCGTGTTGACCTTCCCAGGTCCGCCCGTGTTCTCAACCAGGATGCTCAGGAAATTGGGGCCCTGCTCCTTCCAGGCGCTGTCAACGCCGACCTCGAAGGGTTCGTCCCAGCCGCGATGCTTAGCCAGCTCCTTGCCATTCAAATAAACGGTCGCGGCATCATCCACCGAATCAAAACGCAGGATGCGATGGGGCCCCGGCACCGACGGCAACTCGGCCCTGAACCAGGCAAAACCCTTCTTTTCTTTAAAGACCTCTTCGCCTGGCTTGCAGTCTGCCCAGGCGTTCCCAGCCGAGTTTTGCAGGGCAAGGTTCCGAGCTCCAGAGGCTGGCTCGTTCGTGCCAGCGTCCTTCCATCGCCAGGCGGGCACCACAAAAGTATTCTGCGCCGGCATCACCTTGCGCCGCACGTCTCCCAGCTGGAAGCGCCAATCCGCGTCGAGACGCACGCGTTCGGAAGCGGCTGCCGTCCGCGCGCCAAGCGCCGAGACCGCCAGACAGGCGAAGACGATGGATAGACGTTTTTTCATCAGGATCTCCTTCCCGCTCAGACTTGCGCGGGTTCCTTCCATTTGCCGTTTTCTTTGATCAGCTCCACCAGACGGTCGTCCGCGGCCCCAAAATCGATGCCCTTTTCAACGCAGTCGCGGCCCACATAAAGATTGATCTTTCCAGGCGCGCCGCCCACGTAGCCAAAATCGGCGTCAGCCATCTCGCCCGGTCCATTGACGATGCAACCCATGATGGCGATCTTGACGCCCACCAGGTGCCCGGTGCGTTTCTTGATCCGAGCCGTGACTTCCTGGAGGTCGAA
>JAZKAF010000048.1:0-1384 GCA_040389285.1 candidate division FCPU426 bacterium
CCACCAGGTGCCCGGTGCGTTTCTTGATCCGAGCCGTGACTTCCTGGAGGTCGAAAAGCGTCCGGCCACAGCTCGGACAGGAGATGAACTCGGTCTTGCTGATGCGCACCTGGGCCGCCTGCAGCACGTTAAAGGAAAGCGCCACGGTATCGGTGGGACCAACGGAGCGTATCATCACCGCGTCGCCCACCCCGTCGCAAAGCAAGGACCCTAAGGCGGTGGAGGCGCTGATCCTCCGCTCTTCGGGCTCCTCGGCGCTATCCAAGGACAGCAAAAGCGGATGCCGCAGAGGACGCAGATCCATCCAGGCGCACAAGGCGCGGTTCAGGTGGATGAGCGGCTCTGCTTCGGAGCCGGTCACGGCGATAAGCACGTTCTCGCAACCAAGCGCCTCGCAACGGTCCAGGATATGGGCGAGCCCGCTGAAGATCGGTTCAGCCGCCTGGACCGCGAATTCCAAGAGCAAGGCCTGGCCCTCTTTGGCAGCGGCTTGAAAAAGGGGGGTGAAACGCGCGGCGTATTCCGGGCTGATCTTCTGCTCGCCAAAGTTGATCGCTAGCATGTCCGCGCCGCAGCCCGCGGCGGATTCCAGTGCCTTATCCGCCTGAAAACGGGCGACCACCGGAACCTTTGCTGGCCTGGCCTGGGCTAAGAATTCCCGCAGGCCGGCTAGGTCGGCGTCATCGGCGATATCCAAGACCATGATCTCGGGACGGATCAGGCTCTCGCCACTGCCGTAACGATAATCTGTGAGAAAACGCCAGTTTTCGCGCCATGCGGCAGCCTTGTGCGGGGCCGGACTGAAGACGCGTACCAAGGACTTGTCGTGCAGGTTGGTGGCGGCTAGTTTGCATTCGCCCCCGGCGCGGCGGCGGTACTCAGTGATGGGATGGGCCGCGATCCAGGAGGTGCCAAGGCCGGCTTCGTCCGCGGCGTTGAATAGGCCCGTCTTTTTCAACCCGGATTTTCCGTAACGCCGGGCGATGCGAAAGGCCACGGGCATCTCGAACTCGGGATCCTCGGTCAGAGAGACGCGCACGGTGTCGCCCAACCCGTCTTCCAGCAGCGAACAGATGCCGACCGCGCTCTTGACCCGGCCGTCCTCGCCATCTCCAGCCTCGGTCACGCCCAGATGCAGGGGATAGTCCATCTGTTCCTGATCCATGCGCAGCACCAGCAGGCGGTAGGCCTGGATCATCACCTTGGGGTTGGAGCTCTTCATCGAGAGCACGATATCGTGGTAGTCGTGACGGCGGGCGATGCGCAGGAATTCCAGGGCGGATTCGACCATCCCCAGGGGCGTGTCGCCGTAGCGGTTCATGATCCGGTCGGACAAGGAGCCGTGGTTGGTGCCCACCCGCATGGCGCGTTTCAGTTGCTTGCA
>JAZKAF010000048.1:1394-12435 GCA_040389285.1 candidate division FCPU426 bacterium
GCGAAGCGCTTGCTGTCGGCGAAGTTACCCGGATTCACCCGGACTTTTTCGACGTGCAAGGCCGCTTCCATGGCCGCTTCCGGCACAAAATGGATGTCGGCGACGATGGGTAATAAGCAGCCCCGGGCGTTGAGGGCCTCGCGGATGTTCTTGAGGTTAGCGGCGTGGCGCGGCGTTTGCGCGGTGATGCGGATCAGCTCACATCCGGCTGCTGCCATGCGCAGGGACTGTTCCACCGTGGCTTCGGTGTCCAGGGTTTCGGTGGTGCACATGGATTGCACCAGGATGGGATGTTCTCCGCCGATGAAACGGTTCCCCACCGGCACCACGCGGGAACGCCGACGGCGACGGACCAAGGGCGAGGCCGCGAACCAGGCTTTCAGCACGTCGGGGCTCATAGCGTCCCCTTCGAGCGTTTCGTTAGCAGTTTTTTAAAAGATTTGCGAAAATCCACCATCATGACTCCACGAAAACACCAGTTTAGACCTTCTTTCGCCGCCTAGCAAGCAAGGGGGCCAGGTAGTCCAAACCCCAAAAATGGGCCAGCGGAAAATACACAAGCGCCGCAAGGGCTATTAAACAGGCCACTTCTTTGGCCAAGCGGCCCCGCGCGTAGAGCAGGGCGGGATCCAGCCCTTGGCGCAGCAAGATCCCCCCCAGCCAGACCGCCAGGCACATGGCCGCGCTTAAGACCACGATCTTGCCCATGTCTCTCAGCACTTCCCCGCGCATCAAAGGCCCCAGCCTGCGCCGCATCAGCCAGAGCAATAAGCCCGCCTGGACCAGGCTGGCGAATGAGGCCGCCATGGCAAGTCCCAGGTATCCGAAAGGGCCCTTGAGTAGCAGGCTGAGAGCCAGATTGATCAGCACGCCCGCGAAGCTGACCTTGACTGGCACCGAGGCCTCTTCCCGGGCGTAAAAAGCCGGAGTCAGGACTTTGATCAGCGAGGCGAAGACCATGCCGAAGGAATAGACCACGCTGGCGCGGGCCACGGCCTGGGCGTCTTCGAGGCTGAAGCGGCCCCAGCGAAAAAGCAGGATGTTGATGGGCTCAGAAAGCAGGATGAGCCCCGCGGCGGCGGGCAATGTGATGAACAGCGTCAGCCGGAGCCCGAAACCGAGCGTGGTCTTGAACTCGGCGGCTTCTTCCCTGGCAAAATGGCTGGCCAAGGAGGGCAGAACCGCCGTGGAGATAGCCACCGCAAAGACCCCCAGCGGCAGCTGCATCAGGCGGTTGCCGTAATAGATATAGGTCGCAGAGGCGACGGCCATCTGCGAGGCGAGCACGCTGTTGACCAGCAAATTGATCTGCGTGCTGGACTGGCCCAGCACCGCCGGCCCCAGCTGTTTCCAGACCTTCAGGACCCCCACATCGCCGAACGGCCAGCCCAGGCGGAAACGGAATCCTTCCTGGATCATCGCGGGCAACTGGACCAGCATCTGCGCCAGGCCTCCGGCCAGGGCTCCCCAGGCCCATATCAGCACCTGGGATTCGGGAGGCCGGGGATGAAAATACATCCAGGCGCCAAAGCCGAGCATGGTCAGGTTCAGGAAGATCGGGGCGACCGCGCCAGGTCCGAAGCGGCGCCTTGAGTTCAAGGCTCCCATGAACAGGGCGGCGAAGGCCATCAAGGCCAGGAAGGGGACCAGGATGCCAGTGAGCGTCACGGTCAGCTCGAATTGCTCTGGCCGGGCCTTGAATCCGGGCGCGAAGAGGGCCACCAACTGCGTCTTAAAGCTGAGGCCCAGCAGCACCAGCAGGCCCATGACCATGAGCAGAGAGTTGAACATCAGGGCGGCCAGGCGCCACGACGAGGCCTCGCCCGCTTTCTCGCGTTCCCGGGCCATGGCCGGGACAAAGGCAGCGGAGAGGGCGCCTTCGGCGAGCAGGTCGCGTAAAAGGTTGGGAATGCGGAAGGCCAGGATAAAGGCGTCCGAGATCCAGCCAGCCCCAAAAAGGGCCGCCGAAACCGTGTCGCGCAGGTATCCCAGCACGCGCGAGACCATGGTGGCCGCGCTCATCCATCCCACCGCCTTGGTGATGTCGTGGTGCTTTTCACTCATGCTCTTGACGCCCCCATAGGGCTCTCCTATATTTGTGTCTCAAGCGCCTATCCAACCCGAAAGCCGCCCTTTGATGCAAAACAACAAGCAGCGCGGGATCGCCTTGATCGAGTGGATCATCATCGTGGTCATCCTGCTGATCCTGGCGATCGTGGCCTACCAGAACCCGCCGAACAAGGTCTTCAAACGAGGGCCCGCCAAACAAAAAACCGCCCGGTAAAGGGCGGTTTTTTTATTCCTGAGGACGGGTGGCGTCCATCGAGGCCTGCTTGAGCACCGCCTCGATCAGGGGATCCAGGGCGCCGTCCAGGATGGCGCCGACCTGGGTGTATTCGATGTCCGTGCGGTGGTCCTTGATCTGCTGGTAGGGATGCAGCACGTAGGAACGGGCCTGGCTCCCAAAATTGATGTCTTTTTTCAGGCCGGCGATGCCGGCCATCTTGGCCTTCTGCTCCTCCTGGGCCAGCACGAAAAGCCGTGATTTCAGCACTCCCATGGCCGAGGCCTTGTTCTTGATCTGGGAACGGTCGCTCTGGCAGGTCACCACCAGGCCGCTGGGAAGATGGGTGATGCGCACGGCCGATTCAGTGCGGTTGACGTGCTGGCCGCCGGCGCCCGAGGCGCGGAACACGTCGATCTTCAGGTCCTCGTCCTTGATATCCACTTCGATGTCATCGTCCAGCTCCGGCACCACTTCCACCGAGGCGAAGCTGGTGTGGCGGCGGGCGTTGGAATCAAAGGGCGAGATGCGCACCAGGCGGTGCACCCCTTTTTCAGCACGCAAGAGCCCGTAGGCCCACTCCCCCTCGACCTTGAGCGTGGCGTTCTTGATCCCCGCCTCTTCCCCGGCCTGCAGATCCAGCATCTCGAGCTTGAAGCCCTTGTTCTCGGCCCAACGGGTGTACATGCGCAGCAGCATCTGCGCCCAGTCCTGGCTTTCGGTGCCTCCCGCGCCGGGATGGACATTCAGGATGGCGTTCTTGCGGTCGTAAGGGCCGCTCAACATGCGGTGAAAATCCAGGTCTTCGAGGTGCTTGGTCAGGGCTAGGCGGTCCTTGTCCAGCTCCGCCCGGAAAGAAGCGTCTTCCTCCATATCCAGGATCTCGGCGCTGGCCTTCAGGTCTCCCAGTATCTTTTCCAGGGCCTGGTAGTCGGCGAGGTCGATCTTGGCCGCGGAGACCCGGGACTGCTTTTCTTTGGCCGCGCGGTTGTCCGCCCAAAATCCCGCGTCCTGCATCTCATGCTCGATCTGTTTGACCAGGGCGTCCTTCAACTCGACGTCAAAGGTACCTCCGGTAGTCGGCGACCCTCGCCGCCAAAGCCTCGATCTCCCGCCTGCTGTCTCCGTCCAACATCCTTCCCCCTTTATCCCAGATCCGGGCTGCGCTGCCTGGGCGCCCCAGGCGCCAGTGCCTGCCGCAGCGGATAAGCCGCCAACTGCTTCAAGCGATCCCGCAATTCGGACATGCGTCCGTTCGCGTCCGCCACTCCCACCGGACCTCCGAGGCGCCTCTCATGCTCCGCTCCGAACAGGACGCTGTCCAGCCCGGGATCGGCGGAAAAAAGGAGGTCCACCGCTACTTTGCCCGTTTCGGTCCAGCCGCTGCGGCGCACCTGGTCGCCGGCCGCCAGCACCCGGCGCGACCAATCGCTCTCTCCCGCCCGGCGGAGCTGTTCAGCGCAAAGATTCAGCTGCCTTAGCAGCGCGGGATGATTGAACATGGCTTCATGAAAATGGTGGGTGGTACTGGATTTGAACCAGTGACCCCCAGTTTGTAAGACTGGTGCTCTAACCAGCTGAGCTAACCACCCGGTTGTTCCCAAAAACAAAAAGCCCCACGCCGATCAGGGCGGCATGCTGCGACCCCTTCGTACGCGGGGCTTTTTAAAGACCCCGAACCAGCCTTGCTGCCTGGTCTCTAGGCCTGGGGCGCCGTTTCGGGCTCGCCCAATACCTCGGCTCCGGCGTTCATGTCAGGATTGGTCTTCATGGACAACCCGATCTTGCGGTCCTCCAGGGAGAGCTTGATGACGGTGGCCTTGACCTTGTCGCCGGTCTTGGCCACGTCCTCGACCTTCGCCGGGGCGGTGTCCGCCAGCTGGGAGATGTGGATCAGGCCTTCGACGCCAGGCTCCAGCTCCACAAAGGCGCCGAAATTGGTGGTCCGCAGGACCTCCCCTTCGACTTCTTTGCCCAGGGTATAGCGGCTTTCCAGGTTCTCCCAGGGATCGGGCTGGAACTGCTTCAGGCCCAGCGAGATCTTCCGCTTTTCCTTGTCCACATGCAGGATCTTGACCTCGATCTCATCGCCCTTTTTCACCAGGTCGCCCGGGCTCTTAAGGTTGCTGGACCAGGACATGTCGCTGATGTGCAAAAGGCCTTCGATGCCGTCTTCCATCTCCACAAAGGCGCCGTAGTCGGTCAGGCTCTTCACCACGCCCTTGACCTTGGAACCCACGGGAAGGCGCTCGTCCATGCTCTCCCAGGGATCGGACTCGGTCTGCTTCATGCCCAGCGAGATCTTCTTGCTCTGGATATCCAGGTTCAGGATCACGACTTCGACTTCCTGGCCGACGCTGACCACCGCCGAAGGGTGCTTCACGCGGCGCAACCAGGACATCTCGGAGACGTGCACCAGGCCCTCGACCCCTTCGTCCAATTTGACGAAGGCGCCGTAGTCGGTCAGGTTGACGACCTTGCCGCGGTGACGCGAGCCGACCGGGAACTTGGAGTCGATATGGGTCCAGGGATCCGTGGACTTCTGCTTGAGGCCCAGGGAGATCTTGCCGTTCTCCTTGTCAATGGACAGGACCTTGACTTCGATCTCCTGGCCGATCTGCACGATCTCGCTGGGATGGGACACGCGGCCCCAGGCCATGTCGGTGATGTGCAGGAGGCCGTCGATGCCGCCCATGTCGATGAACGCGCCGTACTGGACGATGTTCTTGACCACGCCGCGGCGGATCTTGCCCGCCTGCAACTCTTCCAGGGTCTGGGTGCGTTTCTGCGCGCGTTCCTCTTCGAGCAGGACGCGGCGGGAGGCGACCACGTTGCCGCGGCCCCGGTTGAACTTGATCACGCGCACGGCCACGGTCTGGCCGATGAACTGGTCGAGGTCCGACGTGGGACGCAGGCCCACCTGCGAAGCGGGCAGGAAGCAATCCACGCCGCTGATGTCCAGCACCAGGCCGCCTTTGATGCGGCGGGTGATGACGCCTTCCAGGATCTCCTTGTTCTCAAAAGCCTTGTAGAGGCGGCTCCAGATCTTCTGGCGGTCGACTTTCTGCTTGGAAAGGACCACGCGGCCTTCGGGATCTTCCATCTGCTCCAGATAGACCTCGATCTCCTCGCCCGCAAACACCTTGATCTCGCCGTTCTTGTCGCGGAATTCTTCCAGGGGGATCACGCCCTCGGATTTATATCCGACATCCACAAGGACGAAATCTTTGTCGACCGACACCACCGTGCCGGCAACGACTTCCCCTTCGGTGACGTTGCGCATGGACTCGAGATACATCGAGCGGAAATCCTCGATATTGTCCAAGTTGAACTCGAGATCCCGCAACTCGGGATCTTCTTCCACGGTCTTGACGACGAAACGGTTTACTACGGCCATTGCTTTACTACCCCCATACACTGAACATGAGCCACCCCAACGGGCGGCTTAGAAACGAGTCGAATAGTAGACCATAAACGCAGATGGCCCGCAAGATCTTACAAGAGAAGAAAAACGCCATAAATAACGGCCATATCCAAGGTTTTACGAGAAATTAGAGGGGGATTTATCTGAGGTAAATGCCGAATATCGGACCAAGAACTTTTAGTTCGAAGCTATCGCCCTTGCACTTTAATTACACCAAGGGAATTTCATGTACTGGGTCTACCGTTTTGTCAGCGCCTTTTTCACTTATCTCGCTTGCAACTGTTGTACTAGGAGTATTGATAAAATTATTTTCACCTGGTTCTTCTATCGTTCTATCCAACGGATTTGCTTCTGGCCTGATTTTTTTTGATGCGTGCCTAATTCTCTCCGATTCTTCTTCAGCTTCATTAATTTGATTTTCGGTGAACCCAAGTCGAATTGCAAATTGGGCGAGTCCTATCCCACTGAGGTACCAAACCCCCATTTCACGGGCATACTTTCTCGCCGGACCCGCAAAATCTGAAGTTGTCCAAAATGCCAATATTGTCGGCGTCATAATCCCTACTCTTTCCGGAAAATTCTTTCGGAGCTCGTCGGATTTTCTGATTGCTCCCCCAACGAATGTCCGAATTTCCGATTCGCCAACGTTATTTTTTTGTCCATACCTCTTCGATTGTCCAATAACAATACCCCGTGCCGGAGGCGGCATAGGTTCCAAAGTTGAATTCAGGGGTAATCCGATTGAAAAAAAATCTACGCCACCGTCGTTGGATCCGCCCTGCACAGTTGCATCGGCATTAAAGTGTTTAAGGATTTTCTTGCAAAATACTTCGAATCCTTCCGGCGAAATAGCGCGAAGTTTTTTCAGAAAACCAATTTCAGGAATCGGAAGCGCTTTGTAATAATTGCTGTCCGCCTCCGGCGAAATCTCAAATGACGGCAAAATACCATCTTGCTGGTATTCCGCAGCGATCCCTTGCAGCATCTCGCTGACCATTTCTTCTGATCGCTCAGAAATTTCCGCAATTTCTTCCGGCGACTTCCCCTTTAATCGTTCGGTAAGGCATCCGATCAAAACTTCTTTAAGGGGCAGAAAATTATTTTGACGACAGTCATTTTCAACCCATCGCGCTATGATTTCAGGATTGGGTATTCCCACCGTCCCCCCCTAACAACCGTTCGCGATCTTCCATGATTTGATCGATTTTTTTCCGAAGAAGGTTTACGGCATCTAAATCTACTGATGTCATACCCCTAAGCGAATCTGGAGAAAGCCCACTTAATATGGACGTGCATTGGGATACCCTGCTAACGCATGAGTGAGACTACCGGTATTCGACCGAAAAATTATCAAAGCGGCCGGATCGTCGAGTATTGTACTCAAATCTCTAACTGATTTTGCCTCAGGCAATTTAGCTTGACTAAGTTCCCCCTCGTCATTTTTCTCTCCTTTCATCCAACTATAAAACTCTCGTAATTCGCTATTCTTTTCAAATTTTTGCTTATCATCGCTCCATCCCAGCCATCCGCGAACATTGGGGCGTTTAAATACTTCTTCAAAATAGCTATATAGCTTTGGTTCGGCAAACTCGCCATATTCCTCATCGCTTCTCATTTGCTCAAGCGCGAGAAAGGCCCTCCAAAGTCGGTTTGCTTCAACCGTAGAAAGACCAAGGCTTTGGGCAACTTCTTGAGCTGACTTTCCCGTTTGCCTGAGTTCAAATACCGTCCTGGCCTTTTGGTATGGGCCCCATTCTTTAATACCCGACACGTGACGAAGCCCAGGAAGTATCCAACGTGCTGATTTTGGTGCTCTCGTTTCATCAAGCAAAAGGACATCTAAATTCTTAAATTCTTCGAGCTGATTGTCAGAAAAGGTCTCTTTACCAGCATCATGTAGATCCAATAACCATCTTAGTGCGCTCACCCGCCTGTTCCCTTCGACAACTACATACTTACCAGAGTCAAGACCTTTCCATTTTCGAACGACCAGGCGGTCCATCGGCAGGAAGCCCAACTCTTTAATCGTATCGCGCAGTTCAGCAACATTAAATTTGGCCATTTTCATTTTTTCGAAAGTCGCTTGCTGAACTCTCGGTTCGGAAAATCTCGCTTCCAAAACTTCAACATTTTCACCGAGTTCCGCAAACCTCGGATTATTTGGGTCAAGCAATAGGTCTTCAAGCTTCACCGAAGTTGGAATCAAGAACCCTGACATCTTTTCCATTTGATACTCTCCTTTGCTGGCAAGTCACATAAAACAGAATACAAGAATTCCAGAATATCCCATACCAGATAGATCCCGGCTTATAAGTATTAACTTTTTCTTTAATTAAATCCTTATTTCTCGATAAAGGCCGGTTTCATAAGTTGAGCTACGATGCAATAAGTGGTCAAGCTGCAGCCTAACGGTAAGGGGGATAATTTGCGAATTCTTCAGTACACCCCCTCAAATAGCGCGAGGCGGCCTGTTTTCATAGGCTAATTCGTTGGGACTGTAGCTCAAGAGGCGGCGTGCGGACTCGTCTTAGAATATGCGTTCCTTATCTAGGATGAGAGCGAGCTGCTGAAATATGGAAGAATTTTTTATAGGACAGCCATTTCAGTCGCCTGGATCCTACGGCCCAGAGGGCGGGGCAATCGCGCGGATCCCATCCATGACACGGACATTGATCTGCTCGTAGACCTCGCGGCTGCCAGGCTGGAGCCAAAGCTCGCGGATATCAATAGGCGAGCCAAAAGCGACCGAAACTTTGTGGAATCCCTGGAACCCTTTGTCCTTATGCAGGACCTTTCTGGAATCAAAGACGCGCACCGGCAGGACCACGGCGCCCGGGCAGCGGTGGATCAGCATGCCGGCCCCGGTCACGGCCGGACGGAGCTGGCCATCGACGCTGCGGGTGCCTTCCGGGAAAAAACAGACCATTTCGCCTTCTTTGACCAGCTCCTCGAACTTAGCCCAGGCCGCGCGGTCCGCTCCGCCGCGGCGCACGGGAAAGGCCTTGATGCGGGGCAATAAAAAGCCGAAACCCGGCGCGTGAAAAAGGCTCTCGCGAGCCATGAAGCGGACAGGCTGGCGGGTCGTGGCGCAGCCCACCAAAATGGGATCCAGAAAACTTTCATGATTGGAGACCAGGATGACGCCGCCGCTGGCCGGAACGGCCGCCGCGTTCCTGGACTTGAAGCGCAGGAAGATCCTGATCAGGAAGAGAAAGATGCCGCGTACCGAGCTGTACCAGAACATAGGCCCTCAGGAAGCCAAATGGGACAGTTGGACGATGATCTCCTCGACCAGCTCCGCGACGGTCTTCCCGTCGCCGCTGATCATCACCGCCTCAGGCGCCTGTTTCAAAGCGCCCCAATGCCGGCTGCGGTCCTCCAGGTCACGGCGCTCGATGTCAGCGCGCACCGACGCTTCGTCGAACGCGATGCCCCGGTCCTTGAAGTCGCGGATGCGGCGGCGCGCCCGCTCCTCCACGCTGACCTCGAAATAGATCTTCAGGTCGGCGTCGGGAAAGACCACCGTGCCGATATCGCGGCCCTCCATGACGACCCCGCCCGCGTGCCCCATCTCCCATTGCTGGGCTACTAGGGCCTCGCGCACGCCGCGCACATTGGCCGTGACCTGGGAGGTGAGGCGGGAGATGTCCGGGCTGCGGATCTCGTTCTCAACGTCCACGCCGTCGAGATAAACGCGGATGGCTCCGCCGTCCCCGGATTCCAGGCGGATCTGGCTCTGATGGGCCACCTTGGCCAGGGCTTCTGCGTCGGAGAAATCCACGCCTTTTTTTCTGGCGGCCAGGGTCACGGCGCGGTACATGGCCCCCGTGTCGATATAGACCAGGCCTAGCCGGGCCGCCAGGGCCTTGGCCAGGGTGCTTTTTCCGGATCCGGCCGGCCCGTCAATGGCGATGATGGGCTTTTTAGTCATGTCCGGCCTGAAGTCCTTCCAAAACACTCCAATAATCCTTAAAGGTCTTCGAGACGCAGTCCGGATCATCGATGCTGATGCCCGGCACCTTGAGCCCGACCAAGGAGAAGGCCATCGCCACCCGGTGGTCCCCAAAAGTCTCGATCACGCCGCCCTGCAGCGGCCCAGGTTGGATCGTGACGCCGTCGGGGCGTTCCTCGACCTCGGCGCCGAGCATGCGAAGGTTCTTGCTGATGGCGCGGATGCGGTCGCATTCCTGGTTGCGGATATGCGCCACGTTGCGGATGGTCACGGGCCTGTCGCAAAAAGGCGCCAGCGCCGCCAGGGTCAGGGCCTGGTCGGAAAAGGCGCCCATGTCGACTTCCACGCCTTTCAACACTTTGCCCGGCTCCTTTTCAACGGTCAGGCCTTCCGGGTCTTCATAGAACGCGCAACCCATGTGCTGCAGCACCTTCAGGAAGCGGATGTCGCCCTGGATGCTGGAGGCGCGGGCGCCGCGCACCGTGACTTTGCCGCCGGCCAGGGCCGCAGCCGCGAAAAAATAAGCCGCGCCGCTAAGGTCGGGTTCGACCAGGTACTCTCCGGGCGAGGCATAGGCGCCGAGCGGCAGCTCCCATAGGGCACCATTCCGATGCACCTTGATCCCAAAACTCTCCATCATCGCCGCGGTGATCTCGACATAGGGCAGCTGTTCCCGCTCCCCTAGGATCTCGAGCGCGAGGGGCGAAGCCGCGTAAGGGGCGGCCATCAGAAGACCAGAGGCGAATTGGCTGCTCTTGCTCAAGTCCAGCGAGACCCTGCCGCCTTTCAAGCCGCCAGCGGCCAAGGTGAATGGATAGGCGCTTCGCGAAGGTGATGTGGCCGATCCTTGTTCAGCCAGCACCGTGAGCAATTCACCCATCGGACGGCCTTCCATCGCGGCATCGCTTTTAAAATGAAAGTTCCCGCTTCCCAGGGCCGTCAAGCAGGGCAAAAAACGGGCCGCTGTGCCCGCGTTGCCAACGTTTAAGGCCTCGCCTTTCAGCGCGGGAGAATCCCTCGGGATCACCCCTCCCAAGCCCTGCACCTCAGCGGTTTTCGCGGCCTGATCCCAGCGGATATCAAAGCCCAGGCTTTTCAGGCTTTCCAGCATGCGCTTGGAATCATATGAGAACTGCAGATTGCGGATGAGGGTCTTTCCCTTGGCTAGGGCGGCGAGTACCAGGGCCCGGTTGGAGATGCTCTTGGACCCAGGCACCTCGACTTCTCCGTCGAACATGGTGGCCTGAATGGCGACGGCTTTCGTCACGAAAGCTCCCGCCGGGCCAGCTTGGAAACCGTGGTGAGCCATGCGGCCAGGGCTTTTTCCTTGCCGGGACGCAAGCGAGCCCGCAAAGCTTTCAGCTCCATGCCGTAAGTCTCA
>JAZKAF010000049.1:0-560 GCA_040389285.1 candidate division FCPU426 bacterium
GGAAAATAGCCAGATAAAGATCCGGCTCAAACCGGATTCTCTCGGGACCCTTGATGTATCTCTGAATATGGAAGGCGGAAAGTTGACGGCCCGTCTCTTGGCCAGCAGCGCGGAAGTCCGGGATGTTTTCGCGGCTAATCTTCAACAATTCAAGCAAAGTCTAGAGGCCCGTGGCATGCAGGTCACGCAGTTGTCCGTTGCGGTGCGCGCCGAAACCGGCACCCAGGGGCAGGCGGGACAGCGGCAGCCGCAACCTCAGGCGGGACCACCTTTAGTGGTTCCGTCGATCCCAAACCTGTCCGCGGCCGAGAGCGCCTTTTCGGGCCTTGTCGGAGCGGACGTGAACGCACAGAGGTTCAGCGCTTTAGCCTGAACCAACGCGAATCCAAAAAGGAAAGGAGGTGTAACCCATGTTAAGTGGAATCACAAACAACGCGTCGTCGTCGACCTTGCCGAAAAGCTCGCAGTCGACAGACTATAAGATGGAATTTCTGAAGTTGTTGATGGTCCAGCTCAAGAACCAGGATCCGACCCAGCCGTTCGATTCGCAGAAGATGTTG
>JAZKAF010000049.1:570-5624 GCA_040389285.1 candidate division FCPU426 bacterium
GAACATCAACGTAGGATTGTCCACCTTGCTGGCCCAGCAGAACGTCAGCCAGGCGACCAATCTCCTTGGGAGGATCGTGAGCGGCACGGACACCAATGGGAACGAAGTTAGCGGAACAGTGAAGGGGATTGATTTCACCGACGGAGTGACCATGTTGACAGTCGATCTGGGGGGCGGCCAAAGCGCCCAGATGGGTCTGCCAAAGGTCGCGTCGATCGCGATCTAGGGTAAGCCATGATGAATCCGGTGAACCCAAATATCGTCAATCCCGTCGCGGGCGCGGTCGTCAAGGCCGAGCCCGCCTCGAAGACCACAGCGGCCAGCCTGAGTTTCGGCCAGGTCCTGGAGGCGAACCTCGTCAAAAGCGGTGAGCTCAAGTTCTCAGCTCACGCCCAGTCGAGGATCCAGTCCAGGAACATCCAGCTCTCGGTCCAGGATCTTTCCCGCCTGGAAAACGGAGTGGCGCAGGCGGCCGCGAAAGGCTCAAGAGAATCCCTGCTCTTAAAGGACAATCTTGCCTTTGTAGTGTCCGTGAAGAACAACACAGTCATCACCGCGGTGGATGCGTCGTCGATGAAAGGAAATGTTTTCACCAACATCGATAGCGCAGTCATCGTTTAACCCAACCATAGGCCGGACCCCGCGTGGGAGGCCTTTCCGCCGCTGAATGATCGAGGCGGTGGATCTAGGAGGAAAAGTCATGGGAGCTCTAGGAACAGCTATCACAGGACTTCAGTCATCGCAAAAATGGCTGGATGTCATTTCGAACAACGTTTCGAATTCGCAGACTGTCGCCTTTAAGGCCGGCCGCCTGTCGTTTTCGGATCTTTTGAGCACGGGGCTGATCAACGCCAGCTCCGGGAACAACGATCTTAACCTGGGCGGCATCAACCCCAGCCAGATCGGCTTAGGAGTGACGGTCTCCACGGTGCAGACGATGATGAATCAGGGTGCGACCCAGATCACCGGCAACGTGACGGATCTCGCCATCCAAGGCGCCGGTTTCTTCACAGTGAAAAGCGGCACAGAGATGCTCTATACCCGGGCGGGCAATCTGACTTTTGACAACTACGGGAATCTGGTGACCTCGGACGGTGGTTTGGTGCAGGGCTGGAGCCTGACCTCGGGATTGCGGACATCGTTGGCCGGTCCTCCCGTCGCGTTGGCGACGATCACGGATTCGACCCTCGATACGAGCAACACCTCGGCGATCGGGAAGATCACGATCCCCGGCGACCTGGTGATGGTGCCATCAGCCACCTCCTTCAACGTACTTCCGTCCGTCAAGACCGAAGGAGCGGTGTTCAGCGGTAACCTGGACAGCAATACCCCGTTGAATGCCAACGCCGCCGCGGCGAATCAATACAACATCCCGGGAGCGGTACCCGACGCGTCGTCGACTTTTGTGGTCTATGATTCGCTTGGAACGCCCTACACCATGTTGCTGTCTTTCTGGCAGGCGGCAGCGACGCCCACGGCCTCTGCGCAATGGAATTGGACCGTGAATGACGTGACAGGAGGCGTAGCGCCTAACATGATCCTTTGGGGAACCCCGGCGACCGTGGGACCTCCCGCGACCCCGCTGGGCAACTACGTCGGTGGATCCGGTGGCGCTGCGGCTTACGGACCGATCACGTTCAATGCCGACGGTTCATTGGCCAATGACAACGCGGTCACCCCTGGTGACAACCCTCTCTTGGGGTTTGCGCCGACCAATGGCGCTTTGGCGTTGACCTTCAGCATGAACTTTGGAACCGACAATACCGCAGCGGGGGCCGCTGGGTATTTACCTCCGCTGGGCTTGCGCGATGGGTTGACTGGAGACTACGGCAACGGCAGCTACGACACTTTGGGTGTTTACCAGCCGGTGCAGACCGTGGTCACGGAGTTCGTCGATGGCAATGCCGAAGGAACCTTGAACGGCCTGTCCTTCGACCAGACCGGCACCATCAATGGCAGCTTCAGCAACGGAAAGACCATCGCCATCGCCCAGCTGGCGTTGACGACCTTCACCAATCCGGGCGGCCTGAACAAGGTGGGCGGCAACTACTACGCGGCCAGCACGGCCTCGGGGACCAGCCAGATCGGGGTTGCGGGCCAGAACGGCCGTGGCACCATCGCGGCAGGGGCCTTGGAAGAGTCGAATGTGGACCTGAGCGTCGAACTGACCAATATGATCGTGGCTCAGCGGATGTTCGAGTCGTCGGCTCGCGTGGTGACCACTGCTGACAAGATCCTCGAAGCTCTGATCAACCTGGGCAGGTAGTCGAGAGGTCGGTCAGCGTCGTAAGGAAGTGACGGCTGCAGGGAGCGGGAAATCTCAGCGGTTTCCCGCTCCCTAAAAGCCTTAAAAAGTGTAAGATTAGACCCGTGATCAGAGGCGGTCCCAGATGATCAAATTGACGCGTCTGAACGGAGCGGAATTGATGGTCAACGACGACTTGATCGAGTCGATCGAGCGGACTCCCGAGACCATTTTGACCATGACAGATGGAAAAAAGTTCACGATCAAGGATTCGGCTGAAGAAGTGATCGAGAAGATCGTTCGGTTTCGCAGGAGCATCGCGTTGCCGGATATAAAGGACTGACGCTAGCGTTACACAACTTTTCGGGGGTTGGCTTTGGATATCGCAACCGTAGGCGGATTGGTCTTGGGTTGGGGAGGTTTGCTCCTAGCCCTTTTGTTAGATGCGCACTTTGACATCACGGCGCTGAATGCCTACGCGAACGCGCCTGGATTGTTGCTGATCGTCGCCGGAACAGCCGGCGCCACGCTCATCGGATACACGATGAAGGACGTCAAAAACCTTCCTGCGATCCTCCGAAACGCGTTCCGCGAAAAGCATCTGGATCCGGTCGCGGCCGTGTCCATGATGGTGGGTTTCGCCGGCAAAGCCCGCAGAGACGGTTTGCTGGGATTGGAAGAGGATATCGCCACCATCGAGGATCCGTTCCTTAAAAAAGGCCTGCAGCTGGTGGTCGATGGGACCGATGTCGAGATGATCCGCGAGATCCTCGAGACGGATACGGCCTATTTGGCCAGCCGGCACAAAGTCGGCGCGGATATCTTCAACGCGGCTGGCGGTTTCGCCCCGACGATGGGGATCGTGGGCGCGGTGGCTGGACTGATCCACGCCCTGGTCGAAGTGAGCGACGCCAGCAAGCTGACCGAAGCCATCGCCGTCGCTTTTACCGCGACGTTCTACGGGATCGGTTTCGCGAATTTGATCTTTCTTCCGTTGTCCGGAAAATTGTCGTTGCGCAGCAAAGGCGACGTTTTTCTGCGCGAGCTGCAGCTGGTCGGAGTCCTTTCGATCTCCGCCGGCGACAATCCCCGCATCGTGGAAGAGAAGATGAAGGCGTTTATGGCTCCCGTTGACCGCCTGACCTTGGAAGCCGCTACGGCCTCGCAGAAGGCGGAATAAAAGGCTTTTTCAGAACGCATCAAAGGTATTTATGAGCAAAAAAAGCAGACGAGGCGGTGGTGACCACGGGGGCGGCGGCGGACATGATGCCGCCGGCGGCCTTCGTTGGTTGCTGACCTACACGGACATGGTGACCTTGCTGTTGGCCCTTTTTATCGTGATGTGGGCCTCGGCGACGGTCGATCAGGAAAAGGCTGAGGAGATCCGTGCGGCGTTCGCGGTGGCCTTTGGCCAGGGCCAGCCTTCGGTCCTGGTGTCTGGAGCCGCCGAGGGGGCCAAGCCGGTCTATTTTGAAAATAGCAACGTGCGCATGCAAGAGCTCAAGAACAAGATGAAGAAATATATCCTTGAGCAAAAACTGGATGCGGCGATCAATGTGCATATGAATGAAAGGGGCTTGCTGATCCGGGTCTATGCGGATAAAGTACGGTTCGGCTCTGGAAAGACCGAATTGAGCCCTGAATTCAAGCGTATCTTGAATCAAGTCGCCGGCATGCTGGAAGTGATCCCCAACTCGATCCAGGTGAATGGTTACACCGATGACCGTCCTGGCGTTGGTGGACAGGACAACTGGACGATCTCCGCCATGCGGGCGGTCAACACCGTGCGTTACCTGCAGACGAAGAACATCGCCCCTGAGCGGATGTCGGCCACCGGATACGGCCCCTATTCGCCTTTGGTGCCGAATTCAGACGACCTCAGGCGGGCTATCAACCGACGCATCGACATCCAGGTCTTGAAGGCTCCGATGTTGAAGGAGCTCAGCAACAGCGACCGGGTGCGGGAAGAATTCAACCCGGAGGTCGGTCCCGCGGAAACGCGGCCGGATTCGCAGGTCGAGGGACAGCCCGAATCTAAGCCGCTGACATTCTAGTCATCTTTTTCAAAACATAGGAGGTTTAAGTCCATGGCCGAAGATTCTAAAAAACTTCAGATCGTGATAGGACTGCTCTCGGCCCTGCTGGCGCTGGTCGTGGGCCTCGGAGTCCTGCAGTATATCCTCTTGTCCCGTCACGGAGAGGGTCCTCGCCAAAAGGTGATCGAACCCCGGCCGCAATTGGGCAGGATGGAAAAGCTCGGCTCGTTCCTGGTAAATTTGGGCGACACTGAAGAGACCCATTATCTGCGCGCGGTGATCGAGATCGAGCAGAATTTCGGCAGCAGCCCGGAATTTGGCAACGAGATCGGGAACAGGAAGTCCCAGTTGCGTGACCTGGTGATCGCGACGCTTTCCGGGAAGAACTCCGCGGAATTGCGGACGCCGGAAGGCAAAGAAGGCCTCAAGCAGGAACTGAAAGAGCGCGTCAACTCGGTCCTTTCCAAGGGCCAGATCGCCCGGGTGTATTTCACTGAATTCGCCGTACAATAGGCCTGAAGTGGCATTAACGATGGAGCTTTTCCATGGATGATATTCTCTCGCAGGGTGAGATCGATGCCCTGATGTCCGGCCTGGATGCCGAGATGGAGAGCGGTAAAGCCGCCCAAAAGGCAGGTGTCGTAGCGGACGAAGAAGAGGAAGAGGCGCCGGTCAGCACGGGCCGGGGAGAACGCAAGATCAAGCGTTATGACTTCAAACGGCCTGATCGGTTCTCCAAGGATCAATTGAGGATGCTGGAGATGATGCACGAA
>JAZKAF010000050.1:0-5864 GCA_040389285.1 candidate division FCPU426 bacterium
TCGATCGAAGAGGAAGTCGAGAAGATGGTCTGGTCCACGCGCCTGGGCGCGGACACGGTGATGGACCTCTCCACCGGCCGCAACATCCACGAGACCCGTGAATGGATCCTGCGCAATTCGCCAGTGCCGATCGGGACCGTGCCGATCTACCAGGCTTTGGAAAAAGTGGGGGGCAAGGCCGAGGAGCTGACCTGGGAGCTCTACCGCGACACGCTGATCGAGCAGGCTGAGCAGGGTGTGGACTACTTCACCATCCACGCGGGCGTCTTGCTGCGCTACGTGCCGCTCACCGCGCGCCGGGTGACCGGCATTGTCAGCCGCGGCGGCAGCATCCTGGCGAAATGGTGCCTGGCGCATCACCAGGAGAATTTCCTCTACACCCATTTCGACGAGATCTGCGAGATCATGAAGGCCTATGACGTCAGCTTCAGCCTGGGCGACGGCTTGCGGCCGGGCTCGGTGGCCGATGCCAACGACGCGGCGCAGTTCGGCGAGCTGGAGACGCTGGGGGAACTGACCAAAAAAGCCTGGCAGCAGGATTGCCAGGTGATGATCGAGGGCCCCGGCCACGTGCCGATGCACATGATCAAAGAGAACATGGACCGTCAGCTGGAGGTCTGCTCTGAGGCGCCCTTCTATACCTTGGGCCCCTTGACCACCGACATCGCTCCGGGCTACGACCACTTCACCTCGGGCATCGGCGCGGCCATGATCGGCTGGTTCGGCTGCGCCATGCTCTGCTATGTGACCCCCAAGGAGCACCTGGGGCTTCCCAATCGCGAGGACGTGAAAGAGGGCGTGGTCACCTACAAGATCGCGGCCCACGCCGCGGACCTGGCCAAGGGCCATCCCGGCGCCCAGCTGCGCGACAACGCCCTGTCCAAGGCCCGCTTCGAATTCCGTTGGGAGGACCAGTTCAACTTAGGGCTGGATCCCGAGCGCGCCCGCGCTTTCCACGACGCCACCCTGCCGGCCGAAGCCTCGAAAGAGGCGCATTTCTGCAGCATGTGCGGCCCCAGCTTCTGCTCGATGAGCATCACCGAGGACGTGCGCGCTTACGCGGCCAAATTGGGTGTCAGCGAGGAAGAGGCCCTGAAAAAGGGCATGGAAGAAAAGTCGAAGGAATTCGTCGAAAAAGGTTCGGAGATCTACCAGAAGATATAGCCCGGGCCAGGGCGGCCCGGGCTTTCAGCCCGCTTAGAAGCCCATGTTCTCCAGTTTCACCAGGTTCTTGTCGATCCCCTTTTCCAGCAGCAGGGCCTTCAGGTCTTTGTTCATCTGGTCCGGCCCGCAGATGAAATAATGCGCGTTCATCACCGTCTCGGTATCCCCCACGTACTTGCAGATCATGTCCCAGTTCAAGCGGCCGCGCTCGCCCTTCCAAGGGTGTTCCGGGGCCAGGCGCGTGTAGCTGAGCACCAGCTTGAAGTTGGGGTTGCGCGTGGCGTGGTGCGTGGTCAGCTCGTGGCGGTAGATGGTGTCTTCCTCGATCTTGTTGATGTTCAGGAAGGTGAACTTATTGGGCAGGTCCAGATGGGTGGCGTAGCGGAGCATGCCCATCAGCGGGGTGACGCCCACGCCCGCGCCCAGCAGCACCACGTTGGGCATGGTGGCGGGGTCGAAATAGAAGTGGCCGAAGGGCCCGCGCAGGCCGAAGACATGGCCGGGCTTCAGGTCTTTCAAGAACTGGGGGAAGGTGCCCTGGATCTTGATGGTCAGCTCGATGCGGTCGCGTGAGGTGGGCGAGCTGGCCACGGAATAGGCCCGGCTCATCTTGATGTCCGAATCCGGGGTCAGGTGCAGCTGCACGAACTGTCCGGGTTTGTACTGCATCACCTCGCCGCCCGCCTGGGGCTTGATCACGTAGGTGAGGGTGTCGGGGGTCTCTTGGATCAGGTCGGTGAGTACGTAGGGGATGTTGACTAGAGCCATGCTTTCCTCGCTTGGTTTGGTAGCTTAAAAGGTCTTTAAAAATTCGACCACACTGCGGAGGGGCGTACCCGTCGCCCCGGCCGGGTGGACTCCGTCGTCCTTCTTCAAAAATGCGGGCCCTGCAATGTCGCAGTGGACCCAGGGCTGCTTGCCCTCCACAAACTCCTTCAAAAACAGGGCCGCGCTGATGGTGCCGGCCTCGCCGGCGCTGCCGGTGTTCTTGATGTCCGCCACGCGGCTGTCGATGTGGCTGCGGTACTGCTTGGGCAGCGGCAGCTGCCACATCATCTCGCCGCACTTGTCCCCGGCGGCCTTCAGGCCGGCTACGGTCTTATCGTCGCCCATCAGGGCCGTGATGTTCATGCCCAGCGCGGCGATGGCGGCGCCGGTCAGGGTGGCGAAGTCGAGGATCAGGTCGGTCTTAAGGCGGCTGGCGTAGACCAGGGCGTCGGCCAGGATCACGCGCCCCTCGGCGTCGGTGTTCTGGATCTCGGCGGTCTTGCCGTTCATGAAGGTCAGCACGTCGTCTACGCGGAAAGAGCTGCCCGAGGGCATGTTCTCAACAAAGGGCACCACCGCGTGGATCTCAAGGGGCAGATTCAGGCGGCTGGCCGCCAGCGTGGTGGCCAGCACCGTGGCGCCGCCGGCCATGTCGCTTTTCATGTCCACCATGTAGCCGCCGGTCTTGATCGACAAGCCGCCGGAATCAAAGGTGACTCCCTTGCCGACCAGGGCCACGCTCTTTTTGGCGCGGGCGGGGCGGTAGTGCAGGTGCACGAAGACGGGCGGATGGACCGAGCCTTGAGCCACGCCTAAGACCCCGCCCATGCCTTTGGCCAGCATTTGCGGACGACGCAGCACTTTCAGGGTAAGGCGCTTGCCTTTGGCGCGTATCTTGGCGGCGTGGCGGGCCATGACTTCCGGAAATTTGGCGTTGGGCGGGCAGTTGACCAGGTCGCGCACCAGGATCACGGATTCGCAGACCACCGAAGCCTCGGCCACGGCCGCGGCGGCCGCTTTGGCGCCCTTATCCCCGGCGCAAAGCAGGATAAAGGCCGCGGGATCCTGGGCCTGCTTGTCCTTGTTCTGGGTCTTGTAGCTGTCATAGCGGTAAAGGCCTAGCCAGATACCCTCGGCCACGGCCTTGGCTGCGTCGGCCTCGTCGATCTCTTTGGGCAGGTCGCTGGGCAGGATCACGGCCACTTGGGCCACCTTCAGCTCGCGGGCCTTGCGCGCGGCGGCGCAGGCCGCCCGACGCAGGGTTTCCAGGTCCAAGTCCGCGCTTTTTCCCAGGCCGTAGGCCAGGATCCGCTTGGCGCCGTGGCCGCCGGGGACGTAAAGGGTCTTGTCTTTCTCGCCCTTGAATTTTTCGAGCGTGGCGGCCGTCAACAGGGCGGCGTCAGCGTAGGGCAGGCCGTCCAGCGACCGGTTTTCGGCGCAAAACAGCAGGGCCAGCTCCGGATGGGCGGGCTTTTGGGCCTTGGAAAGCGTGCTGATTTTTGTCAACGCTGGCTCCTTTATTTATTTTTAAACAGCCCCTATTATGATTCTTTCGCATCCGCTTTGTCAAAGGGGTCATGGAAGCCAAGCCCAGAGGCACACGAACCGGGTTCACCACCGGCGCCAACGCCACGGCCTGCGTCAGCGCGGCCTTGCGCGCGCTGTTGGGCGGGCCTGAAGCCGGGCTGCCCACGGTGACGATCCGTCTGCCGGGCGGCGAGACCCCGGAATTCACCCTGCTGTGGACCCGCAGTGACGGTGACAGCGTGGCCTGCGCCACGATCAAGGACGGCGGCGACGACCCGGACGTGACCCATGGCGCCGAGATCCGGGCGGCCGTGCGCCTCAACGGCCTGAGGGGCCAGATCCGATTTTTAAAGGGCGAGGGCGTGGGCACGGTGACCAAGCCAGGCCTGGGCCTTGAAGTGGGCGGCCCTGCTATCAACCCCACCCCGCGTAAGATGATGACCGAGCACGCCCTGGAGCGCCTGGCCGAATATGGCAGGATGGACGAGGGCGTGGACATCACGGTTTCGGTCAAGGACGGTGAGGCCATCGCCCGAAGGACCTTGAACGGCCGACTGGGCATCTTGGGCGGGATCAGCATCCTGGGCCGCAGCGGCATCGTCTATCCCTATTCCACCGCGGCCTATGTCGCCAGCGTGGAGCAGGGAATCGAAGTGGCCGTGCATCAGGGCGCTCCAGAGGTCTTTTTGACCACGGGCGGGATCACCGAGCAGTACGCCATGAAACTGCGGCCGGAACTGGACGAATCCGCCTTTGTGCAGATGGGCGATTACGTGGGCAAGGCCTTAACGCACTGCGCCAAGTTCGCCGTGCCCAAGGTGGTGCTGGTGGGCCAGATCGGCAAGGTCAGCAAACTGGCCAACGGCCAATTGCACACCCACGCCGCCAAAAGCGAAGTCAACATGCAGCTGATGGCCGACTTGGCCAAGGCTGCGGGCGCCTCCGAAGTCGAGATCGTGGAGATCCTAGGAGCCAACACGGCCCGGCATGTGTATGAGATGTCCCTGGGCAAGGCGTGGTCTCAGATCTTTTTGAACGCGCTCTGCGCCAAGGCCGCGCAGGTGGCCTCGGACTACATCCAGGGCAGCTGTAAGGTGGAGAGCCTGCTCTTTGATTTTGACGGGAAACTGATCGGAAAGGCGGAAGTTTGAACAAGGTCATTGTTTTGGGCATCTCGGACGCGGGCCCGCAGGCCCTGCCGGAAGCGGCGCGGACTCTGATCGCCAAGGCCACGTTGATAGTGGGCGGCGAACGGCATCTTGGCTTTGTGAAAGACCATAAAGCCGAAAAATTGACGCTGAAGGGCAACTTGAAAGAAGTCGCCTTGCGCCTGGAGCAGGAACTTAATAAGCCGGACAGCCGCCCCCTGATCCTGGCCTCGGGCGATCCGCTTTTTTACGGCATTGGAAGATTTTTGGCTGAGAAGCTGGGAGCGGAGAAGCTCCAGATCCACCCCGCGCCTTCCTCGATGCAGTTGGCCTTTGCCCGCGCGGGCTTGAGTTGGCAGGACGCCGACCTGATCAGCGTGCATGGACGCGAGATCGAGAGCTTGGGCGCGGCGCGTCCGGGCTCCACGCGCTTAGGGATCTTCACTGACGCGCACAACGACCCCTCAGCCTGCGCCTTATTTTTACTGGCCTCCGGCTGGCCTACCGATGCGAAAGCCTGGGTCTGCGAGAATTTGGAAGGCGCGGATGAAAAAGTGACGGCCTGCGCTTTAGGAGAGCTTCCCGGGAAAAAATTCGGGGAACTGAACGTGGTGGTGGTCGACCGCCCGGCCCCAAGCTCTTTGCGGACTGAATACCTGATGGGCTTAGACGACGCCCTCTTTGCCCAAAGAAAGCCGGAGAAGGGGCTGATCACCCGCGCGGAGATACGCCTGCTTTCCGTGTCCAAGCTGCGGCTTTTCCCCGGGGCCAAGGTCTGGGACATCGGCGCGGCCACCGGATCGGTGGCGATCGAGGCCGCCCGCCTCAGCCGCAGCGGCAGAGTCTGGGCCGTGGAAAAGAACGAAGAGGACTGCGCCAACATCCGCGAGAACGCCACCCGCTTCGGCCTGCCGCAGCTGAAGGTGCTGCATGGCGCCGCGCCTGCCGTGCTTGCTCAGATCCCGGAGGCCGACGCTCCGGACGCGGTCTTTGTGGGCGGCAGTTCGGGAAAGATGTCCGAGATCCTGGATCTTTGCGCAACGCGCCTGGTCTCTGGCGGGTCCATCGTGGTCAACACCGTGACCCTTGAGAACGGCGCCGAGGCGCTGGAATGGTATAAAGGCTCGGGCTTTGACTGGGACTGCATGCAAGTGCAGGTCAGCCGCCGCAAGCCCATCCTCGACCTGAACCGATTTGAAGCTCTGAATCCTGTCACCATCTTCTGGGGTACCAAGCGATGATCCGTAAGGCCAGGCT
>JAZKAF010000051.1:0-3316 GCA_040389285.1 candidate division FCPU426 bacterium
AGACCGGCAAGGAATACGACCGGAACGATCTCGTGATCGACCAGGTCTATGACCTTCCGGGGACCAAGCCGGCAGCGGCCGCGTCCAAGGGTGGCAAGGCCAACCCGCCGAGCAAGTCCTCGAAGAAGACGGCGCCGGCCGTGGTCGAGGTCGATGTCGAGCAGCTCGCCAAGGACACCCTGGTGGCGATCCTGGCGGACGCAGGCGGCAGCCTCGCCAAGAGCAAAATCAGCATGAAGGTGCTGACGAAGCTGATGTCCGACCCCAACCGTGAGAACGTGCGGAACCTGGTCTTCACCGACGAGTTCCTGGCGCTCGAAGACGGCTGGTCGTACAACAAGGCGAAGGCGACCGTCACCATCGCGGGGTAGGTCGGAAGGTGGTAAACTGACCACTGAACAGTAAGGGGTCCGCAAGACACTGGCGTGACTCACCAGCAGGGGTATACGGGGAGCCGCTTCACCTGGGAACAACGAAGCGGCCACATTTTTGCGGGGTGGAGCAGCGGTCAGCTCGTGGGGCTCATATCCCTAAGGTCGCAGGTTCGAGTCCTGCCCCCGCAACCAGTTGGGCCGAAAGCAGGGAGAGATCGTCTACTGGGGGTAGCTGCCCAGGATGACTACAACCCTAAGTAGGCCCTTTCAGTTGAAGACGACCTGCATCACGTAGCCTAACAGGGTGAGCGGCTGGTGCAGCGGTGAAGGCGAGAACCGGGCGACCCCCTGATTGGGGGTGTAGAAGGGGACCGAATTACCCGCAAGGTTTGTAACCTCCGGCGACAGGTTGTCTTCAGTCGATTTGGACCGGGACTCGCAAACGTGGGGAGATGCAAGGGGGTCATGCCCCGTAGGAAGCCGCCCAATAAGCGTCCTGCATCCACGATCCACAGCGGGCCGGTCCAACCGGATGGTTCCCTGACATTGTCTTCCGCGCCAAGGCCCTTGGGTCATGTAAGTCGCGTGAACGGTTGGGGAACCTGTAAGTTGGCCGGGTTCGACTCCCGGAGGGCACGCGGTTGTCCTAGAACCCACTGGGTTGGTGGGAAAGGGGATTTGATTTCCTCGGCCGCGCATTTTTAACAGCGGGCTATCTCAGGTTGTCGCCATGGACGACGACGACACATAGAGGGCCGGGAGGCGGAAAAGCCGCCAGCTTGACGAGGCAGTCCCAGGCCAGCCACACGGCCCGCTGTTCACCACGATCCAGACCCAGGTAGCTCCTGGGTTGCACGCTGAGTTGGCCCCTCCAGGGCTCAGGGCAGGCGGTACTGGGGGCACCATTCTTGCAGGAGAGGACCTCATGGCACAAATCATCATCGACTTCACCCCTCAGGGGCAGCTCGGACTGAAGATGTCCCAGGACTGCGCCCAGAACATCGTCCTGACCCTCGGTATGATCGAGTTTGCCAAGAAAGCGGTCCTGGACCAGCACCAGCAGAACCAGAACCTCATTCAGCCGGCCAGTGGGCCACTTCCCCCGGCACCGAAGCTGTGAAGGACCGCTACCAGGTCTTCCTGTGTCCCTCCTGCGCTCGTCGCCGCCGTATTTACCATCGGCTGGGCGGCAAGGGCCTCCTGCACCTGTGGGTCTGCTCCCAGGGCCACCACTGGACCACGGAAGTTTCCAAACTAGAAAAAATTGTGGAGGTCAGTCGCCTTGCCCTTTTGGATTCGATGTCCAGGATGTTCACTCGGGATTCTGCCTTCATGCGTGAGCTGCAACGCCGATGACCGTCACCGAGGTTGAGCTGACCCTGGACCTAGACGCTGCCGCCAAGGTGCCCCTGGTCCTCCAGGCGCCCCGTGGTGAGGGTCTGCACGCCAGTGCCATCTACGGCAGCCTCTACCAGAAGCTGGACCCTGAGCGGTTCCCAGAGGGCTCCAAGCCCCATACCATCAGCATGGCCATCGGACTCGCCTGGGAGCAGTGGCTGGAGCGGACCCTGATCGGCATGGGCCAGCTCGTCTGCCGGCCAGGGGAACTGACCTCTCCCGAGGGCATCCTGTACTCCCCGGACCTGTTCGTGGCCAACTGCGAGGACAGGGTCGGGGAGATCAAGACGACCATGCTGTCCTCGAAACTGGGCATCGAGGGGCCGAAGTGCGACAAGTACCACTGCCAGGCCAAAATCTACTGCTACTGGTCGGGCACGTTCCACGCTCGGTTCTACGTCCTCTTTCTGAGGGGTGACTACTCCTTCATGAAGAAAGGGGCCGACCGTGACGACCTGGGCATGTCGGACCTCCGGTGCTATGACGTCACGTACACACCTCGGGAGCTGATGGAGAACTACGTCATGCTCATGAACCACGCCATCAAACAGAACATGTTCATCCGGCACGGACTTTGCAACCCTACTCTCTAGGAGACCTACATGGCAGTCAAAGCGAAGAATGATACGTTCGCCCGCTATATGCGTGCCGAGGGCGTGGGCAAGCAGCGCATCGTCGGCGGCAGCTTCGGTGAGGTCGGGACCGGCAAGACCAGCTTCTGGCTGGGAGCGCCCGCCCCGATTGTCGTGCAGACCCTGGACCAGGGCCTGGAGGGCGTGGTGGAGCACTACACCCGCGACGGCAAGGAAATCTACGTGGCCGAGTACGACCTGGGGCAGACCGTGGGCTCCGAGTACACGCACGAGCGGGCCTCCGTGGCCCGCGACAAGTTCATTGCGGACTTCGAGCACGCTATCCAGCATGCGCGGACTATCATCTGGGACCGCGAGTCCGATGCCTTCAACATGTTCAGCTACGCCGAGTCCGGGACCACGGACAAGTACGGCGCCCTGATCCCCAAGGACTGGGAGAAGCTGAAGGGCAGCATTCGCCGGCTCATTGCCATGGCCAAGGCCTCCGACGTCAACTTCGGGGTCATCCAGGGCATGCGCGACGAGTGGGCCAAGGGCAAGATGGGGAAGACCGGGGTGCGCGTCCGTGACGGCATGGAGGGCATCGATGCCCTGATGCACATCAACCTGGAGCACACCAGGAACGGCAAGACCTTCGGCATCAACGTGGGCAAGGCCCGAGGGCCGGGAGGCCACGACATCCAGGACCAGTCCTTCGAGAACCTGTGCTTCGCGGAGTTTGCACAGCTCGTGTTCCCGGATTCCAATGCGAGCGACTGGGAATGAAGGCGCTCCTCCTGGACCCGCACATCTTCAACTACGCCATCATGGTCCTGTACGCCCTGAACATCGCCCGCTGGGCCTTTGAGCGGAACCCCTTTGGGGTCTGCTACTGGCTCAGTGCGCTGGGCATCACGGCCTCGGTGACGTTCCTAGCAAACAAATGACCCAGCGGACCCGCAACTTCCTGCG
>JAZKAF010000052.1:0-5648 GCA_040389285.1 candidate division FCPU426 bacterium
TCTCGGTGTTGGACTCGCTAGGAGTTGGGGAGCCTGTAAAGCTAACCGTGGGCGTTAGCGTAGGGCTATCCGTGTAGGTGCCAGGCTGCGTCGGTGTCACGCTAAAGGTGGCGGACCAGGAGAAGGTCTGGGTCGGGGTGGAGGTCATCGAGGCTGTGGGAGAGTCGGTCAGGGTCTTGGTGCCGCTGAACGTGGAGCTCGGGGTCGAGGTCATCGACTGGGTCGGTGTGTGGCTGTAAGTCGGCGTCGGGCTGAACGTGCCCGTGGGCGTGTAGGTCGGGGTCGCGGTCGGGGTTCCCGTCGGCGTCGGAGAATTCGTGAACGTAGGAGAAGGCGTGTAGGTCGGCGTCGCGGTCGGCGTGCCGCTTGGCGTTGGAGAACTCGTGAACGTGGGCGAAGGCGTATAGGTCGGCGTCGTTGTCGGCGTGCCGCTCGGCGTCGGAGAACTGGTAAAGGTCTTTGAAGGAGTGGCTGTCGGGGTCCAAGTGGCGGTTGGCGTTACGCTCGGCGAAGCGGTGGACGTTGGCGTGGGCGTAGCCGTTAAGGTGATGGTTGGAGATTGCGTCCTGCTGGGCGACGAAGAAGGGGAAGGGGTGGTCGTCCTGGTACGGGTCGGCGTGGTGTTGGAGCATTGCTCAAAAATGACGTCCGCAAAATTGGAAAACTGACCGACGTAGGCGGCCTTGTTATGGACAATGCCTTTGGTACAAGTGACTTCGAATGGAGCCGCAAGGGTCATATCACCCGTGGACGACCATCCGGCGGCCACGAAGCCGTTGATGACTTTGACGATGATATAGGCTGTGCCTGTCGGCAGGGCGGGCACGACGGCCTGGGCGGTATAGGGAATGAAAAGGTTGTTGGTGTCCTTCATGGCGAAGGTCGTTTCGTTCCAGGCCGTGGTCGCCGTGCCGGGTGATATCACAGGATTATTCCACATGGCCGGCGGATATAAATAGGCCCGGCTGGCGCCGTCATGGATGAAATAGTAGTCGCTGGCGCTCAGCGTGGCGTCCGTGGAGAACGCGGCGATCACGTTCAGGGTGGTCTGACGGGTCGCTTCAAAAGTCACGATGATCGTCTGTCCAGGGCACAAATAACCGGTGGGTGAAATGGTGATATTGCGCACCTGCGAAATGCTCCAGACCGGCTTGGCCCCCAGGCATAGGAACAGCCCGAGCGCCAAGACCCTCACCCGGCGGCGCAAGACAGGCGGAAAAATCATAGGCACGGAGGCAGGGAGTTAGCTTTGACGGTCGCGGTGATGCAGACCTGTCCCCCTACGGGCACGGTCCCCACATTCCAAACCAGATAACCGCCGGAATTGATGGCTGGCACCTGGCTGGAGCTGACGTAACTGACGCAACTGGGAAGTGTGTCGGAAATGTTGGCCGCGACCAGCGTGCTGGCGCCGATATTTTGAACGCACAGGATGTAATTATAATTGTCCCCCAGGCAGACCGTGGAAGGCGCCGATACCGAGGCGGCCTTGGTGAATCTTAGCCGCTGGTCACAGCCGCTGCCCAGCCAGTTGTAGGCGTTTTGGATGAATGCCGTATTGCCCGGGGGCATGGAAGCCGGAGTGTAACGGAAAAAATTAGCGTCCATCTCTACCATCAGTCGGCCGGCCCCCGTCACCAGGTCCTGGGCCAAAAAGCCGAGGGTTTCGACGCCAGTTCCTGCCAGCGTGGCCAGGGGCCTTCCACTGCCGATACCAGTGAAGGGGAATAAACCGGGGTCTCCCGTACTGGTTGTCATGCCCGTCAGCACGTTAGGAAGGGTGTTGAAATTGAGCGGATCGCTTGGGAAGGTGGTGCAACAGCAATTGGCCTTGCAATTGGAGGGATAGGCGAGCGGAGCACCGTTGCTGACGTCATTGAGAAACTGGAGCAATCCATCGTCACGCGGATGGAACGCGGTGGTTTCCCCGACAACAAAAAGGCGTCCACCATCGGTGAGGAACTGCTCGTAGAGGGCCGCGGTCGCAGGCGAGATATTGTCCTGGTAGGGCCCCCCGCTGGTCTGGAACACAAAACGCACATCCCAGACCTGACAATAATTTGCAAGGCTGGTGCCACAGGCAGCCAAGGTGGTAGCGACATCCCCCGTGGCATTGGTCACCGTGCACACGTCAACGACGGGCGCGGGAGTCATCGCGGCCATGGCGGCTTTGATGGTGTCGACCTCCTCGGTGCCGTTCCAGTTATTCGCGGCCGTGATGATCAAGACTCGAGGAGCCGGGTTGGGGCCGGCGAGCGCCCCCCATGCGCCAGTTGGAGCTAACAGCGCTAACAGCAACCAAGCTCCGATACCGCAAAACCTAAGACTCTTAAAATTTAAATATTTCATGGTCCAATCAACGGAATATAGTTTCTTTGGATGGAGTTCACTTACCCGGAACCTACTATCCCTAACATAGGCGAAATTTAGCCGGAATAGCTATTAAAACGTTTTAAATCCAGCTCAAAAATCCTTTATTCAGCGGATTTTTTTCCACTGTGAGGCCAGCCCGAACATGGCCGGCACGAACACGGCGGTCACGGCGATCATCTGGGAGACCGGCAGCCAGTGATTGCCGTAATTCAGCAGCAACGCCCCGCCTTCGCCGAATAAAATGGCCAGCGCGACCGGAAAACTCACCTGTTCCCTCAGATAACGCCTTTCCACCAGCCTGAAGTCCGCTTTCCATTGGGGCCTGACCTTCCAAAATCCGACCCGTCCCCCCGGACGTTCCCTGCGGACCGGGCCGATGTCTCCGGGCATCAGCGAGAGCAGGATCATAGCCCCCACGATAAAAAAGACCAGTCCCATGCCGAGCAGGATGAGCTGGATCCTGCCTTCCGCACCAAGGTCCCCGCTAAGCAGGAGCTCAGCGGCATGTTCGAAGGAAAAGCAGATCCAGCTCAAAAAAACCATCACAAAGGAGAACCAGAAGTAAAAAGCGTAGCGCCAGGCCCTTCCCGGATTCCAGTCCGTGAAGCAGGCCACTGCCACGCCGACGCTCGGGACAACGAAGAGCCAGGCGATGGGCCAGGCCACCCCATAGCTGGCCATCAGGGCATACCAAAAAAGCAGGGAAAAATAGAGGAGGGTCTGCTCGTTGACCACCGGCATGAGGCGGTCGCGGAATCCGATGGAGAAAAACACCGAGAAGACACCGACGAACCACAAGGCCGTGATGCCAAGGTGCTCGAGGGCGGGCCGCCCAGACAAGAAAAAAATGGAGCAGAGCGCCAGGATGATCAGCAGCCTGCGGCGGTTCCCGGCCCACTGAAAATTCAGGCACAGCAACACCTGCAGTGAGGCGCCTAGGATGAACCATAACGCCGGCTCCATCCGGCCAAGCTCCACCTTAGGCATCCCTATCCAGGAGCATGGCCACGGTCATGTCGCTGGTCACGTTGACCGCGGCCCGGAAGCGCCCCACGATCCAATCCACCGGCAGGACCAGGGGGATCACGGCAATGGCTGCGCCCTCCGGAAGTCCTGCGGCTGCCAGGACGAGAGGCAATGTGATCAGCCCGGCTTCCGGGATGCCCGCGATCCCCACTCCCGCCATGACCGAGGCCAGGGCGATGCCGCCTATGCCCGCCCAACCCAGATGAACGCCGAAGGCCTGGGCCATGAAAACGGTCGCCGCCATCTCATACAGGATGATCCCGTCGTGGTTCAAGTTCGTCCCCACGCAGGCCGCCAGATGGGCGGAACCCTCCGAGATCCCCAATTTTTCACGCAGGCAGCGCAGGGTCACGGGCAGGGTGGCCAGGCTGCTCCCCGATCCCAAAGCCGCCACGATGGCGTCGGAGCATCCCGAAAAAAAGCGCCTGGGGTTGATGCCTCCCGCCAGCCAGGCCAGGCAGGGGTAGTAGATCCAGCCATGCAGGACCAGGCCCACGATCATGGTGAGCAAAAAAATGCCGAGCATGCCAAAAACACCGGCACCCGTGGCGCCGCTGACTTTCGCCACCACCCCGAATACGGCAAAAGGCAGGAGCAGGATGACCCATTCCAACAACTGCACCATGACCTTGAATCCATGGTTGACGAATTTTTCCAGCGCCTCGATGTCCGTTCCGCTGTCTTTCAGGCGCCGCAACGCCAAACCGAGCAACACGGCCAGGAGCACCACACTGATCACCTGGTTCTTGCGGAAGGGGTCCACCAGGTTCTCAGGCACGTAGCCCGCGATGTTATCAAGCAGATTCAGACTGGGAGCGGGTCCTTCCGCAGGCTTGGCGGGTGCGACCGTGGAAAAAGCGGCGCTGAGCTCTGGCCTGCCCTGCCAGGACCTTCCAGCGCCGACAAAATGGGCCACCCCTAGGCCGATGGCCAGCGCCACCACCGCGTTCATGAGGCTGATGCCGATCAGAGCCATGCCCTTACGCCCGGGGATCTGCGTTCTCAGGAATGCGTCCAACACGGCGAACAGGATCAGGGGAGTGGCCAGGGCCTTCAGCAGGCGGATCACCAGCATGCCAAGGTCGCCCAGCACGGCGGCGCGTGCATGCAGGATCAACCCGGCCAGCAGTCCGGCCGCCACACCCACAAGGATGCGCTGGTAGAGGGGCTTCAAAACTTTCATTCCAAAATCATAACCGTTTTAACAACAAAAAACCCCCGCCTTTTGGACGGGGGTTTTGTTTGGTAGCGCCAACGGGGATCGAACCCGTAATCTTCGCCTTGAGAGGGCGACGACATAACCAATTAGTCCATGGCGCCGTGAATGTATCTGATCGGCTTGAAGATTCGGACATTTGTATCAAAGACGTCCGATCTCGCACCTGGATCCTATGGCGAACATAATACCTCAATTTACCAAAATAATTCTACCCTCCAATTTTTGAAACTTCCCCATGTCGACGTGATTTTAAGCCCTGCCCCAGGCCTTGAGCTGCTGCCAATCCTTTTCCACGCTGACCATCGGGTCGAAATTATATTCTTCCTGTTCCACGATGATCCAATCCAAACTTTCCAACCCATCCAACGCCTGAAAGATAGCCTTGTAGTCGACCTTGCCCATGCCAAGCTCCGTTTGCTTGCCGCCCTTGCCATATCCATCTTTCACGTGCACCAGGCAGAGCCGGCTTCCCAGCTGGCGGACATAGGCTGCGGGGTCCACTTCCGCAAAATAGACCCAGTAAAGATCCAGCTCGCTGGAAAGATCCCTCGGTTCGGAGGCGCCCAGCATCCAGTCGAGGATGAACTTGCCATCTACTTTGGCGAACTCGTGGCCGTGGTTGTGGTAGCTGAACTTCAGGCCCTCTGCCCTGAGCTTGGCGCCGATGCGGCTGAGCTCTTCCCCGGCGAATTCGCATTCCGCGCGCGTTTTCAACTTTTCAGCTGGCCAACCCGGGCAAGTGACATGCGCCGCTCCGAAGCCTTTAGCCTCGGAAACGACCCGGGGCAGCTCATTTTGCAGGGCCTCCAGACCGACGTGCATACCCGAAGCCCTCAGCCCCGCGTCCTTGACCGCCTTTTGCGCGGCCACCGCGTCGAGCTTGCCGTAGCCAGCTAGCTCCACCCCCGCGTAACCCATGGCCGCCACCTTCTTGACCGTGCCCGCGAAATCAAGGTCGATGGCATTGCGGACGCTCCAAAGCTGCAGGCTGACAGGTTTCTTGGTCATGCGTTCCTCAAAGTTGATCTAA
>JAZKAF010000053.1:0-7221 GCA_040389285.1 candidate division FCPU426 bacterium
GGCGCTTATTCCAGTGTCACCCCGCCTGCCCAATATGTCACGGTGCTCCCCAATCTTGCCCAGCCTGTGGCCGCCGCCACCTTAACCGGCAACACGCGCGTCCTGCTGAGTTGGACCGCAGTGCCAGGGGCCGGGGAATACCAGGTCTACCGGGCCACGGATCCTGGCATGGTGTTCGGCGCTTTTAGCGGTGGACTCAGCACGGGCCTTAGCGCCGTGGATGCGGATCCCTTTAATGGACAAGAAAATTATTACAAGGTGCTGGCTAGAAAACGCTTTGGCAACGGCTCTAGCTTTGTTGAAAGCTTGCTTTCACTGACCACCTCGGCCAGGCCGTTGGTCCTTCCGGGAAGGCCAGGCCGCTTCCTCACCAATCTCGGCACGGAAGCCTTTTATCTCACTGGGACCGCCTCCTTGAGCCCGCAGCTGGGAGGATCCTCGATTGTTCTGTCATGGGCCAAGGCCCTGGCGGGCAGCTCCTTGATAAGCCGCTATGCGGTTTACCGGGGAACCTCGACTTCGGACCTGGCTCTGATGGGGTACAGTTCCTTTGACCAGCCCCAATGGAGCGACCTCAGCCTGACCGCTTCTTCCACCTATACCTTTGCCGTGGAGGCCGAAGACCGCGGAAGCCCGCCGCGGACGGGCCCGCGGCTTGAGCGCAATATTCCCCTGACGCCTCCCGGAACACCGGTCGGACTCAGCGGCACTGCCAAGAAAAATCCCCCAAGGGCCTGGCTGGGCTGGAGCGCACCGGTGTCGGCGAACCCCATTTCTGGATACGACCTCTACCGCTCTACCTCGCCCAACTCAGCGGGGATCCTGGTGACCAGCACCGCCTCGCGACGCTTTGAAGACAGTCTCGGGAATACGGCTTATGGGGTCCAGTATTACCGGCTATTTGCCCGGGACGACCTGGGTCTCTTGAGCACGAACTACGCCTTTGTTGGCGTGACGCTCAGCACCCCGAGCCTTCAAAGCGGTTTGCCCGCAGCCGTGAGCCAGGTCGCAGCCACTTCGCTTACCGGCTCCGCCGCCTTGGTCACCTGGGCTCCGAACGCCCAGAGCCAGAGCGTCACTGCCTATGCGGTCTATCGAGACGGATCCTTATTAGCCACGACCTCGGAAACCCGATTCTTTGACATTCCTGTCGCGTATCAGCAGTCACCCGCTTACTTTTATCAGGTGCAGGCGCTAAACGCTTATGGGGCAGGGGTTTCAAGCAGCGCAAGCCTGACTCAGCTGCCGCCGCCGCCATCCGGGATCGGCATCAGCTTGGATTCAGGGGCCAACACCAACGCCGCTTTGAAATTGGCCTGGAGCGACGGGGGAGTTCCCTCCGGGCTCAGCGATTATGTCTTGTACCGATCCACAGGCGCGTTTGGAACGACCGCAACCGCGTCGGTCTTCGCCGGCATCACGGGCACTTCGTTCGTCGATGGCAGCGTGCAAGCGGGGACTTTTTATGAATACAGGGTCGCGGGTGAGGCCTATGGCGTGACAGGCCCAGTTGGCCCGTCCGGAGCTGAATTCACGGTCAATACGCCGCCAGGGATCCCCAGTACCCTGACCTTGTCAGCGCAGAGCAGCGGAGGTTCGGTCAAAGTGGCATGGACCGGAACTGGGGCGCAAAAATACCTGATCTTCAGGGATACCAGTGCTCTGGGGACCTATCCTGACCTTGCTCTGAAGATCGGGGAATCGACCCAAAGCGCTACGGGCGCGCATAGCTTCACGGATACCGGCACCCATAGCGGGACAAGCTATTTTTATGGGGTGGCTGGATTGGACTATAACGGAAGGGGGCCCGCGATCTTAGGTAGTGTGGCCGCGATCCCGGGCAGTCCCGGCGGGCTCACCGCTACGTCCGGATCCTCCGGTGGCCTGGCAACCGTCTTCCTGTCCTGGACAGCGCCCAGCGGCAATGGAGCCGCTACCGCCTACCAGGTATTCAGGGCCACGGCCGCGGCTTTCGACACCCAGACCGAGGTCGCCTCGCTCACTTCGACCAGCTATAGCGACACATCCGGCCTCACTCTCAACATCCCCCTTTATTACAGGGTCAGGGCGCTCAGTGGCACAGTGTCTGTTTATTCCCAATCGGTCACGGTCACGGCGCATGACCTCCCACCCATCCCCATCGGCCTGACCGCGGCATCCGCGGACGGGGGTATCAGCCTTCGATGGGTCACCGCGGATTCCTTTGACGGGGTCACCGGATACAGGATCTTTTACCAGTCGCCCGTATCGCCCTTGGGCGAAACCGTCACGGTTTCGGCCCAGTACAGCGGCTA
This sequence comes from candidate division FCPU426 bacterium, assembly GCA_040389285.1. Taxonomy (GTDB): domain Bacteria; phylum Oederibacteriota; class JAJYGY01; order JAJYGY01; family DAIDJD01; genus JAZKAF01. Next base: position 2,295 of record JAZKAF010000053.1, read on the forward strand.
TGCTATCACCGGCATCAGCCCTGGCGGATGGGTGACGGCCACGGCCTCCGCCTTGAACAGCGCGGGCGCGGGTCCCGGCGATACCGTGTCCGCCATTAGCAGCTTGGCCGCCGGGGTTCCAGCGCCCCTCAGCTTCAGCGTGAAAGCGGGCTTTTTTGAGAGCCTGTCCAGCACTGGACATTTGGCGCTCAGCTGGACCCATTCGGCGACCATTACAGCGCAGTCCTACCAGATCTATCGCGCCACCACCGCGATCAATGCATCCTTGGCGTCTGGTGGAAACACGAGCCCCATATGGCTGACAGGGGTTTCCGGCTCGCTGTCTTCTTATAATGACTATGCGGTGCCCTTAACCGATTATCGCTACGCCATCTCCGCGGTTGGAAGCGCGGGCCTTCCTTCCGGCGAATCCTCGTTCCTGCTCTTTGGGCCGGTGTCTCCGCTCACTTACCCCAGCAAGCTCACCTTCACCGTGGCCGTCGCAGGGGACAGCCGGGTCGATCTGTCCTGGAATGCCCCCACCCATAACGGCAGCACCGGCGCGCTGGCAGCTTTACCCTATAAGATCTATCGTTACGCCTACGCTTCGTCGCCCCCTGCGTTCAAGGCCCAGGGCGCGGATCCGGGCTTTCCCTTGTCCGTTAGCATCAGCAGTTTCACGGATCTCGGCGTCGTGAATTCCAGCCACTACGCCTATTACGTCAGCGTCCTAGACAGCCTGGGGCGGGAAGCTGATGCGGCCTCCAGCGTGACCGTGACTCCTAGTAGTCCTAGCAAGCCCCCGGTCCATTTCGCCTTTTTCCCGGGCAAGAATTTGGTGACCATCAAATGGCTGGCCAGCAAAACCGACCAATCCAAGTACAACGTGTATCGAAGGAATGCGGGTGGGGATTATGCGGGGCCGCTGCCCCTGCTTCACGAGGTGGGTCCTGATTCTTACCTAGCTCTCAGTTACGTGGTGCAGACGCTCACCGATACCACGCCTCTCAATCTTCAGCTCTACTGCTATTCCATTAGCTCCATTTCAACCAGTGGTCTGGGGGAGGGACCCAAGAGCGAAGAGACATGCGTGACGCCGTTCAATCCTTTAACGCCTCCGGCCGACGATCCCTCGGTCAAGGCCCAGGTCGTCCATAAAAAAGATGTGCGCCTCAGTTGGAAGGCGGCCGCGAGCCAGGTCTGCTGTGAGGGCTTCGACGTCCATGCCTACCGGGTCTACCGTAGCTCGGATGGGGGATCCGTCTTCACGTTTCTGGCGGACGTGGCCATGGTCTCGGCGACTATCACGGCCTACAGCTACACTGATATGAGCACTGATTTTGGCTATAGTTATGTGTATCGGGTGGTTCCGGTGGACGCTCAATTACCCGATGGGATGGAGGGGATATCCTATCAGCTTGCTACGGCCAGCATTCCGGCCCCGGAGAACAACGTGCTTCTGTTCCGCAACTCCTTCAATCCGGACAAAGGGGAGTCCTGCCCAGTGCAGTTCACCCTGGTCCAGCCAGGGCACGCCTGGGTGAAGGTCTACACGCTTCAGGGGCGCTACGTCCAAACGCTATTTGACGAGGATGTGGCCGCGGCGGATGCGCGGACACCCTACTTGAGCGACCGCAGGAACTGGGACGGACGCAACAGCGCTGGTCAGACCGTGGCCAGCGGGGTCTACATCGTCCATCTCGAAGCCAGCAACTACCGGACCAACGCCCGGGTCGCGGTGATCAAGTAAGGTCAGGGAAGGAAAAGCGCGTCCAGCGGGATGCCTTGGCGCTTCATCTCCGGCCCGCGCAAGGTGACGCGCAGCCCAGGATGCTCGCCTTGGCGTAAGGCGGTCACACGGAATTTATGGCGGCCTTTGGCCAGTCCGATCCTGGGCCTTCCAACCTTGGTCTTGCCCAGATAGAGGGCGCTGGCAGGATCGGAAAGCGTGAATTCGTAATAGCCGTCGCGCGGCAGCTCCAGGTATCCGTTGAATTCGATGGCGGCATCCCCTTCTGAATTGTCCGCCCAGAGGTCGAAGCCCACCACGCGTCCTTCAGATTTCGCCTTCATCCCCTTCGTCTCTGAAAAATCCTTGAACGTCCCCGGATAGACCTTGTAGTGCAGGCCATGGTCCGGACGCAGCATGGCGTCACGGTAGGCGATGCCAGCGGGGGACAAGACGCCCTTGCTCACATAAAGGGCGGTCGGCGCGTATCCGTCGTTGCCCGTGCCTTCCGCGGCGCCCGGGCCGGTGCTGAACCAGGCATAACGTTCCACATAGGGCAGGGATTCCAGCATCAGGCATGAATCGCGGGCGAACCACGCGTTCTCTTCCATGGTGGGAGCGTGCTGGTGCCAGGCGAAGATCGGGAGGGAGTATTCGGTCAACCAGATCGGCCTGTTGTATTTTTTCCAGTATTTCCTGACCAAGGCGCGCACCACTTCAACGCCATCGGTGTCTGCAGTATCGGGATAAGAATGCAGGGCCACAAAATCCACGCGCAGGCCCCGTTGGATCGCTTGGGGCATGAAATCGTCCAGCCATTTCGCGTCGGCCGGCGCCGGACTGCCCAGGCGCATCCCAGTGGCCTCCAGCTTGGGCCAGAGATCCAAAGTCTGCGCCACCGTCATCTGGGCCTGGCCGGGATGTCCGGGTTCGTTGAAACCCAGCAACGCTGGGTAGCCCTTGGCTTTCAGCTTAGCCAGAAGATCGGGCTGCATGTGCTGATGATCCCAGGCCATGGGAACAAAGCCCGCTTTGACACCCTGGTCCATCGCCGAGGGAGAAAGGACCCAGTTGTAGTACCAGGCGAGGCGCAGTTCATCCACGGAGGAAGCCAGAAGGCTGTCTTTCCGTTCCTTGGAGGCTTCATCCCATGGGGAGGAGTAATGGCCGACGCCCCGTTTGACGCTCGGCTGAAAAGCGACCGGCTTGGACAGGGGTCGGTCGGCGGGCCGGAGCCCAGCTGCCTCGACTTGGCTAGATAGGATCCCGAGTCCCAGCAGCAGAAAAATACTTTTCATGGACCGCCCCCCAAGATGTGATCAGCTTTGACAGCGCACATTCTAACGTGGAATCATCAAAAAAGCACGGTCGCACCATGTTGACAAACGCGGTCATAATCCATATAATTCTTCGATTTTCACTTTATTTTTGCCCCTTTTTCGGCGCCGACGTATGACAAAAAACAGCATGGTTTGGATCGTCACCCTGGCCTTGATGGTGCTTTCGGTCTGGGAGATATACCCGCGTTTTTATGAAGGCGACTTCAAGAACCCCAACCTGAACCTGGGGCTGGACCTGCAGGGCGGGACCTACCTGAAGCTCGAAGTCGAGACCGATAAGATCCCCCTGGACAAAGACGGCCGCCCCGCGGTGAAGGCCTCCGAGGCCGTGGAGCGCGCTGTGGAAGTCATCCGCAACCGCGTGGATGCCATCGGGACCAAAGAACCGCTGATCCAGAGCGAAGGCTATAAATATATCGTGGTCCAGCTGCCGGGTGACAAGGATCCGGAGCGCACTCAGGCCCTGATCGGGCAGACCGCTCAATTGCATTTCAAGCTGGTGTCGGAAAGGGTCAGCCTGGCCGACGTGATGGATTCCTCGGGCAACGTGCTCGCCAAATTGCCGGAGGGCATCGAGGTCGCCACCAGCCGGAACCGCGAAGACGGCACCCGCATGGTGCTCGAGAGCAGGCTTTTGATGGCCGGCGACGCGGTGAAAGACGCTTTTGTGCAGTTCAACCAGGCGCAGTTCGGCCAGCCGACCATCGCCTTTGAGCTGACCAGCGAGGGCGCCACCGGCTTCGCCCGCCTGACCGAGGAAAATGTCGGACGCCACCTCGCCATCGTGCTGGACGGCGTGGTCCAGTCGGCGCCTGTGATCCGAAGCCGCATTGGCGGCGGCCGCGGCGTCATCGAGGGGCAGTTCACCAAGGAACAGGCTAAAGACCTGGCTCTGGTCCTGCGCTCCGGGTCGCTGCCCGCGCCGCTGAAGATCGTGAACAAATACGTGGTGGGACCCACGCTGGGAGCCGATACCATCCGCCAGGGCACCATGGCCGCCCTGTTCGGAACGTTGGCGGTGCTGCTCTACATGCTGGTCTACTACCGGGTCTCGGGCCTCATCGCCGACTTGGCCCTGCTCTTCAACCTGCTGTTCCTTCTTGGCGGCCTTGCCGCCTTCCACGCGACCTTGACCCTGCCTGGCATCGCCGGCATCGTACTCACCATGGGCATGTCCGTGGACGCCAACGTGATCATCTTCGAGAGGATCCGCGAGGAGCTCAAGGCCGGCAAGACCGTCAGGGCCGCCATCGACGCCGGCTATAGCCACGCGTTCTGGACCATCTTCGACTCGCACGTGACCTCGCTGATCACCGCGCTGGTGCTGTTCCAGTTCGGGACCGGGCCCATCAAGGGCTTCGCCGTGGCCTTGTCCTTGGGCGTGGTCATATCGTTGTTCACGGCCTTGATGATATCGAAGGCCGTGTTCGACTTCAGAAAACATTATCCCCGTCTCAGCATCTAGACAAAGAGGAACTATGTTCACCCTGATCGGCAAGACCAACATCGACTTTGTCGGAAAACGCTACCTGGGCTTCGCCCTTTCTGGCGCCCTGATGATCCTCGGATTCTACGGGTTCTACCGCATCGCCAGCCATAAGGCGAAACTGGCCATCGATTTTTCCGGCGGCACGGCCATGAAACTGTTCATGGAAAAGGTGGAGCCCGTGGAGAACCTGCGCCAGGCCCTCAAAGCGGAATTTCCTGACGCCGAGATCCAGCAGATAGCGGACCAGCCCCAATACCTGGTCAAGCTGCGGGACAGCGCCGCGAACACTGGCCAGGTAGGCTCCCAGGTGGCCGCAGCCCTGGCCAAGAACCTTCCGGCCAACAAGCTGGTGGACAGCAGCAGCGAGGAAGTCGGCCCGGCGGTCTCGGG
>JAZKAF010000054.1:0-9714 GCA_040389285.1 candidate division FCPU426 bacterium
GTCTTTTTCGTAGAGCTTGCCGTATTGGGCCAGAAATTCGCTGTGGGGGATCTTTGGCAGGAACTCCACCAGATTCAGGTTAAGGCGCTTTTTCAGCTCCTCTTTAAAGCGGATCGTCTCTTCGAACAAGAAACCGGAGTCCACGAAGACCACCTTGATGTCCGGCTTGACCTGGGTGGCCAAGTCGAGCAGACAGGCGCTCTCCGCCCCAAAGGACGAGGAAATGGCCGTGTCATCCCCGAACTCATCCACCGCCCAGCGGATGATCTCGCTCGGATGAGCTGAAGCAAACTTTTCGTTGATGGCATCCAGATCCATGGTCTCCATTCCTTCTATATTAATTATATACGTGCCTCCGGCCGCTCCGGAGTCTTGGTTATTCGAACAATTTTATGGGCACCGGCTCGAATTCCCCTGGTCCCGCCCAGCGATGCAAGGTGTCATAACCCGCCGAACGCGCTAGTTTCAGCCCCAGGTCGAAATCCCGGGCCACATCCCCTGGTTTATGGGCATCCGAACCAAGCACGATACCCACGCCCGCGGCGCGCAGCTGGGCCAAAAATGCGGGCGAGGGGTAGATCTCGGCGCAGGGCTTTCTTAAGCCCGAGGTGTTGATCTCGGCCAGCACCTTGTGTGTCGCGAAGGCCTCGGCCGTGGCCTTCATCTCGGCTGTCATGTCCGACTTGGGCCGGTAGTTGAATTTTTTGGCCACGTCGCAATGGCCGATGATGTGAAAGAGCCCGCATGCGGCCGATTCCCTCAGGGCCTGAAAGTATTCGCGCCAGACCCCGTCCACATCCCGTTTTTTCCATTCGTCGATCTGCTCTTCGCCATCGATTCCCCAGTCGCCGATCACATGCACCGATCCGATGACGTAATCGAGTTTTACCGCGTTGATGAGGTCCCGGGTCGCCGCCACCTGGCCCTTGTAGTAGTCGGCTTCGGCCGCCAAGAGGATGCGGGGATCCCCCGGCCGTTTTTGCAGCGCACGGACCTGGGCCACGTAAGCCGGGAACTCGGCGCGGCTCATGGTCCAGCTGGGATGCTGGTCCGCGGGCCAGGGCAGGTGGTCCGAGATGCCGATCTCGGAGAGTCCACGTTCCCGCGCGGCCTCCACATAGGCCTCCAGCGGACCCTCCGCGTGGCGGCACCAGGGCGTATGGGTGTGATAGTCAAAAAAACCTGGCTTCAATCGCCTCTCCATTCGAACGCGGTTGGCCTTGAACTGAAGCCCGCATAAACGGCTAGCAGCTTCGCTGAACCGGGGTTCGGCCCCGAGCAGATAAAACGCGACTCCGCGCCGAGCTGCCGGGCCAGTTCTTCACCCACCAGATGGGCCTGAAAAAGGGCGTAATATTTGTGGCAGTCAAAGCGCTGCCACTCCGGATAAAGTTCGATCCCGGGCGCGAACTCCTGCATGCGCGGATAGTCCCAGTAATTGCAGGTCACCTGGGCGGGTTCGTGGCCCATCGGTTCCATGCGCGGGCAAGCGCGGGAAGCGAAGCGGGGGCAGCGCGAGGGCAGAACCAGATCCCTGAGGTGGAATTCGAGCAGTCCGGCCGCCTCGTCATAACGGATGAGAGCGACCTCGCACCCGGGTTCCTGGGTGCCCTCGGGGTATCGTTCCACCGTGTCCTTGGCTAGGGCATACGGCGCCCACAGAGCCTCGTACTCGCGTCCACCGGGATAGTCCTTGAAAGCCATTTCAAGCCCTATTCAGGGGGCTGCGCTCAAAAGCGAAGACCTGCGCTTCGTCAGGCAGGCCGCCCTGCATCACGCTGTGGACCAGGGCCTTGACCGTCAACGGTAACAACAGGATGCCCCGTCGATAGTGGCCTGTAGCCATAAAAACGCCCTTTTCAGGACTTGGCCCGAGGATGGGCCAGCCGTCCGCGCTAGCGGGACGCAGTCCGGCCCAGATCCGGTCCACTTCGCAGCCGCGCAGGTCGGGCATGGTCTCGAAGGCATTTTGCAGCAACCATTCGATGCCTTCACCGGTCAGCCGTTTGTCAAAACCCGCGTCTTCCACGGTGGCGCCCACCAGCAAGCGGTCCGCGCCACGGGGCACCAGGTAGACGAATTCGGCGTGGATGGGCTTGTCCGGCATCAGGGCCGCAGGGACCTTGAAAGAGAGCATCTGGCCTTTGACCGGCCGAAGGCCTTCGAGTTTCGGAAAGATCTGTCCGGTCCAGGCGCCGCTGGCCAGCACGAGCGCATCGTTTTCCCGTCCTAGGACCTCAAGGCCGTCCGCATCCACGGTCGCGTTGGCCCGCAGCTCTACGCCACGGCCACGGCAGGCGGCTTCCAAGGCGTCCATCAGCGACTCATTGTCGATCCAATAATCCCCGCCCACGATAAAAGCCGAGCTCGCACGCGGATGGAGAAAGGGATAGCGGTCGCGTAACGCCTGGCCTTCCAGGCGCTCCAAAGATCCCGCTTTTTTCTTTTGCCAGCCGTATTTGGCTTCCAGCCTTTTTTCGTAGCCAGCGCCAAAGGCCAGATGCAGGGCACCCTGGGTATGGAAGCCCAGGTCCACGCCGCTCTCTTTTTGAAGCGCAGCAGCATAGTCCGGCCAAAGATCCCGCGAGGCCAGGGTGGCGGCGAAGCAGGCGTCGTCATCCATGGCCTCGGACTGGGGCCCGATCATCCCGGCCGCGGCCCGGCTGGCTTCGGCTCCAAAGCTTGGATTTTTTTCGTGCACCGTCACCCTGCAACCCAGTCCCGCGAGCTCCCTGGCCACTCCCAGGCCGACGCAGCCGCCGCCGAGCACCGCCACCTTCACGCCGGCGGCTCGTCGGACGGCGTCACGGTCGGCGGCGCCTTGGGCCGCGGTGAGGGTTTGGGGGACTTGATCTCCTGGATCGCCCCGTCCTGCATCACGAAGAGCCTGTCAAGATAGAGCTGGCCCCGCCGCGCCGAATAGCCCATCAGCTCGGCGTAGCGCACCCAGGCGATGAACGTGCTGAGAAGACGGGCCGGGTTCTCGGAGGGAAAGAGCAGGGCGAACTCCTCCAGGATAAGCTCGCGCGCCACCTGGTGTTCGTGGGCCCGCTTCAGCATCTCCACGACAAGGTTCACCAACTTCAGCTTCTGCAACTGCAGGTTCAGCAGGATCTTGCGGCCGTTCACGTCGGAGCGCAGGAACTGCCTTCCCAATTCGGTGATCTCGACGTGGTCCTTGGGCGTCCTGACGAACTCGATCATCTCGGCGGCGTTGACCACCATCAGCACCGAGGAATATTCCTTGCGGGTCTCGGCCACGAAATCAAAGACGTCAAAATGACCTTTGCTGTCGTCCAGCGCCTCCAGCAAGCCGATGATCTGGCCGAATTCCGCGCGCGGCAGCGGCGCCAGCCTCTGCTGAAAGCGCCCGGGAACCGAGATCCCTTCGTCCGGCATGGTGTCGCGGGTGATCAAGGTGTGGATCTGGGAGACCATCTCCTGGAACTCGGGCGAATTGGGATTGCGCGGATAGGCCAGGTGGTTCTGCACCTGGACTTTCATGCGCGCGGGCGTTCCCGAAAGGATGACCACCCGGCTGGCCAGGGCCACGGCTTCCTGGATGTTGTGGGTCACGATGAGGATAGCCTTGGGATTGACGTCCGTGTTCTGCCACAGCGACACCAGCTCATTACGCATGTTCTCGGCGTTCAGCACGTCGAGGCCCGAAAAAGGGTCATCCAGGCAGAGTAGCTCGGGTTGGGCGGCCAGGGCCCGCGCCAGGCCGACCCGCGTCTTCACGCCCGAGGAAAGTTCGCGCGGGTACGCCTCTTCGTGGCCTTCCAAGCCCACCCGGTCGATGGCCCAGGTCACGGCGGCCGCCTTTTTTTCGGCGTCCAGGTGGCGGTTCTCCACCCCGAGCTCGATGTTCTGCTGGGTAGTCATCCAGGGGAACAGCGCCGGGGTCTGGAAAACGACGCCGATCTGGGGATGGGGTCCGGTGATCGACTCCCCGCGGAATAGGACCTGCCCGGCGCCAGGCCGGCTCAGGCCCGCGGCGACGCGCATCAGCGAGGTCTTTCCCGAGCCCGAAGGCCCAAGGATCGCCACGATCTCATCCACGTGCACGCTCAGGTTGACCTGGTCCAAGAGCCTCGCGCTATGGCTCCCGGACACGTAGTCGACCTCGACGTCCTTCAATTCGAGCAGGACTGTCTGGCTGAGGCTTGCCTGGTTTGGATCCATGGAAGATTCCCTGTTGGCGTTCAAGCCGAGAGCCTGGCCGCGTAATCCGAAAGCGGAGACCAGAACACGCGATTGATGGCCACGACCAAGGCGGCCATCACAAAGACCGCCGCGGTGAGCAACGCCAGATCGCCTGAGTCCGTGGCCAGATTGATGGTGGCGCCCAGGCCATGCTTGACCACATGGTCCTGGCCCCTCAGGCGCACGAACTCCGTGACAATGGTCGCGTTCCAAGCGGCGCCCATCATGGTGTTGAGGCCCACCACCAGCGAGGGCAGGATGGCCGGAAAGATGAACTTTTTCCAGTAGGCCAGGCTACTCGGTCCGTAGCAGGCCCAGACGTCCTTTTGCTCCTGAGAGATCAGCGAGGCCCCGCCGATCACGTTGAAGAGCAGGTAGGCGAAGGTCCCCACCATCATCAGCAACACCGAGGAGACCTCGATGTCCCAGCCGAAGTAGAGGAATCCCGCTAAAAGGGCTGGAAAGAGCAGCGGCGCGGGATAGGAATTGAAGAGTTGGATCACCGGCTGCAGGTACTTGGCTAGGCGCTGATTCAACCCGATCTTGACCCCGAGCGGGATGGCCCAAACCGCGCAGAGCAGCATGGCCACAAGGATGCGACATAGGGTCAGACCGGCCTCGCCCAGCACCGCTCCCCAACGCTGCAGGCTGATCTCGTGGAAAAAGGCCAGCATGCGCCAGGCGCCCAAGGCCAGGACCCCCAAGAAAGCGACTCCCAGCACGCTCTGAAGCCGCGCTCCCAGCGAGGCAGGCTCCACACCGATCCTGCGCCGAGGCGTCGGCTTTCCGTGGCCCCCGTCGTTGCTCCGTACCAGGGCGTAGACCCTGTCGCCCAAACGGATCAGGAACTTGGAGCCCAGAAAAAATCTCAGGACCGGCGAGCTGAGCGGGTCCATGGGCGCCTGGTCATCGGTGCGAAAGCGGTCAGCCCAGACCACCAGGGGCCTCCACAGCAGCTGATCCAGAGCCACCACCATCACGGCCATGGCCGTGACCCCGTAGACCATGGCCCGCATATTCCCGGTCTCCATGGCCACGGACATGTAAGAGCCGATGCCCGGAAGGCGGAAATCCTGGGACCCGAGCACAAAGGCCTCGGTCACGGTGACGAAGAACCAGCCGTTGCCCACGCTGAGCATGCAGTTCCAGACCAGGGGAGTCATGCTGAAGGGCAATTCGAGATGCAGGAACCGCTGCCGACGGCTTAAACCCGCGTTATCGGCCATATCCCGCATGGGGGTGGGGATGCCTTTGACGGACTGATAGACGCTGAGGATCATGTTCCAGGCCTGGCTGGTCACGATCATCAGCACGCAGGCCAGTTCGAGGCCGATCCGTGAATGGGGAAAAAGATGCACCAGGCCGAGGACCAGTCCAGGCATGAAGCCGAGCACCGGGATGGCCTGGAGTATGTCCACGAGCGGGATCAGGATCTTTTCCGCGGCGCGGCTCTTCGCCGCCCAGATCCCCCACCAAAAAGCCACGGCCAGCGAGACCAGAAAGGCCGCAAAATTGCGCGCCAGCGAGGAGGCGCAGTAGCCGATCAAGGCCCAGGGCGACAGGTCGATCTGCACCGCCGCGTGGAAAGGCGAGACCCATTGCTGCCCGACCGCCAGCAGGCCTCCCAACATCCCGACCAGGATCAGGATCACGAGGAGGTCCGCCGTGCCGAACCCCCGCAGTTCCTTGGTGATGCTGATCTTTGTCAGGGCCATGGTTACGCCTTATCCGTTTCTTCTTTCGCGATGAGCATGCCTTCCCGCAACAGCCCTTCGACCGTGGGGTAGGACGCCAATTCCTTGCTGTAAAGGGCCCGGCTGAACGAGGCCCGCGCCTCGCGCAGGCGCCCGGTGCGCCTTTGGATCTCGCCGATCATGTAGAGGATGCCGGGTTCGCCCAGCCTTTCAGGGAACTTGCTCCCTTTTTCAAAAAACTCCAGATAGGCCGCCTCGGCGGCGGCCAGGGCCGACCGCTCCTTTTCGGCGTCGCCTTGCAGGCGCCGTATCCAGGCCACATGCATCCAAAGGCCGGCCAATTCCCCGGCTTCGGCATGGCCGCGGTACTTGTGCATGGCGATCGCCAGTTCGTGGCGGCGGATGGCCTGTTCCGGGCTGAGTTCGCCGGTTTGGAAGACATCCGGCTTGTCCTTCATCTGGCGCAGCTTCTTGCTGACTTCTATCAACTTCGGCTCATAGCTCGCGTTGATCTTCTCGAATTCCTCGTTGCGGGCCGCCACGCTGCAATGCGGACAGGCGGTGATGGCATAAAAATAAGGATTTTCGGCCTCAAAAACGCAGCCGAAATCGCTCTGCTTTTCCTTTACCCGGACGGCCGAGGACCTGAGACGGGTGGTCTCAAATTCGCCGCCGCAAAAGGGGCATTTCAGTTTCTTGTTCCAAAGTGGTGTGCTCACGGCGTTATCTTAGCATTATTGGACGGAAGCTGGCTAGGCGTGAACTGGACTTTGGGCCTGAAAACCGTTATCTTATGACTTCATTTCCCTAGGAGGGGCATCGTTCATGGGTCTTTTAGACGGCAAAAAAGCGCTGATTTTTGGGGTCGCCAACGAGCGCTCCATCGCCTGGGGCATCGCCAAGGCCCTGCACCGCGAAGGCGCTGAACTGGGTTTCACTTTCCTGGGCGAGGCCCTCGAAAAACGGGTCCGCCCCTTGGCAGAGTCAGTGAACAGCCGCCTAGTGGAACCCTGCGACGCTGGGAACGACGCCCAGATCGCCGCGGTCTACGAGACCCTGGCCAAAACCTGGGGCAAGTTCGACATCCTGATCCACGCCATCGCCTTCGCCAACCGGGTCGACCTGGAGGGTGAATTCGTCAACACCTCGCGGGACGGCTTCCATCTGGCCCTTGGCGTCAGCGCTTACTCGCTGGTGGCCATCACCCGGCCCGCCCTGCCCCTTTTGAACGAAGGCGCCTCCATCATCACCCTGACCTACTACGGGTCCGACAAGGTGAGCCCCAACTACAACGTGATGGGCGTGGCGAAGGCCGCCCTGGAATCCTCGGTTCGCTATCTTGCCGCGGACCTGGGTCCCAAAGGGATCCGGGTGAACGCCATTTCGGCCGGGCCCATCAAGACCCTGGCCGCCAGCGGCATCAGCGGTTTCAAGGAAAAGCTCAAAATGGCAGCGGCCAGCACACCGCTGCGCCGTTCGGTCAGCGCCGACGAGGTCGGCAACGCCGCCCTTTACCTGGCGAGCCCGCTTTCCAGCGGCGTCACCGGCGAGATCCATTTCGTCGACGCCGGAGCCAATATCATGGGTGAGAACCCGGTGAAAAAAGAGGAGCCTGCGGCATGAGCACACGCATTGAAAAGGACTCGATGGGCGATATCTCGGTGGCCGGCGACAAGTATTGGGGCGCCCAGACCCAGCGATCGTTAGAGCATTTCCAGGCTGGCGCGGGACGCGACACCATGCCCCGCGAGATGATCCGGGCCTTAGGGATCCTGAAAAAGGCAGCGGCCATGACCAACGTGGAGCTGGGCCTGCTGGAGGAGTCCAAGGCCGACCTGATGGTCCAGGCCGCGGACGAAGTGATCGACGGGCGCCTGGACAACCATTTTCCCCTGGTGGTCTGGCAGACCGGATCAGGGACCCAGAGCAACATGAACGTGAACGAGGTGATCTCCAACCGCGCCATCGAGATCGCCGGCGGGGTCATGGGGAGCAAGAAACCGGTGCACCCCAACGACGACGTGAACAAGGCCCAGAGCTCCAACGACACCTTCCCCACCGCCATGCACATCGCCGCGGTGGACTGCGTCGGCCCCCTGATCACGGCCGTGGCCGAATTGCGGGACACGCTGAACGCCAAGGCGGCCCAATTCGACGGCATCATCAAGATCGGCAGGACCCACCTGATGGACGCCGTGCCCCTGACCCTGGCCCAGGAGATCTCCGGCTGGGTGCAGATGCTGGACAACGGCATGCGCCGCGTGGCCCTGACCCTGCCCCACCTTTACGAATTGGCGCTCGGCGGCACGGCCGTGGGCACCGGCCTGAACACCCACCCCCAGTTCGCGGCCAAGGCGGCGGGCAAGATCGCCGCGCTGACCGGCAAGCCCTTTGTTTCGGCGCCCAACAAATTCGAGGCCCTGGCCGGGCACGACGCCCTGGTCTTCTCGCACGGCGCGGTGAAGACGCTGGCCTGCTCGCTGATGAAGATCGCCAACGACGTGCGCTGGCTGGCCTCGGGGCCCCGCGCCGGGCTGGGAGAGATCTCGATCCCGGAGAACGAGCCGGGATCCTCCATCATGCCCGGGAAGGTCAACCCCACTCAGAGCGAGGCGCTGACCATGATCTGCGCTCAGGTGCTCGGGAACGACGTGGCCATCAATTTCGGGGGCGCCTCGGGCAATTTCGAGCTGAACGTCTACAAGCCCCTGATCATCCACAATTACCTGAACTCCGTGCGCTTATTAGCCAAAGGCGTCGAAGGTTTCACCCACCATTGCGCCGCTGGCATCGAGCCCAACCGCCAGCGCATCGATGAGCTGATGCGGCGTTCGCTGATGCTGGTCACCGCCCTGAACCCCCACATCGGCTACGACAACGCCGCCAAGATCGCGAAAAAGGCCCACCAGGAGGGCAGCACCCTCAAGGAAGCCGCGCTGGCCCTGAAGCTGGTCAGCAGCGAGGATTTTGACAAGTGGATCGTTCCCAGCGAGATGGTCAGCCCGAAGATGTGACCTGCCTGGGCTCAGAAGTCGTCTGAAAAAATTTTCTTGGTGGGGTTCCTGGTGCGGCGCTTTTCGCGTGCCTTGTCCGTGCGGTGGCCGCCCAGGACCCTGGCCCGTCCCAGCACCACCGAAGAGGCCGGGAAAAGCAAGTTGGTCTTCCTTCCGAACAAGCGCCCCTCCCGCAGATTCCTCAGCAACTGCTCCTTCGTCTTGAAATCCTTCATCTCCACATAGGCCGAGCCCAGCTCGAAACGGCTGTGCGCGTCGGACCCGGCCGCGAAAGGCAGGTCGTGGCGCTCGGCGAAGGCGCGCGCGCGATCGTCGTCCGCGCGTAATAAGCCCCGGCTATTCCAGCCCTCCACGATGTCGATCTCGTCCACCACCGACTCCAGCACGTGCTGTTTCAGGCGCATGAACACGCCGGAGGCGAAAGGGTGGGGGATGTAGACCAGCCCCTTTTGTTCCCGGATGCGGCGGATGGTCTCAAAGGCGCTTAAGTTGGGCGGGATGCGCTCCTTCAAAAAAAGACCGCTGATCTCGCCGTCCCGGGTGCGGATCTCCTCGCCCACGATCACCTTGAAGGGCGCCATCTTCTGCATGCGCTTGGCCCCGTCGATCTCGTTGTGGTCCGTGACCGCCACGCAATTGATGCCTTTGCGCACGCAAGCCTCGACGTAATGCTCCAGCTTCAGCACGCTATCGTGCGAATAGAGGGTGTGAGTGTGAAGGTCCATGCGCAGGGTCTTCATGGCACGCGCTCCTTGTCCAGGATGAGGTCCACCCGCCGCCGCCGCGATAGCCGCGGCGTG
>JAZKAF010000054.1:9724-18481 GCA_040389285.1 candidate division FCPU426 bacterium
GTCCAAGGGCAGGGTGTTACGTAAGCCACCGTAAAAGCGTCGGGCCACCTCAAGGTCGCCCTGGTTGAAAGCGATCGGATCGAGATTCTCGTCCAAGCTGTAGCTGTAGGAGAACTCAAAGATGCGGGTCGGAGTCATGCGGTATTCTGCCACGCCCCGCACTCCCGCGGACCGGACCTCCTTGGCTTGAGAGGCATTGGCAAGCAACGAGCTGCTCTGGGCCCGGATGGCGCTCAATTCCTCCTCGCTGAAGGAGACCACCTGCAACGAGAGCCAAAGGTCGCTGACCACATTTTTCCCGGCCTCGACCAGCCAGCTCAAACTGGTGGTGTTTTCTTGGATCTGATTGGAAGCCGCCTGGGACCCGCCCGTGGTCGCCACCCCTGAGCGGGGATTGGCCCCCTGAAAGCGTATTTTTGGGGCCACCCTGAAATAATCCACCCAGCGGCTACCAATGGATCCGGTGACCCGGGATATGGATTTCCGAATGACCTTGGACACCCATTTCCCAAGTTGATTCGAAGCCACCTGCAGGTCACGACCCTGATCCTTGTCCTGGCTGAGCAGGGGGCCTGAGGCCTCGGGGGCATTCTGGGAAAGGGGGACCCCCAGGACCAGCAGACTCAGTATGGCGCTCTTTTCCTGATCATGGTCGTTGCTCAACGGCGGATCCGAGGAAAAATTCATGGTGTAATTCAGAAAGGCGTCCTGAAGGCCAGCCGATACAAGGGCCTCTTCAGAAAGGGGAGTCAGGATCAGGGAGACCATAACCGATTTGGGGTCCTGCCTGCCGGTGAAAGCGTTCTCGACGTAATAACGCACCTTGGCCGTGGCCACCGCATTGACATCCCCTCGCTTCCCATTATAAAAGACCACCCGCGCCGTCTTAACACCGGATTCCGAACGACCTTGCTCCGTTTGGTCGACCCCTTCGTTATTTCCGCTGCGCGAGGTGACCTTGGCGCTGGTGTCGATCTGAAAATCATTCTCAAGAAAATGCAGGGCCCCTCGCTGAATGCCCAGCGTGCCAGTCAGCTGCGGATCCCGGAGCGTCCCTTGGACCTCAAAATCGCGTTCGGTGGGCGAAAGCAAGAATTCGAAGGCGGGCGACCGGTAGTTTTCGACCACGGAATTAACGAGGCGTCCAAACAGTTTCGGTAGATCAAAGACATCCAGCGCCTCCTCCTCTTTCTTGATCCATACGTTCTTTCCAACGGCCGCCTTCATGTCAAAAGCGATGGGATACGCCGCCTTTCGGTCCTCAACAGGCAGCGAACTCAGCTTAGGAACGCGCAATACCGTATTGTAGAGGCGTAATTTTCCCTCTAAGGTCAAGCCGTCCTCGCCCTTAAAATCTAAGGTCAGCGGGAGCTTAGGATCGTCGAGCACAACGTAGCCATCGACTACGCCGGCAAGGTCGACCATCTCCAGCCCTTTGGAATCCGTATGGGCCTTGAGACTGCCATACGGCATCCAGCCTTCGGAAAAATCAAGTTCACCTTCCAGGTCGAATCTTCCACCCGATTCAAAGCTCAGATTCTTCAGCTTCACATCCTGGCCATCAAATTTGATCTCAGCGGTCCCGTTGCGCAGATCCCTGAAGTTTTTTTCCATCTTCAGGCCAAAATTCTTAACGCTCAAAGTCCCATAGGCGCTCGGCGCGTCCAGGCCGCCGTCGAAACGCATGGTCAGTTTCCCCTCCCCCGACGCGCCCTTGAATATCTTGAGGGCCTCCAGCGCCCTGAAATCCGCGGTCATGGTCAGGTTCATACCCTGCCCTGCCACCCCATCCTCCTCGTAATAAGGCAGGGATCCCATAAGTAACGCTCGGACCTCACGGCCCTTGTGATTGACACTGGCCTGCAGGGCTTTCTTGTCGCTTCCCAAAGTCAGGCTCCCTGGGACCAGGCTCACAAGGCCCTGGACCTTGAATGGCAGGCCGGCCGGATCCTGGGTGGCCCAGGGACCTCTCGCCGGGGTCAAGAGCCGGCCCTCACCGCGCAGGATATCCAAGGTGAGGTCAGGATGGGAGGCTCGCCCGGCC
This sequence comes from candidate division FCPU426 bacterium, assembly GCA_040389285.1. GTDB lineage: Bacteria > Oederibacteriota > JAJYGY01 > JAJYGY01 > DAIDJD01 > JAZKAF01. The sequence continues at coordinate 11,769 of JAZKAF010000054.1, forward strand.
AATTCGACATCGAGATCCACGTTCGCGCGGCCGAAGCTTTTCCAGGAGGACAGCTTCGCGCGCAAAGCCGGGGTCAGCCAGGAGCAATCCGGCGCGATAGCCAGCGCCGCGGCCGCTTCGTCCGGCGAAAAGCGCCGGACGCTGAACTTTGAATCGTGAAAAGTCCCGCCGTTTTCCAGGCGCAGCCCCATATCCCCTTCCAAAGAGCCTTTCCAGGCCTTCACGTGCGCCCTCAGATCGCGGGCCAGCAGGTCGCAGGCGATCTCAAGTTTTCCGAGATCCTTGCCTCCCAGAAAAACCCGGTCGCTCGCCAGGTCAGCGTGCAACCCAGGAGCGGCCAGATCTCCCCGGGCCTGGATATCCACGTTGGCGGTGCCGGTCAGAGGAAAATAATTGCGTCCCTTGTAGCGCCAGCGCGCCAATTCGATCCCGCGTACCGCCAGCTTGGCATCCAAACGGCCAGGGGCTCCCCGCTTTTTATTGGAGGGAAACACCGCTTCCCCCCCGCCTTCCAAAAGGCCGCCCCAGAGGCTGGCCCGAAGCGAGCCGATCTTGACGTGTTCTTTGTCCAGCTGCACCCCGGCCAGGACCCGCTCGAGGTCGATCCCGGCCACGCGGATGGAAGGAGCGTCGAGTTCCACTTCGATCGTGGGCGAAGCGGCTTTTCCGATGAATGTGATGGTCAGCGACGCGGTCCCGGACAGGGAAAGCGGTGCCAGCGCGCGGATCTGGGAGGAAAGGTCCGCCAAGCCCAAGCCGGAGCTCTGGAGCGTCAGGTCCAGTTCTGGAGAGAGAAGGTCGCGAAGCTCCCCTTTGGCGACCCATCGCGACCCCAAGAATTCACCGCTCAAACTATCGACCTTCACGCGATTCCGGTCAAAATCCACGACGCCTTCCCAGGCGCGGATCCCTCCGCTCACCCCGGGTATTTTCATGGCGCCGCCCCGCAGGTCCGCGCGCCCCTCGTATTCCAGCGGCGTTTTTTTGCTCTCGCGCCGCAGCCTCAGGTTCATGGACGCGGCTCCGGCGCTGAACTGGGGGCCGCCAGGCGGCATCAGGTAGTTCAAATAGGTCTTCAGCGCCACTTCGTCAAGGCCCAGGCGGGCGTCCAAGCTCCCCGTGGCGACATTAAAGATGCCTGAGAGAGAAAGGTTGTCGCGCTTCTGTCCCTCGCTGCGTCCGAGGACGCTGAAAGAGACCTTCGGGTATTCCCCGGCTCCCAGCACACTTTCGACGATGCTGAGGGAGGAGTGAAAGCCCTTGCCCTGGTCGCTGAAGGCGACACTGGAGTCTTTCAGCAGCACCTTCAAGGGCACGATCGGGGCGCCTTTAGGAGCCGGAACGCCGGTGGAAGCGCTTGCCGGAGCCTGGACCGCCAGCAGTCCCGCGACGTTCCAACGGCCTTTTTCGTCCCTGGTCAGCGAGAGCTTCATCCCTTGCACGGTCACCAGGGTCAGCGCGTTGCGCAGGGTCTTGCGCCCCGCCACGAAATCCAGGACCGCGCAGTCCAGACGCAGGCTCGCGACGTTCAACAAAGGCTCTCCCTGCGCCGACAGGACGCTGAGGTCCCTGACCTCGACAAAAGATATCAGGTTGCTGCGAAGGCCTTCAAATCGCACCTGGCCGTTGAAGACCCCGGACAGTTCTTTTTTGATGACCGCGTTGAGCAGGGGGGTGGCTATATCGAGGCGCAGGGCGGCGCGCAAGGGCAGGGGTAGGCAGAACAAGAGCAATAAAATGCGGGCCCGGGTCCTATGCATGGTCGGTTTCAGGAAGATCAGGCGGACTCGGCCATGCGGCCTAGTTCGCTTGCCCTCAAAAATTCTCGGATCTCGGTGGCGGTCGGCAGTTTCATGGCCTCCCGCACCAAGGCTTCAGCCTCTGCAAAAGAGGCGTGGCGGATCATCTTCTTGACCAGCGGCAGCGAAGCCGCGGACATCGACATGCCCTCCACCCCAAGGCCCAGCAGGACCAGCGCATAGAGGGGCACGCCGCTCATCTCGCCGCAGACGCTGACCTTTCGCCCCTGTTTGCGGGCCTGTTCCACCACATACTGGATGGTCCTGAGCAGGGCGGGATGCAGGGGGTCGTAGAGATAGGCGATCCGCTCGTTGCCGCGGTCGACCGCCATGGTGTATTGGATCAGGTCATTGGTCCCCAGTGAAAAAAAGGCGGACTCTAGGGCCAGGTGGTCGGCGATCAAAGCCGCTGAAGGGACCTCGATCATCACCCCCACCTCCACGGCCGGGTCGTAGGGGATGCCCCGCTTGGACAGGTCCCGTTTCACCTCGTTGAGGATCTGGTTGGCCTGGCGCAGCTCTTCCAAGCCCGAGATCAGGGGGTACATGATCTTGATCGGGCCAAAATGGCTGGCGCGCAGGATGGCCCGCAGCTGCACCTTGAACACATAGGGATGCGCCAGGCAGAGGCGGATGGCGCGCAGTCCCAAGAACGGGTTCATCTCGGAGGAAAGCCCCAGATGGGCCATCAGCTTGTCGCCGCCCAAGTCCAGGGTCCGGATGACCACGGGATGGGGGGCGCAGGACTTGCTGGCCAGGCGATAAGCCTGGAACTGCTCCTCCTCGGTCGGCAGATTATGGCGGTTCAGGAAAAGATACTCGGTGCGGAAGAGGCCCACGCCCTCGGCCCCGCGGTCCATGACGGCCTTGGCTTCTTCCGGCAAATCGATATTGCCCGCCAACTGGATGCGCACCCCGTCTCTCGTGACGCCGGGAAGGCGGCGCAGGCGCTTCAAGGCCTGGTCTTTGACCGCCTCTTTCTTCTGGAGGGCCCTGTATTCGGCCTGCAGATCCTTGTCCGGATTGACGGCCAAGATCCCGCCGCCGCCGTCCAGGATGAGCAAGTCGCCCGTCTTGATCTGCGAGCTGGCATGGCCCAGGCCCACCACCGCCGGGATCTCCATGGTGCGGGCGATGATGGCGGTGTGGGAGGTGGGGCCGCCCTGGTCGGTGGCGAATCCGCAGACATTGGTCATGTCCATTTGCACGGTCTCGGACGGGCTCATATCCACGGCCACGATGATCACCTTGTGGTCGAGCTTTTCCAGGTGGGCCAGGGGCCCGCCGCGCAGATTTTCGACCAGGCGCCTGGCCACATCGCGGATATCCCCCACCCGCTCGCTCAAGTTCGAGTCCTGGACGTCCGCCAGCATCTTGGCGTAGCGTTCGGCGAACTGCCAGACCGACCATTCCGCGTTGAAACGGTCTCGGCGGATCTGCTCGCTGGTCTCGACAAGGAAACTGGGGTCTTCGATGAACAGGATATGGGCATTGAAGATCTCGGACTGCCGCTGGCCCATGTCCGTGGCGACCTTGCGCTTCAGGTCCAGCAGCTGTTCGCGCGTTCGCTGGATGGCCTCATGCAGGCGCGCGAGTTCGCGCTCCACGGATTGGGCCGGGAGCCGGTTCTTCTTGACCTCCAGTTCGCCGCTGCCGGACACGTAGGCCGGAGCGATGATGATCCCCCGCGAGGCTGGGACGCCCTTCAAGATCACGCGCTACTCCTTTTCCCCAAAACGGCCCGCGGCCAGGACTTCGAGGGCCTGGATGCAGGCCTCGCCGTCCTCGCCGTCGCATTCGACCAGGATCTTGCTCCCCACCGCGGCCACCAAGGTCATGACGCCCATGATGCTCTTGCCGTTCACGCGGCGCTCGTCCTTCGTCACCCAGACGTCGCAGCGGTATTTATTCGCCGTCTGCACGAACTGGGCCGCCGCGCGCAGGTGCAGGCCCAGCTTGTTGACGATGGGGATCTCTTTGACAAGGCTCATAAGGTCCTCAAGAACGGCGTAAAAGCCAGCAGGCCGGCCCCGGCAAGGATCCAGGTCACTGGCACCTTCAAACGCAGCGCGACCAGCATCACGAAACCCTGGCCCACGAACCCGAGGTCCCCGCCAAAGGGCAGCGAAGCTGGGCCGCCAGGGTCTTTCAAGCGGCCCAGGCAGGCCAGCGCGGCGCCCATGACCACCAGGGCTACGATGCGCAGCCGCGCAATGATCTTCTGGGTGTCGACCTTCGCCAGAAAACCGGCCACCTGCACCCCAAGCGCGTATCCCTGCCGGATCCCCAGGATGCGGAAGGCCAGGTGGGGAAGGTTGAAGATGGCCAGATACAGGCCCGCCACCACCAGCGGCTGGACCTGGGGCAGGGCCCAGAGCAGCGCCGCGGAGGCCAGGGTGGCCAGGGGCCGCAGCGTGTTCCAGAACAGCGCGTCCCCGATGGCGGCCAAAGGGCCCATCAGCCCCTGCTTCAACGAGCTGACCATGGCTCCCGGTTCCTTGCCAGCGGCCAGCGCGTCCTCTTCCACCCGCAGCGCGCTCCCCAGGATCAGGGGGGACATGAAAGGATGGCTGTTATAGAACTCCATGTGCCGCCGCAGCGCCATGATCCGGCGCTCCTTGTCCGGGTACAGGCGTTTCAACGCGGGCGCCATGGCGAAGGCGAAGCCCAGGTTCTGCATGCGCTCAAAATTCCAGGCGCACTGGATGAAAAAACTGCGCAAGACCATGCGCCAGAGGGTCGGGTTCACGAGGGCCCCTCTTGCGCGGCGTCGGCGAGCGACAGGCCCACGAAAGCCAACCCGATGCCCACCGCGACCGAGATGCCCAACAGCGCCCCGCCGCTCAAGCCCGCATAGCTCGAAGCCAGGGCCGCCAGCACAAAACTTGTCCCGAAGATCCTGAACCAACGCCCCTGCCAGAAATGATCGACCAGGACCGCGAAGCCGAGCAGCAAGGCCAGCCAGTACAGCCCACCCAGCGCCCCTAGAACGGCCGTCGACAGGGAGCCCATCAGGGAGGACAGCGCGGGCACCACCAGCAGCAATCCCAGCATGGCCAGCACGAAGGCGTTGATGAAGGTCAGGCCCAGGGACATCGCCACGGCCTTGGCCAGGGCCGACTCGTCGCCCTTTTTTTCCAGGGCGTTCTCGGCCCAAGCCGCCAGGCCCGCGTGGCGCCGCCGCTGCCAAAGGTTGGCCACACCGCCCATCCAGGCCACCGGGACCGACGCCAGCAAGGTGGCCGCCACACAGGCCTCACGGCTGATCTCTGGATGCCAGCGCCGCAGCAGGACGGCCCCGCCCGCGGCGATCGCGGCGCCGAGGGTGAAATCCGGCGGCACCACGCTGCCCACCTCGATCTGCTGGAGCCAGATCAGCTCGAGGATCATGCCGCTGGCCAGGCCCGTTCCGGGGTCGCCCAGGACGGCGCCTAAAAGGACGCCGACCACCAAAGGCCTTGAGACCATCACCTGGAAGGCCGAGATGAGGTCCAGGGAACAGACGGCGCAGACCAGGGCGATCAACAACGCATCATGGACGTCTGGCATGGTTCCCTTCGCTCAATCTAAGATGGCCGAGAGCGGCTCCCGCGGCTCGCCCGGCACCATCTGGACAAAAACATCGATCCCGCCGCGCCGCAGTTCCGCCAGGGCCTCGCGCTCTTCGGGGCCCAGGGACACGCTCTTGCGCAGCTGTTCTTTCCCGGGCCCAAAACGGATCCCACCCACGTTCAGCTCCGGCAGTTCCCCGCCCCCTTTGACAAAATCCAGGGCGTCCATGGGCGAGGCGAAAAGCAGGATGACCCGGCGCGCGGCGTGGGCGCCGGCGCCCAGCTTTTCGGCCGCCTCGCGCACCCGGTAGATAGCCACCTCGATGTTGTGCGGCACGGCCATCGGCAACAGGGTCCTCTGCATCGGATCCGCGGCCACCGCGTCATTGGCCACCACGATGCAGTTGGCCTGGGTCTGACGGACCCAGCCCACCACCACCTGTCCGTGGATCAGACGGTCGTCGATCCTGGCGAGCACTAGGCTCATCGACCAGGCCTGCCCTTCATCATCTCGCTGGCCTGCACCACCGATCCCGCGGCCTTTTCACGAAGGCGGGCGGCCAAGGAGGGGGCATCGTCGCCGGGCTCCCGCGAAGCAAGGGCTTCCACCACCAGGGGCAGCGAGACCCCCGAAAGCACCTCGCGGCCCGGGCCTACGCCTAAGGACACCGCCACGTTCCAGGGAGTGCCTCCCAGGATGTCCACCAGGATCAGCGCCCGGCCGCCCGAGGCGTCGAGCTTCTGGGAAAGCGCCGCGGCAAGGTCCGCGGCCCCCATGTCGGGGCGGAGTCCCAGCGCCTCAAAACGGGGCTGGGGGCCCAGGATCCCCTGCGAAACGGAGAGCAGGGCGTCGGCGAGTCCGCCGTGGGTGACGATGAAGATAGGGAGCAAGGGTTCGCTCATAGCACGATAAGGCGCATCACCGCCCGGGCCAACCGGTCGGGATGATGCCGGATAAAACCGCTGCTGCGGTCGAGCACGCGGGCCCGGATCAAGCGCGGACCGACATCGGCCGTCCGCGCCTTGTCGACCTCCACCAGGTCCTGGCCCTCCGAACGATAGTGCGCCAGCAGGGCGTCGGATGGCGATTCGGTATTGGCGATCACGTAGTCGATCAGGTCCTCCCCGCATTGCTCCCGCAAGGCCAGGCAATGGTCCGAGACCCGATAGGCGTCGGTCTCTCCGGGCTGGGTCATGATGTTGCAGACATAGATCTTCAGCGCGCGGGAGCGGCGCACCGCGCCGGCCAGGCCCGGGACCAGCAGGTTGGGGAGTATGGAGGTGTAAAGGCTGCCCGGACCCAGCACGATGGCGTCGGCCTTGAACACGGCGTCCAGGACCTCGGGGTTCAGGCGCACCGAAG
>JAZKAF010000055.1:0-9986 GCA_040389285.1 candidate division FCPU426 bacterium
TACGTGTCGGCCGTGTTCCCCAGCCCGGAATACAAAGGCGGCGGGCAGCTGGCTCGCCAGGTGGGCGTGGCCTTCCCCCGCGACACGCCCAACACCAAGGCTTACGGCACCCTGGCCTTTCGCAAGGCCGGACGCTGGCCCGCGATGGTCTTCGACGGCGCGCAACTGTTAGTCTCGGCCGTGGGCAAGGCGCCCGCCACCGAGGCGCCCCTGACGAGGGGAGAGCTCAAAGCGGCCTTGGATGCCATCCCCGGCTACAAGGGCATCCGCGGCGCGGTCAAATTCTCGGCGCGGCGCGAACCCGTCGAGTCCAAGGCCATGGTCTTTTATATTTTGGAAAAATTGAGCACGCGCGAGATGCGCTGGTACGAGAAACAGTTCGGCCCGCCGTTTAAATAAATTTATTTGGACCTGTTCTTTTTCCCGAAGACGCCGATCATAGGAACAAAACTTTCGGGCCGGGGACGGTGGTAGAACCAGAAAAAATACGAGATCAGGAACGGCAGGCAGACCAGGTCCAGCGTCATCTCGAAGGCCAAGTGCCGGGCGCTCAGCTCCCTTGAAAAATATCCCACCAACGTGAAAAGCGGCAGCAACGATTTGACCAGCGTCATCAACGCGACCACCGGCACGGAATGTTCCGGATCCTCGGCCACGTAGGCGAAGCCCGCCGCCATCATCCACAAGAAAAGTCCCTGGCTTTGGGTGAAGATCAGCGGCGTGTTGAGGAATTGGTCCAGGACGGTTTTGACGCTCTGGGGCGCGAAGGAGAACCAGAGGCCCACCCCTAAATGCAGGGCGGCGAAGATCCAAAATATTCTGCGGTAAAAACGCATAGAAAAGCCTGTTAAAACTGAATGGATCGGAATATGGCTTAATCTAGCAGATATTCACGTTGTTTTGACAGGATTATTTGAATTTTTGAATTGTGCAACGAGTGGGGCCTTATATAATAGTCGCAGAGGGAACAGCACGCCTTAAATCAAGACTTTTGCGTAAGGTATGTTTGGAGGCCCGGATTATGAAACTGTCCCCGGTCGAAGAGTACGGACTGCGTTGTTTGATGCAGTTGGCAAGGCAGGCCCATTCAGCCCAGCCCACCACCATCCGGCAGATCGCGGAATACGAGGGCCTGTCCACGGCCTATGTGGGAAAGCTGATGTTCCTGCTGCAAAAAGCCCACCTGGTGCAGGCCACCCGGGGCGTGCAGGGCGGCTATGTCCTGGTCAAGAAGCCCTCGGAGCTGACCGTAGCCGAGGTGTTCAAGGCGCTGGATCCCCAGGACCAGACCGAAGCCATCTGCGAAAAATTCACCGGATCCGAGGACGCCTGCGTGCACCTGAGCGCCTGCGTGCTCCAAAGGGTCTTCAACGGATTGAGCGAGCACATCAACGGCTACCTGCGGGGGGTCACCCTGCAGGACCTGGTGCCCGCGCCCCCGTCAGCCGCGCTGAGCCCGGCGCCCATATCATAGGAGAGAGCAAGGCTATGGAAGATCTTGTCCTGAAAGTCGAAGACCTGCATGTGAACGTGGGCGATAAGGAGATCCTGAAAGGCGTGGACCTGGAGGTCCGGCGCGGGGAGATCCACGCGCTGATGGGCCCCAACGGGTCCGGAAAATCCACCCTGTCCAACGCCATGCTGGGGCATCCCAACTACACCATCACCAGCGGACGCGTGTTCTTCAAGGGCGAAGACGTCACCGCCATGCCCACCGACGAAAAAGCGCGTAAGGGCATGTTCCTGGCCTTCCAATACCCGGTGGCGATCCCGGGCGTGACCGTCACCAATTTCCTGCGCGCCATCGTCAAGGCGCGCCAGGGCGCCGAGATGCCCGCGCGCGACTTCCGCAAATTCATGACCGAGACCATGGCGGCCCTGGACATCGATCCGGGCTTCGCCAAGCGATACGTCAACGACGGTTTCTCCGGCGGCGAGAAGAAGCGCTGCGAGATCCTGCAGATGGCCATGCTGAAGCCTGAACTGGCCGTCTTGGACGAGACCGATTCGGGGCTCGACATCGACGCCCTGCGCATCGTCTGCGACGGGATCAACCGCACATTCCATCCCGGCATGGGGATGCTGATCATCACGCACTACCAGCGCATGCTCAACTACACCAAGCCCCACGTCGTCCACATCCTGGTGGACGGGCGCATCGTCGCCACGGGCGGGGGCGAGCTGGTCGATATCCTGGAAAAAGAAGGCTACGACCGTTACACCAAGGTCAAAGCCTAAACCAAGAGGAAGCCATGGCCACTGAAGAAAAAATACAGCTGCGGGAAGACCTTAAGGATCAGGTCAAAGACATCGTCACCGACGACTACGAGTACGGCTTCCACGACAACGACGTCAAATACGCCTTCAAGGCCCAAAAAGGCCTGAATGCGGACATCGTGCGCCAGATCTCGATGCTCAAAAAAGAGCCCAAGTGGATGCTGGATTTCCGCCTGCGCGCCTACGAGACCTTCGTCAAAAAGCCGATGCCGACCTTCCTGTCCACCAACGCCCTGGACGACATCGACTTCAGCGACATCTACTATTTCATGCGCGCCACCGAAGGCCAGGGCAAGACCTGGGAGGATGTGCCTGAAGGCGTGAAGCGCACCTTCGAGCGCCTGGGGATCCCGGAGGCCGAACGCAAGTTCCTGGCGGGTGTCTCGGCCCAGTACGACTCCGAAGTGGTCTACCACAGCGTGCAAGAGGAGCTGACCAAGCAGGGCGTGCTCTTCATGGACATGGACTCCGGCCTGCGCGAGCACGAGGACATCGTCAAGAAGTACATGGCCTCCATCATCCCCATCGCCGACAACAAATTCTCGGCGCTGAACTCGGCGGTCTGGTCGGGCGGCTCCTTCGTCTACGTGCCCAAGGGCGTGAAGGTGGCCATCCCCTTGCAGGCCTATTTCCGCATCAACTCGGACAACATGGGCCAGTTCGAGCGCACTCTGATCATCGCCGACGAGGGCAGTTCGGTGCACTACATCGAAGGCTGCACCGCGCCGACCTATTCGAACAACGCGCTGCACAGCGCCGTGGTCGAGTTGATCGCCATGAAGGGCGCCAAGATCCGCTACACCACCATCCAGAACTGGTCCAAGAACGTCTACAACCTGGTCACCAAGCGCGCCGCGGCCTACGAGGACGCGCGCGTCGAGTGGATCGACGGCAATCTGGGCAGCAAGCTGACCGTCAAGTACCCGGCCATCTACCTGCTGGGCGAACGCGCCTCGGGCGAGGTGCTGTCCGTGGCCATGGCCGGATCCGGCCAGCACCAGGACGCTGGCGCCAAGATCGTGGCGGTGGCCTCCAACACCTCGGCCACGGTGACTTCCAAATCCATTTCCAAGGACGGCGGCCGCACCAGCTACCGCGGCCTGGTACGGGTCTATCCGGGCGCCACCGGCGTGCGCGTCAACACGGTCTGCGACGCCCTGCTGATGGACGAGGATTCCCGCTCCGACACTTACCCCACCATGCAGGTGGACGAAAAGGACGTGAACATCGGCCACGAGGCCACCGTGTCCAAGATCGGCGCGGAACAGCTCTTCTACCTCAGCTCACGGGGCATCAGCGAAGACGACGCCCGCCTGATGGTGGTCAACGGCTTCATCGAACCCTTCACCAAGGAACTGCCCTTGGAATACGCCGTGGAATTGAACCGGCTGATGCAGCTCGAGATGAAAGGCGGGATCGGCTGATGATCGCGTCCCCCGCGCTCAAGACCTTGAAAGGTTTTTTCTCCAAAGCCTCGGTGGAACGCTGCTCCGCGGCCTTTGGCGACCCGGAATGGCTGCGGGCCGAACGCCTGAAGGCATGGGAATTTTTCGATAAAAACGGCCTGGATGGGGCTTTTTCCGGCGCCCGCTGGCTGGCCGAGGTCAAGAACGCCGGGGCCTGGGCCCTGGATCCCGGCGAAAAGCTGGCCTTTCCCGCGGCTTTTAGTCCGGGTCTTCAGGAAGGCGACTGGGGCGAGCTGTCCGGAAGCCGCGCTTTCGGCTGTGAAGAAGATTTTGGCGCCACGCTGCTGGACGAGGAAGCCAAGAGCGCCGGCGTGGTCTGGTGTTCGCTGAAGGAGGCCCTGCGCAGCCATCCCGAGCTGTTGCGCAAGCATCTTTTCAGCCGCACCGCGGCCCAAGAGACCAGTTTCGCCGCGTTGAACGCGGCCTATTTTGGCCAGGGAACCTTTCTTTACGTCCCCAAGAATGTGCGGCTGACCAAGCCCCTGCGCAGCGTGGGCTTGCACACGGGCGGCCACGCTGGATTTTTCCCACGCATGCTGGCCATCATCGGCCAAGGCAGCGAGGTCACCCTGCTCGATGAGATCCATTCCGCGGGTTCAGCCCCCGGCTTTTGCTCGGCCGTCAGCGAACTGGTTTTGGAGCAGGGCGCCCATCTCAACTCCATTAGTTTCCAGGACTTGAACACCGCCTCGGGCGCTGTCTCGCGCCAGAGCACGGTGCTGTCGCGCGACGCGCGGCTCTACACCCTGGCCATCGTGACGGGCGCCGCCTGGTCCTCCAGCGCCCTTGGCAGCCGTTTGGAAGGCGAAGGAGCCCAATTGGACCTGCTGGGCCTGCTGCTCGGGAACGGCTCGCAGAAGATCGAGATCCGCACCTTGCAGGACCACGTGGGACGTTCGGGCCAGTCCGACGCCCTGGTCAAGTCCATCCTGAGGGGCAAAGCCCGGTCCTATTTCGACGGCGTGGTGAAGATCTACAAGAGCGGCCAGAACTCGAACGCGTTCCAGAGCAACCCGAACCTGCTGCTGTCCTCGGAAGCCAAGGCCGAATCCGTGCCTACGCTGGAGATCGAAGCGGACGACGTGGCTTGCAAGCACGCGGCTTCCATCGGCTCGATCGATGAGGATGAGAAATTCTACCTGCTCTCCCGTGGCGTGCCGCTTCGGGAGACCGAGGCCATGATCGTCGAGGGCTTCGCCGCCGAGCTGGCCAGGCGCCTGCCCAACGCCTCTTTGCAGGAACGTTTTGTACAGATCCTTAGCAACCTAGCCGCGAGGTCCTGACATGGCTGAATGGAGATTGGTGATGAACGCGTCGGAACTCGAAGTTGGGCACGCCAAAGCGGTGCTCCTGGACGGCCAGAGCGTGGCCGTTTGCCGCACCGCCGAAGGCGTCTTCGCCATCGAGGACGTCTGTTCCCACGATGGCGGGGCCCTGGACCAGGGAACCCTGCTGGGCGATCAGATCGAATGCCCGCGCCACGGCGCCATGTTCGACGTGCGCACGGGGAAAGTGCTGTCCCTTCCCGCGGTCAAGAACATCGGCTCCTACAAGACCAAGATAGAGAACGGCGACATCTACGTCGAAATATAGGCAAGGCCATGCTCGACCTGCTAAAAATACGCGCTGATTTCCCTATTTTAAGCCGCTTGCTCAATGGCAAGCCTCTGGCCTACCTGGACAGCGCGGCCACCTCCCAAAAGCCCCTTAGCGTCATCCAGTCCCTGGTCGATTTCTACAGCCACAGCAACGCCAACATCCACCGCGCGGCACACGGCATGGGCAACGAGGCTACTTCTGCTTTTGAAGAGGCCCGCGCCGCCACCGCTACCTTCATCGGCGCCAACAGCCCCAACGAGGTGGTCTTCACGCGCAACGCCACCGAGGCCATCAACCTGGTGGCGCAGGCCTGGGGAAGGGCGCATGTCGGGCCGGGCGATGAGATCGTGATCAGCGAGATGGAACATCACGCCAACCTGGTGCCCTGGCACATGCTCGCCAAGGAGACCGGCGCAGTCCTGAAATTCATCCCGGTCCGTCCTGACGGGCGCCTCGACATGGAACAGGCGGCCGCGCTCTTCAGCGACCGCACCCGGATGCTGGCCCTGTCCTGGGTCTCCAACGTGCTGGGCACCATCAATCCCGTCAAAGAACTGACGGCCCTGGCCAAAAAACGGGGCGCTATGGTGCTGCTCGACGCGGCCCAGGCCGCGCCCCATTTCGCCCTGGATCTGAAGGACAGCGGCGCCGACTTCGCGGCCTTCTCCGCGCACAAGCTGCTGGGACCCACCGGGGTGGGCGTGCTCTGGGGCAAAGAGGCGGTGCTGGATGCCATGCCCCCCTGGCAAGGCGGTGGATCCATGATCCGCCTGGTCAGCCGCGACGCGATCAGCTACAACCGGGTCCCCTGGCGCTTTGAAGCGGGAACCCCGGATATCGGCGGGGTGATCGCCTTTCATGCGGCGTTGCGCTACCTGTCCAGCCTGGGCTGGGACGCTATGCAGGCCCACGAAAAAGTCCTGGGTGATGCCGCGCTGAAGCGTTTCGCCTCCATCCCCGGCTTCAAGCTTTTCGGGCCGTCGGACATGACGGATCGCCTGGCCGTGTTCTCCTTCGACCTCGAAGGTGTTAATTGCCAGGATATCGGCGCCCTGCTCGACTCGATGGGCGTGGCCATCCGCACCGGCAACCATTGCGCCCAGCCTTTGATGGGCCGTTTTCAGGTCTCTGGCATGGCCCGGGTCAGCTTCTATCTTTACAACACCCTGGATGAAGTGGAGCGGGCCGCCCAAGCCATTGAAAAGGCCCGCAAGATCTTAGGCATGGCGGCGAAGTCATGACCCAGGCCCTGCCTCCGGCTTTGCGGGCCCGGGTGGATGAGTTGAAGGCCATCGACGACCTGACCGAAAAATACGAGGTCTTGATCGAGATGGGTCGGGAGCTGAAGGACATCCCCGCTGAGATGAAAAAGCCGGAATGCATGGTGCACGGCTGCCAGTCGCTGGTGCACATCTATTCCGAGCTGGATGCGAACGGAAAGCTGGTTTTCCACGGCTATGCGGACGCCATGATCGTCAATGGCCTGCTCTCGTTGCTGGTCCTGGGGCTTTCCGGGCTGACGCCCAGGGAATTCCTGGCCGTTCCCCCTGATTTTATCGTGGAGGCGGGGGTCTTGAAGTCCCTGACCCCCTCGCGGGTCAACGGTTTTTACAACATGCATGAAAAGATGAAGGTCGAAGCGCTGAAGCATGCCGCGCGCTTGGACGCCGCTTCCTGATATACTTGAACTGAAGAGGACACCATGGCAACCGAACAAGAGATCTATGAGGCCATCAAGCCGGTTGAAGACCCCGAGCTGCATATGTCGGTGGTCGACTTAGGGCTCATCTATGGCATGAAGTTCGAGAACGAGGGCAAGAAGGTCGTGGTGGACATGACCCTGACCTCGATCGCCTGTCCGGTGGGCCCCCAGCTGCGCGCGGCCGTGCACGGCGCCGTGGCCAAAGTGTCCGGGATCGAGGATGTTTACGTGAACCTGGTCTTCAATCCCCCCTGGAATCCCCGCACCATGGCCAGCGAGGATGCCCTGCTCCAGTTGGGGATCTCCTAGGCCTTTTTTGATCCGGGGGTGCGTCGCCATGCGCCTGCTCATCGCCCCTAACGCCTTCAAAGGCACTTTCAGCGCCCTTCAAGCGGCCCGTGCCATCGCCGCCGGGGTCCAACGCGCCCTTCCCAAAGCCCACCTCGATCTCATGCCCCTGGCCGACGGCGGCCCCGGCACCTTGCAATGCCTCTCCGGCGTTAAAAAAAACCTCTCCGTCCATGACGCGCTGGGACGGCCTCGCCGTTCCCAATGGCTGCTGGCCGCTCCCGGCCTCGCGCTCATTGAATCCTCGCAGGCCATCGGCCTGACGCTCATCCCCGAAAAAAAACGTGACGCCCTGGCAGCGGACAGCTTTGGCCTGGGCCAGTTGCTGCTCGCGGCGCGGCGACAAGGCTGTGGCCGTATCCTGGTCGGCCTGGGCGGATCGGCGACTAGCGATGGCGGCACCGGCATGGCCAGGGCCTTGGGCTGGCGTTTCTTGGACAGCGCCGGACGGGATCTGGACGCCGGAGGAGGATCCCTAGAGGCCTTGGAGCGGATCATCCCTCCAGCGAAACAAGCGTGGAAGAGCGTCGAGGTCCTTTGCGACGTGGACAATCCGCTCTTTGGCAGGAACGGAGCGGCCCAGGTTTACAGCCCCCAAAAGGGAGCTGGCCCTGCGGAGGTCCGACGCCTGGACAAGGGCTTGCGACGCCTAGCTTCGTTTTTTCCTGCAAGGTTGTCTTCCATGCCCGGAGCCGGCGCCGCCGGAGGTTTGGGTTTTGGGTTGAAGGTATTCTGCGGCGCGAAGCTGGTCCCGGGCGCGGCCACTTTGATGGCCCTCGCGGACTTTGAAGCCCGCCTTAAAAAAGCCGACGCCGTGGTCAGTGGGGAAGGGCGCTTTGACAGCCAGTCCTTGAGAGGAAAGCTCCCCTATATCGTGGCCTTGCGGGCCGTAAAGGCCAAGAAGTCCTGCGCTCTGATCTGCGGCTCGGTGCAGTCCGGGATCCGGATCAAGGGAGTGAGCCTGCTGGGCTTAAGTGGGCGTTCGCTTGGGTCCAAAGCCGCCACATGGGCCGCCAGCCTCTCCTTGGGCAAGGCGGGAGCTTTATGAGGCAGATCCAAGATAAGAATCTGAGATTCGCCTTTTTAGTGACTGCCTACTATGTGGCGGCCCGCTTAGGTCTGCTGCTGGCTATCCCGCCGGGCTACGCCACTACCGTTTGGCCGGCCTCGGGTGTGGCCCTGGCCGGACTGCTGGCCTGGGGCGGCGGCTATTGGCCCGCGATCTGGCTCGCCTCCTTCATCGTCAACGCCAGCACTTCGGCAGACCCGGGCCAGGGCGGCAGCCTGGTCCTATCCTTAGGTATCGCGGCGGCGATCGCCAGCGGCGCCGCGCTGCAGGCCTACGCCGGATGCGCTCTGATCCGCCGTTTTGTAGGCCCGCGCCTGGAGTTGATCCGCGAGATCGACATCGCCAAGTTCATGATCCTGGCCGGGCCGGTCAGTTGCGTGATCAATGCGACGCTTGCCGTCAGCGTCCTGGCTCTCAGCCACCGGATCCCTTGGAGCCAATATGGGGAGCACTGGTGGACCTGGTGGACCGGCGACGCCTTAGGGGTCCTGGACGCCGCGCCGCTCTTGATGATCGAGCTCCTGGAGCCGAGGGAACTCTGGGCGAAACGCAGGATCACGGTCGGGGTGCCGCTGCTGCTTCTGTTCATCCTCACCATGGTGAGCTTCGTCCATGTCAGCCGCCTGGAGCGCGAGAAGGCCCGCAGCCGCTTTGAGACGCGGGCCGAGGTGCTGCAGGTGGGCATCACGGAAAAGTTCGACCAAGCGCTCGAAGTGGTGCGCTCGCTGGGGAGCTTTTATAAGGCCGTGGGCGGCGTGGACCGCCAGCTGTTCAAGGTCTATGCCGGGTCTTTGGAGGAGCGCCACCCTTGGTTGCAGGCTCTGACCTGGAACCTGGCCGTGGTGGATGAGGGCCGAAGCGCCGTGGAAAGCGCGGGGCGCCGCTCTGGATTCCCGGATTTCCGCTTCTACGAACTGAACAGCCAGGGGAAAAGCGTCACCGCCCCGCGGCGGCGGGATTACGTGGTCACCATCTTCGCGCGTCCCAGGCCGGAGAACGCGAAACAGCTCGGCTATAACGTGGATTCCGACCCGGTGCTGCGCGACGCCATGCGCAAATCCAAGAAGGCAGGCCGCGCGGTGGCCGCCAGCCGCATCCTGCCCGGGACGGACAAGGCCTCTCGTGACTCGCTTGTGTGGCTCCCGCGGCCGGTTTTCGACGATTCTGAATCGGCCAGGAAGGAATTCGGCAAGTTGGGGCGTTTAAAGGGCTATATCAGCGCGTCCTTCACCCTCAGCCAGTTGATGGAGTCTGTATTCAACGAGTACAAGGGCCAGCCTTTGTCCGTGGTCATCTGCGACGCCGACGCGGTGGGCGGGGAGCGGGTCCTTTGGTGCAACGACGAAGGGCTTTTTGAGGCCTGCGCCTCCACTCAGGGCGGGGCGGTGTCCGCGCCGGAAACCGGCCTCGGCCTGGTCAAGCCCATGGCCTGGGCCTTTCGCAACTTCCATGTCATCTTCCGGGCGCCCATGGACAAGGATTTCGCGCTTCGCGCCTGGGGTCCCTGGAGCGTCATGGCGCTCGG
>JAZKAF010000056.1:0-5925 GCA_040389285.1 candidate division FCPU426 bacterium
TGGCCGTTCTCCACTTCGCGCTTCCCCAGCACCAGCGTGCAGGGGATCTTCGCCATCTGGGAGTCGCGGACCTTGGAGTTGATCTTCTCGGAGCTGAGGTCGCTGTCGACCCGCAGGCCCCGCAATCGTAGCTCGTCGACCAAGGCGCTGACAGCCGCGTCCTGTTCGTTGGTGATGCCCAGCACGCGGACCTGCAAGGGCGCCAGCCACATGGGGAAGGCTCCCTCGAAATGCTCCACCAGCATGGCGAAAAAGCGCTCGATCGAGCCCAACAGGGCCCTGTGCAGCATCACCGGGCGGGTGCGGGTCCCGTCCGCTGCGATATAGTGCATGTCAAAGCGCTCGGGATTCTGGAAATCGACCTGCAGGGTGGCACATTGCCACATGCGTCCGATGGAATCCTTGATCTTGATATCGATCTTGGGTCCGTAAAAAGCGCCGCCGCCCTCGTCAATGCCATAAGGTAGGCCGGTCTTGTCCATGGCGGTTTTCAGGGCGTCGGTCGCCTTCACCCATAATTCTGGAGCGCCGATGAATTCGGCGGGCTGCGTGGAGACAAAGACCTCGAATTCCTTGAACTGGAAGGTCTTCAGCATGAAAAAGACGAATTCCAGGGTACGGCTGATCTCGTCCACCACCTGGTCTTCACGCATAAAAATATGGGAGTCGTCCTGGGTGAAGCCGCGCACCCTTAGCATACCGTGCAAGGCGCCGCTGCGCTCGTAGCGGTACACGGTCCCCAGCTCGGCGTAACGGATGGGAAGGTCGCGGTAAGAACGGGTCTGAGTCTTGTAGATCAAGATATGGAAAGGACAGTTCATCGGCTTGATGTAATAGTCCTGGCCGTCGATGTCCATGGGCGAATACATGCTGTCTTTATAAAAACCCAGGTGTCCGGAGGTGCGCCAGAGGTCGGCCTTGCCGATATGGGGCGAGACAACGAAGTCGTAGCCGTTCTTCAGGTGCTC
Organism: candidate division FCPU426 bacterium; assembly: GCA_040389285.1. Lineage (GTDB taxonomy): Bacteria > Oederibacteriota > JAJYGY01 > JAJYGY01 > DAIDJD01 > JAZKAF01. The sequence continues at coordinate 969 of JAZKAF010000056.1, forward strand.
TTCCCGCCAGAAGTTCTCGACCAGCATGCGGATCAAAGCGCCCTTGGGGTGCCAGTAGGCCAGGCCTGCGCCGCCTTCTTCATGGAAGGAAAAAAGGTCGAGCTCCTTGCCCAAACGGCGGTGGTCGCGCTTTTTGGATTCCTCAAGGCGCTTCAGATGCTCCTCAAGGTCCTTGGGATCGGCAAAGGCCGTTCCATAGACCCGCGTCAGCATCCGATTCTTTTCGTCGCCGCGCCAGTAAGCGCCAGCCGTCTGCAGCACCTTGAAGGCCCTGACTTTGTCCGAAGAAGGCAGATGGGGGCCCCGGCAGAGGTCCAGGAATCCGCCCACCCTGTAAAGGCTGACCCGGGGCTGTCCAAGCTCGCGGATGATCTCGGCCTTGTATTTTTCTCCCATGCTCTCGAATAAGGCTTCGGCTTCTTTGGCGTCCATCTCTGTGCGCTCAAAGCGGTCGCCTTTTTGGACCAATTCCTTCATACGCGCTTCGATCGCGGCCAGCTCCTCTTCACCCAGGGGGGTCTCGAGGTCAAAGTCGTAGTAAAACCCATTTTCAATGGCCGGCCCGATGGTGACCTGGGCGCTGGGATAAAGGCTTTTGACCGCCGCCGCCATCAAATGGGAGCTGGAATGACGCAGGATCTCGAGGCCAGCAGGGTCTTTCAGTGTGACGATCTGAAGCGAAGCCGCTTTATGCAAAGGATAAGACAAATCGCACAGTTCGCCATCCACGCGTCCGGCTACGGCGGCCTTGGCCAACCCAGCCCCGATCATGGCAGCCACTTGGGCGACGCTAGTGCCCGGCTCGACCTGTTTGATCGATCCATCTGGTAGCGTGATATCAAGCATGGCCATGACGTTCCTTTTTACCTTTAAGTTCAGGCACCCAAAAGCGCCGCGACGGCACCCAGGCCCATCCCCATACCAGGGCAAAGCTGCCCCAACTGACTAACAAGACGAGCGCGGCGCCCCAGACCACGGTGCCAGCTGCCATCGCAAGCAAGATCCCGAGGATCACTTTTTTTTCCAGCGGGTAAGTGCCTTTGAAGGCCGGGTACCGCAAAGGGCTCACCATCGCTGCGCCTATCAAGACCATCAAACAGGCCACGGCCCAGGCTGGGACCAGGCTGGCCTCCCCCAGGCTTAAGTACAAGGAGACTCCCACCAACGCGGCAGCCGGCGTGGGAAGCCCAATGAACCCGAACACAGGTTCGGCGGCCGTCTGAACGTTGTAACGGGCCAGCCTGAAAACCGCCGCTGAAAAATAAACCCCGCAGGCGATCCAGCCGAGCGGCGACGGCAGATGCGACGGCGACAAGAAAGTGCAGAAGATGAGGACCGCGGGCGCCAATCCAAAGGTCACGGCGTCGGCGAAGGTGTCCAGGCGCATGCCGAATTCGCTGGTGGTCCCCGTCAATTTCGCCAGCTTGCCGTCCAACACGTCAAAAAGCGTCGCCCAGAGGATCAGCCAGCAGGCCGTGTTGTAGGGGGAGATCTCTCCCGCCGCTGGGATACCCTGCTGCCCCAGTGAGGCGCTGACGCTGACCAGGATCGATAAGAAGCCCAGCAGGACGTTCATGGCCGTGAAAGAATTCGGCAGCCATACCCAGCGGGAGGCCTTCACCGGCGTTTCGCGCCCTTGGCCGGGATCTCGACCATCTGTGTCTCACCGCCCGCCACTTTGTCGCCGACCTTGACCAGCACTTTCCATGTCCGGGGCAGCACCAAGTCGACTTGGGAGCCGAACTGGATGAGCCCAAGGTGCTGTCCTCCCTGCATTTGATCCCCGGGCCTGACCCAGCTAACAATGCGGCGCGCGATGAGGCCGGCGATCTGTTTCACGACCACCTTGTCCCCCGCTTCGCTTTTCATCAGGATCCAATTCTGTTCATTTTCCAGGCTGGCCTTGGGCACGCTGGCGGCCAGGAATTTCCCGGCGTAATAGCGGGTCTGTTCGACGGTCGAAGGGATCACAAAAGGCGAGCGCTGCACATGCACGTTGAAAATGTTCAGGAAGATCCTGACCTCGACCGCCTTCCCGACATAGGGGTCCTCGATCTCCTCGATGGCCAATATCTTGCCGTCCGCGGGAGAGACCAAAAAGCGGGGATCCGAAGGGATCTTTCGTTTCGGGTCGCGGAAAAAATAGGCGCAGTAAAGCGCCAGCACCACAAAAATGCCACCCAGCACCGGCCAATGGCATAAGAACGCCGCCAGACCAAGGGCGCCGAGGGGCAGAACGAAATTCCAGCCAGTCTTTACCATGTCACTCCCATGACTTTTGAAGGACCTGCAACGCGACCCGGGAAACCTGGCGTTCATGGGCGTTCGCCTCGCCGCCCAGCAAGGCCCCGGCCACCTTGGCCCCGGGGATCCAGACGCTTGCCAAAGTTCCCAACATGCCCGGATCCTTCGCGGCCCGGGCGCTATTCATGAAATTATACGAAGGCTGCAAGTTCTTGTAGACCGTGGGCCAGACCTTGAAGCCCTTCTTGAGGAAAAGGTCCACCGAGGGGAAACGTCCCGCGGCGCCATTATCGTAATGCCAGTCGCAAAGGATGATGTCTTTGGGGACCCTGTCCAGGGCTGGAAAAGTCCCGTTTTTAGAGGCCTCCCACTCTCCATAACCCGTGGCATCGCCGTCAAGAAAGCGGTCCGCCCACATCAACATCGTAACGCCCCTGGCGCTAAGATGGCCGTGAAGGTCGTTAACCGATCGGGCGAACAACTCCGCCGTGCTCTTGCCTTTGCAACGAGGACATTTCTTGCTCGCCAGGACAAAGACCTCGTCCATGCCGACGTGAAAGGACTTGCTGCCGAACGCTGCGATGACCTCATCCATCAGGTCGAAGACCACCGCGTTGATCTGGGGATGCAGGGGGCACCACGACCGGCAATAGAATTCCGGATTCCCCAGCGTGGTATGGGGATCGGTCCCGTCGGGGATCTCCTCGAATTCCGGATGGGCCTTCAGAAGGGCACCCGGTGGTTCTTTCCAGGACTGATGCCCCAGGCAATTCATCTGCGGGATGACCTGGATCCCCTCTTCACGGGCGGCAGCGACCAGTTCCCTGACCTGCTCGACTGACCAGGGATCTTCGCCCCGGATCTCGGGATGGCTCTTGAACTGAAAAGAGTAGTCGATCTCGTAGATCAAAACGTTGGCTTTGGCCGGAGCCATGACCTCGTGGATCAATCGCTTCAACTCCGGTAGGCTCTTGGCCCCGGAATCCAGCACATGCAGGCCCCGCCATCCGTCTTGGGGCCAGTCCACCACACTGACCATCGGCCTCGCTCCTGAAGCCGCGGCCATTTGCTTGAGGGACTGCTTGGCGCGGAGGACTCCAGCGTCCGTGGAGGCGACCACCAGGGCTCCCTGCGACAGCGTCTGAAGGGCATAGGCTTCAGCGCCGGGCTTTCCGCCAGGGGCTTTTGATTCGAGGGTTTTCCAAAGCCCGCTCGCCTCTCGACTGAGCGCCGAGCCAGCCTTCTCCACTTTCAAAGGCCCCTCCGCGCTCTTGCCAGAGAGCGCTTGCAGCGACTTTGGTTGCGGAACGATCCCGCCGGTCGAGGCGCAGGAGGCCAGCAACGGAGTGCCCAAGCAGACCATGAGGCGGATCAATTTCACGCGAACTCCAGAAAAGCGCCCAAAGAGGGCCTATTCTATGGCTATCTGCCCGATAATGCAAAGCCTACGGGCCAGGGGAAAACCCCAGTTTGGCGGCCATAGCGGCCAGAAAGGCTCCATACCAGCGATGTTCAAGCCCCAGGACAAGGCAGGCTGCCAGACCGCTTGCCAGCGACACCGCAGGCAGGTCCATCTTGTTGGGGCCTGGTTTTCCGAAAATATGGACCCAATAAAAGCGTGCCAGAACGGCCGTTTGATAGACCACCGAGAGCATGGCCAGGGCGGCCAGAAGTCCCATCAGGCTGAAAAGCTTCTGATGCATGTCGGTCACCCCGTCAGCGACGCTCATCAGCGGTATAAAAGTCTGGAAATAGGCCATGAAGGTGGCGAAGGGGAGGCAACCCACCAGGGCTAAAAAAGCGGCGAGCAAAAGGATCGGCCTGCGCCAGTCCTTGGATAGCAAGACCGCGTCCAAGGGAAAGCGTAATAACCCCTGCAAAAGTATGAAATTCAAGGCCCCGGATACCGGCCAAAAGCCAGGCAAGGAAATACCCAGCAGGATCCATCCTCCCTGGGCCCAGGTCAAACCCTTGATCAATTTGGCGGGCCCATCCGCGGACAATATCTTCTGATAACCTACGAATTGAAAGAGCAGGGCCAGGGCGCTCAGCCAGGGCGCCACGACCGTGAAGGATGCGGCCGGCACGACCCGGGCTCGCAACCACAGCAACAGCAGCGCCGATACGGCGCTCAGGAAGGCGCTCACCGCCAGGCTCCCAAACGGATCTCAGAGATCTGCTTCAAATCGCGGTGCGCGACATAAAGGCGCCTGCCATCGTCGCTGAGGATCATGGCCACGGGCGAGCCATGCAGCGGCAATCGCGCCCGGATCTTGGACGAAAAAGCGTCGAGGACCTGCACTTCCCCTTCCTCGTCGCAGAGCGCGTAAAGGTATTTTCCGCTGCGCGAGATCGCCAGCGCCCGGACGCCGGCGGAAAGCGGCGCGAAATCGACGACCCGAAAATCCTTCAAACGGACCAGGCTCAGCACCCCGGGCTCAGGAGCCCGCTCCTCGGAGCTCTGGTCAAAGGTATGTCCCCTTCCCGCGACCCAGGCGAAGCGGCCGTCCTTGCTGAACACGAAATCCACGGGGGTCCCGCTGACTTTCAACGAGACCTGGGGGCTGAGATCCGCCACGCGGATGCGCACCATCGAGGAGGGATCCCGCGTGATAGCGAAAAGGTCCTTGCCATCCATCGAGGGTGAAAGGCCGGCCACAGGGCCCTCGAGCATGATGGTTTTTTCCTGCCGGAAGTTGGTGCCCCGGTAGAT
>JAZKAF010000057.1:0-8550 GCA_040389285.1 candidate division FCPU426 bacterium
TGGACAAGGATTTCGCGCTTCGCGCCTGGGGTCCCTGGAGCGTCATGGCGCTCGGCATGCTGTTCACGGCGCTGATGGGTTCGTTCTTGCTGGCAGCCACGGGCAGATCCGTGGTGATCCAGCGCATGGCGGTCGAGCGCGCCCGCGACATGGCTGACGCCAACGAGGCCCTGCGCAAGGAGGTCATCGAGCGCAAGAACGCCGAGGTGACCCTGCGCAAGCGGGACGCCGAACTGCTCCAAGCGCAGAAGATGGAGGTGGTGGGACGCCTGTCCGGAGGGGTGGCCCATGACTTCAACAACATGCTGACCGTGATCCTGGGTTCGGCCAAGCTGGCGCAGCAGGAGAGCGGGCTCCCGCCGGTCTTGGGAGCTTATTTGAGCGACATCGAGAGCGCGGGCGAGAAGGCGGCGGACCTGACCCAGCGGCTGCTGGCGATGAGCCGGAAGCAGGTGCTGGCTCCCCGCATCCTGGACCTCAACCAGTTGGTCCAAGAGAGCGAGGCCTTGATCCGCCGTGTGGTCAGCGAGGAGGTGGAACTGAAGGTCGTGCTCGCGAAGCAGGACAACCTGGTGCACGCGGACTGGGCCCAGTTGCAGCAGGCGGTGATCAACCTGGCCATCAACGCCCGCGATGCGATGCCCAAGGGCGGCCGGATCGAGATGGGGGTCCATCGCCTGGAGATCGTCGAGCCTGATCCCCTGGCCTTCCCGGGGATGAAGCCGGGGATCTGGGAGGAATTTTATGTGAAGGACTCCGGCAGCGGCATCGATCCCGAGATCCTACCCCACATTTTCGAGCCCTTTTTCACGACCAAGGATAAGGGCAAGGGCACGGGATTGGGATTGGCCATGGTCTATGGCATCGTGACGCAGAGCGGCGGGGTCCTGGATGTGAAGACCACGCTGGGGCAGGGCAGCACCTTCAGCATCCGTCTGCCCCATGCTGAGGACGCTCCCTTGGGAGTGTCCTCAGGGCCCCATCCTGGCCCTTTCGCGCCAGCCGAATCCGGTTCCCGTTCCGGCACCCTGCTCTTGGTGGAGGATGACGAGCAGGTCCGCAAGCTGTTGACCGAAGTGCTGACCCGCCGCGGATACAAGGTGCTTCAGGCTGGCGGCGGGGGCGAGGCGCTCGAGATCCTGAAGCACCGCAAAAGCGAACTCTCGCTGATGATCAGCGACATGATGATGCCGGGCCTGGGAGGCCGGGACCTGGCGCGCGAGGCTACCGTTCTGGCCCCAGGCATGCCCATTTTGCTGGTATCCGGATACACCGAGCCCATGGATTTCGCGCAGGAATTCGGCCCAGGCGCCCATTTCATGCCCAAGCCCCTGGCGCCGGACGCTTTATTGGCCAAAGTCGCTGAGATATTAGGGCCAAAGGCCTAGCCCCGTTTTTCTAGCTTTGGCAGCTACAGCTCCAAAGTTGTCAAATCCAGGGGGAGCGATATAATGGATCCAGGACTTTGACCCGATAAATCCAGCAATACCCGGTTTTTTCAGGCGTCCCTGCGGGACGCTTACAAGACAGAAAGATCCAACCATGCCGACCGAGATCAACGTCGCCGATACTTTGGATGCGCTCGACAAAGAGATCCTGAACGCCATCCAGGCCGAATTTCCGCTGCTCAGCCGCCCTTATCTGGCGGTGGGGGAAAAGGCAGGCTGCTCCGAAGAGGAGGTGATGCGCCGCATCACGGTCCTGAAGGAGAAGAACGTCATCCGCCAGACCTCGGCCATTTTCGACACCCGGGCCCTGGGCTACAAGAGCACGCTGGTGGCCATGCGCTTTGATCCGGAGCGCTTGGACGCGGGCGCGGCCGTGATCAACGCCCATCCAGGCGTTTCGCACAACTATAAGCGCGAGCACCTCTACAACCTCTGGTTCACCATGGCCGTGCCGCGCGAAGCCAATCTGAAGCGGGTCATCGACAATTTGCACGTGCAGTCCGGGGCCGAGGACACCATCATCCTGCCTACCTTGAGGCTCTACAAGATCGGCGTGAATTTCGACATGAAGAACGCGATCAACGCGGAAAAGGGTGGGACTTTCCTGGAGAACTCCAAGCTGGGGGACTTCCGGCTGGTCTCGGACGAGGACAAGGCCGCCATCCGCGTGACCCAGGAAGACTTGCCCGTGGTCCCGGAGCCTTTCAAGCTCTGGGCTGCGAAAATGGGATGGAGCGAGGAGCAGCTCTTCGCCTGGCTGGCGGGCTTCAAGGAGCGCAAGTTCTTCCGGCGCTTCGCCTCGATACTGCGCCATCGCAACGCCGGCTTCGCCGACAACGCCATGGCGGTCTGGATCGTGCCCGAGGAGCAGACCGAGGAGTTGGGCCTCAAGATGGCCTCGTTCAAGGCCGTGACCCATTGCTACCGTAGGCCGACCTTCCCGTCCTGGCCCTACAATGTGTTCACCATGATCCACGGACGCAGCAAGGAAGATTGCGAATTGGTCGCCGACGCCATCAGGGTCGAGACCGGGCTGGGCGATTGCAAGATGCTGTACAGCACCAAGGAATACAAGAAGGAGCGGGTGAAATACTTCGTCGAGACGGCCGAGCAGTTGCAGGCCGACCCGATGGCTGTGGAGGTCCGTCCGTGAAGACCCTGGAAAGAAAAAGTGCTTTGGCCGAGGAGATCCTGCGCCTTAAAAAAGAGCGCAACGCGGTGATCCTGGCCCACAATTACCAAAAGCCCGAAGTGCAGGAGATCGCCGATTTTGTGGGCGATTCCCTGGGCCTTTCCATCAAAGCCCAGAACACCGAGGCTGAGGTGATCGTCTTTTGCGGCGTGCATTTCATGGCAGAGACCGCCTCCATCCTGAACCCCTCCAAAAAGGTGCTATTACCCGACCTTTTGGCGGGCTGTTCCATGGCCGACATGATCAGCGTGGACATCCTGCTGGACCTCAAGGAAAAGCATCCGGACGCCCTGGTCTGCTCCTACGTGAACACCACGGCCGAGATCAAGGCTGAGAGCGACATCTGTTGCACCTCCTCCAACGCCGTGGAAGTGGTGAACAGCCTGCCGCCGGACAAGAGCGTCATCTTCGTGCCGGACAAGTATCTGGGCCGCTGGGTGCAGATGCAGACCGGACGGAATATGATCCTTTACGACGGCTGGTGCCCCATCCACATGGAGCTCAAGGAGCAGGGGATCCAGGCGCTGAAGCGCCAGCATCCCGACGCCCTGGTCGTGGCGCATCCCGAGTCGCCTATCGAGGTCAGTTCCATGGCGGACATCGTGGCATCCACCGAGCAGATGGTCCGCACCGTGGCCTCGCTGGAGCAGAAGGAATTCATCATCGCCACGGAGACTGGGATCCTGCACAAGATGCGCCGTGAGAATCCGGACAAGGTCTTTTACGCGGCCAACGACCTGGCGATCTGCCCGCATATGAAAATGAACGACCTGGACAAGATCCAGGCCTGCCTCGAGAACCTGGCGCCGGAGGTCAAGGTGCCCGAAGCCATCCGGGAGCGCGCCTGGCGCCCCCTGCAGCGCATGCTGGACCTCAAGCTGCCCTACAAGGAAGCGTTCGTCGGCTGCAAGTGCTGAACCAGGCGGAATCTTCCAACGTCAAACTGGATTTCAACGGCAGCCGTCGCCTGGTCCAGGGCCACCCCTGGGTGCGCCTTGAGGACCTGAGCCGTTTCGCCCCTCCTCCCCTTGCCGGAACTCTCGTCCGCATTCAGGATGGCCAAGGCAATTTTCTGGGCCACGCCGTCAGCGACGGTCCAGGGCAGAACGTCCCCTACCGCCTGATCTCCCGCGAACGCCGTCCCGAGTTCGACCTGGCATTTTTCAGCGCCCGCGTGGAGACGTCAGTCCAACGCCGTGGCGCCACGGCGCTCAACGAGCCCTTTGCCAACCGCGGATTCTTGCGCCTGATCCACGGCGAAGCTGACCAGCTTCCCGGCGTTTTTTGCGACCGGGTCGGTTCGACCCTGCTTTTAGAGATCAAGTCTCCGGGCATGGCCGCTTTTGAGCCTTTGATCATCGAGGCCCTGAAAACCAGGGCCGCTTGCCAGGCGATCTGGAGCCGCAGGAACGGCCGTTGGGAGACGGTTTTTTCCAAGGAAAGAAAATCGGCGCCTCCAGTGGTGGTGGCTTCGCGCGCTGGCTTGAAATTCAGAGTGCGCCTGGACGCCGAAAGTGGGCCTTATGATTTCGAACCCGGAGAAAGCGCGCGCTGGGCGCAGGTCGCGGCAGTAGCCCAGGGGCAGGAGGCCTTATCCGCCTTCAGTCGCTTAGGTATGTGGCAAGCGGTCCTGGCGTTGGCCAAGTGCCCCAAGATCCTCTGCTTGGACCGCGATCCCAAGGCCCGGGAGCTGGCCTCGGAAAACATGGCCCTGAACGCCTTTGATCCCGGTATATTTGAGACCGATGGCGGCGACGCTTTTCAGCGCCTGGACGCCATGCCCAAAGGCGCGAAGCGCTTCGGGGTCCTGGTGGCCGATTCGCCGGCCCAGTCCAAATCCCCGCATGGACGTTATCTCGCCTCCAAACAACTGCCTGAATTAGCCAGCCGCGTTTTTCGATCCGCCCAAAACGGCGCCCACGCCTTTTTTCGCCTGCGTTCAGGCGGCATGAGCCGGGCCACCTTCCTGGGATGCCTTTTGCAAGGCGCGGCCGAAGCGGGACTGGCCTTTGAAAGCCTTCCTTCACCCAGCGCTCCCTTAGATTTTCCCGAGTTCGACGCCTTTCCTGAAGGCCAAGCCGGGCTTTGGCTCGGCTGCCTGGTCAAACGAAGCTAAGCACCGAACTTGTCTATCACCATGACCCCGACTTCGAATAGCCGCATCTTCCGTCACCTGCTCCCCCACTTCAAAGCCCAGCGGCGCCTCTTTGTCCTGGGCATCCTGGCCCTGCTTGCCACCAACCTGGTCCAGCAGTGCATTCCCCTGCTCTTGAAATACGCCATCGACGGCCTGCAGAGCAAGGCGGCCATCACCGTGGTCCTGCTCTGGGCGGGATTGCGTTTTGGCGCGGTGGCGGCTCAGGGCGTCCTGCGCTACGGCTGGCGCATGGGCTTCTTTGGCATGGGGCGCCATGTGGAATATGGCATGCGCCGCCAGCTCTTTGACAAGCTGATGAGCCTGCCCTTGGCCTACTATCTGCGCAACAAAACCGGGGACCTGCTATCGCGGGCGATGTCCGACCTTGCCACGGTCCGCGAGTCTCTGGGCTTCGGCTGGTTGACCACCTTTGATTCGATCTCGACCATCGCCTTGACCATCGTGTTCATGCGCCACCTTGATCCCGGACTGACCTTCTGGTGCCTCTTGCCGCTGTCGGTGCTGCCGGTGCTGGTAGCCACGCTCGGACGCAAGGTGCGCCAGGGCACCCGCGAGGCCCAGGCCGCGCTCGACGACCTTTCGCAGGCCGCCACGGAAAGCTTCCGGGGGGCCAGGGTGATCCAGGCTTATGCCCGGGAACCTGAGGAAAACGGCCGTTTTAGCGCGGTCAGCCGGGCCTATCGCGACAAGAACATGGCCATTGTCCGGCTGGAGGCTTTGTACTGGCCCTTGCTCAGCGTGATCTCGGGCGTGGCCAAGCTGATGCTGATCTACATGGGTGGCACCAAGGTGGCCCTGGCCATGCGGGGGGATGCGCTAAACGGCATGACCCTGGGCAGCTTTGTGGCTATGTACGAATATCTTTTGCAGATCATCTGGCCGGTGCTGGCCCTGGGCTTCAGCACCAACATTTTCGTGCGCGGCAAGGTCAGCGTGGAGCGGTTGAACGAGGTCTATGACGCCGAGTCGGAGATCGTGGACGGACCGGGAACCGCGGCCGTGATCCATGGCGCGCCAGTGCTTACGCTGCGGGACATAGGGTTCGTTTATCCGGCATCGCAGGTCAGGGTCCTGGACGGATTGAACCTCAGCCTCAAAAAAGGCGAATGGCTGGGGCTGGCTGGGCGCACCGGCTCCGGAAAAAGCACCTTGTTGCGGCTACCGGCTCGGCTGATCGATCCCAGCCAGGGACAAGTCGAGATCGAGGGACTGGATGTCCGGGAATGGCGGCTCGAAAAACTGCGGGCCTATTCCAGCCTGGTGACACAGGAGCCCTTCTTGTTCTCGGAGAGCATCCTCGACAACATCGCCTTTGGCGCGGAACATCCGGACCTGGAGATGGTTAAACGCTGCGCCCGCGTGGCGGACCTGGCCGACTTCGTCGAGAGCCTTCCCCAGGCCTATGGGTCCATGCTCGGGGAAAAGGGCGTGAACCTTTCGGGCGGCCAAAAGCAGCGCCTGGCCCTGGCCCGCTCGCTCTACATGCGTCCACGCTTGCTGCTGCTGGATGATGCGTTCTCGGCCGTGGACACCGGCACTGAGGAGCGCATCGTGGCGGGCCTGCGCGAAGCCCTGCCCGAGACCGCGGTGTTGCTGGTCTCGCACCGCGTTTCCACGCTGGGACTTTGTGACCGGGTGCTGGTCTTAGACCAGGGCCGTATCACGGAAGAGGGTATCCACAGCGAATTGATGCAAAAAGAAGGCTTTTATTTCGGGATGGCGCGGCGCGAAAGCCTGGCGCGCCAGGCTGGACTGGCCCTGGAATGACCTTATGATGGACGATCCCAACATCACACTGGATGAAAAGTCCCTGGATGCCGCCTTGCTGCGGCGTTTGGCGGCCTATGCCCGCCCTTACCGCAAGGACCTTGCTGTCGCGGCCGGGCTCCTGCTATTGATCACCCTGGGCGAGATGGCCGAACCCTACCTGATCATGATCATCATCGACCAGCACATCGCCAAGGGCGACATCGCCGGGATCCTGCCTTACGCCGGGCTCTTTTTGCTGGCGATGCTCTGGGTCTTCGCGCTCCAGACCTGGCAGACTGTCCAGACCCGCGGCATGGGCCAGAAGATCATGCTCGACCTGCGCGCCGCCATCTTCGCCAAGATACACGCCCAGTCATCGCGCTTTTTTGACAAGAACCCGGTGGGCGGCCTGATGACCCGGGTCATCTACGACGTCGAGACGCTGAACCAGCTCTTTACCGCCGGGGTCTCGGCCGTGTTTCAAGATTTCTTCACCCTGGTGGTGGCCGGCTTTGTGCTGATGCGCATGGACTGGCGGCTGGGGCTCTTGTCGATCAGTCTGTTGCCGCTGCTGGGATGGTGCACGCTGATCTTCAGGCGCCGCGCCCGCGAGAATTTCCGCAAGGTGCGCGAGAACACCTAGCGCATGAACACCTTGCTTTCCGAAAATCTGGCGGGCATGTCCACTATCCAGCTTTTCAACCGCCAGAAAAAGAACATGCGCGCCTTTGACGCGGTCAACGCCTCGAGCCTCGAGATCCTGATCCGGCAGATCAAGATCAACGCGTTCTTCATGCCCCTGGCCGAGCTGCTCTCGGCCTTGGCCATTTCCATGGCCCTGTATTACGGGGGCTTGCGCGTGCTGGGGACCACCCTGCCCATCGGCGTCCTGGTCGCCACGATCCTCTACATCCAGCGTTTTTTCGAGCCGCTCAGGGATCTGTCGGACAAGTTCAGCATCCTGCAGTCCGCGATGGCCTCTTCCGAAAGGATCTTCGGGCTCCTGGACCGCAAAGAAGAGGTCCTGGATCCCGTAAGTCCTGTTCAGCTCGACGGCCTGAAAGGGGCGCTGGAATTCAAAGGCGTTTGGTTCAGCTATGAGCCCCAGGGCCCCGAGACCCGCTGGGTCTTGAAGGGCCTCGACTTTCAGATCCAGCCTGGGGAAAGGGTCGCGGTGGTGGGACCCACGGGCGCGGGCAAGACCAGCCTGGTCTCGGCGCTCTACCGCTTTTATCCCATTCAAAGGGGCGATATCCTGCTCGACGGCCTGTCCACGCTTTCCATGCGACGCCGGGATTTCCGTCGTAAGATGTCCTTGGTGCCCCAGGATCCCTTTTTGTTCAGCGGCAGCGTCCTGGAGAACCTGCGGCTTTCGGACGCCTCCGTGTCGCGCGAAAAGGTCGAATGGGCCTGCCGCCAGACCCAGGCCCACGCCTTTATCGCCGCGCTGCCCGGCGCCTATGATTTCGAGCTGAGGGAAGGCGGAGCCAACCTAAGCACCGGCCAAAAACAGCTGCTGGCCTTTGCGCGGGCCCTGGTCTTTGAGCCGGCCATATTAGTCTTGGACGAAGCCACCGCCTCGGTGGACACCCAGACCGAGCTCGAGATCCAGACAGCCTTGGAAGCCCTGTTGCGTGGACGGACTTCGCTGACCGTGGCGCACCGGCTTTCGACGGTCATGCGCTCGGATAGGATCCTGGTGATCAAGGACGGGGAGCTGGCTGAGCAGGGGAGTCATGAAGCGCTGATGGCCCTGAACGGGGTCTACCGGGGCCTGATCGAACTGCAATTCAAAGAGGTGGCGTAGATGAAGGTGGGACGCTCCGATTTCCTTGTGCTGGGTTCCGGGATCGCTGGCCTTTCTTTCGCGCTGAAAGCCGCGGAATCGGGCCGCAAAGTCACGGTGCTGACCAAGCGTGGCGTGGACGAGAGCAACACGCACTACGCCCAGGGCGGCATCGCCTCGGTGCAGCACCAGGATGACAGCTTCCTTTCGCATATCC
>JAZKAF010000058.1:0-6637 GCA_040389285.1 candidate division FCPU426 bacterium
GTTCGTGCAGATGGTCCACAAATTCGATCCAGCGGCCGTCCATCGCGCCTGTCACGGCGATATAGTCGAAGATCGAAAGGTGCTGCACGTATTCGCAAAGCCCGATCCCGCCAGCATGGGGGCAGACCGGGACCTTGAACTTGGCGGCCATCAGCAGGACCGCCAGCACTTCGTTGACCCCGCCCAAACGGCAGGCGTCGATCTGGCAGTAGTCGATGGCTCCGGCCTGGAACAGTTGTTTGAAGATGACCCGGTTCTGGCAATGCTCGCCCGTGGCGACCTTGATCGGCCGGACTGCTTCGCGGATGGCCTTGTGTCCCAGGATGTCGTCCGGGCTGGTGGGCTCTTCGATCCACAGCGGCTTGTAGGCCTGGAACTTGCCGCAGGCTTCGATGGCCTGGCTCACGCCCCAATTTTGATTGGCGTCGGTCATCAAGACCTTGTCCCATCCGATCTGGGCGCGCACCATCTCCATGCGGCGCAGGTCGCTTTCCAGGGCCCCGCCCACCTTCATTTTGAAGGCGGTCCAACCCTCAGCCAGAGCTTCCTGGCATAGCCGTTTGACCTTTTCGTCGGAATAACCCATCCAGCCGATCGAGGTGTTATAGGCGGGATATCCTTCCGCCAGAATCCGTTTTTCACGCTCCGCACGCCCAGGGACCATTTTTTGCAGCATTTCGAGGGCTTCGGCCTTGGGGAGGGCGTCCTCGATATAGCGGAAATCGATGCAGCGCAGCAGCTCTGCGGGCGGCAGGTCTGTCAGCAGTTTCCAGACGGGCTTGCCTTCCACCTTGGCCCAGAGATCCCAGACCGCGTTGATCAGCGCGCCGAGCGCCAGATGGATGACGCCTTTTTCCGGTCCCAGCCAGCGCAGTTGGGGCTCGTTGGCCAGTGAGCGCCAAAACGCCCCAAAATCCGAAGTGATATCTTCCAGGGTCTTGCCCACGATATGGGGCCGAAAGGCCTGGAGCGCGGCGATGCAGATCTGGTTGCCGTCCCCGACCGTGAAGGTCAAGCCGTGGCCTTCCCCGTTTTCCGCCTTCAAAATGACATAAGCCGCGGAGTAGTCTGGGCTGGTGTGCACCGCGTCCGAGCCGATGCCGGATGCTGAGGTGGGGTAGCGCACATCCACCAGCTCCATGCCCAATATTTTTCCGCCACGCTTCATGCATCTCCCTTATTCAATCGCGGCCAGTCCGCCACCAGGATGACCAATCTTTTGGGGCCGTGCACCCCCCGCGTGAGCGTCATCTCGATATCCGCGGTGCGGCTGGGTCCGGAGACGATGTTGATATGCGCCCGCCTCTCCCCCAGGGAGTCGACCCGCGCCAGGGCTTCGGCAAGGTCAGTGACCACGTCACTAGGCCGTACCAAGGCCACATGGGTCCTGCAGATCAGCGAGGCCTCGCGGTTCTGGCCGGGTCCCGCCACTAAGACCAAGGATCCCGTTTCCGCGATGGCCATGTCACAGCCTGTCAGGCCCAGCGAGGTCCGAGAGCGGTCCGAGGATTTTCCGAATTCGAGCGACGCAGAAGCGGACGCGAGAACGCCGCGATCCACGTGGTCCAGATCCCAGGCCAGCACATGCTCGTCCTTTAACAATCCCAAAAGGCGTTCGAGCGCGGCCTCCGGCGTCGGATCCTCAAAGACCTCGGCGTCGATCTTTCGCGCCTCGAGAGCAAAGCGTTGCGCAAGCTCCACAGCCGTCAGCCCATGGTTCCCCGCCCCGCTAGCCAAAGCGGCTGCTAAGGTTTTTGCCTCAGGCAGCCAGCCGCGGGAACGGCGGATCTTATCCAGAATTTCGCCGCGCGAATCATCCATGTCCGGCCTTCTCTTTCCATTGAGCGATAAAAGTCTTTTTCGCTGGCAGCTTCAGCGTGCGATGGCGGGTCCAGCCAAAAGGCAGCCAGGGGCCCACCTTGATCCAGCCGTTCCCGGTCGGGGCTATAGTCCTTAAAAGGCGCCCAAAAGCCCCGAAAACACGGGGTCTGGAGGCCAGCAAGCCAAAAAGATAGAACGACAGCCCTTTGACCAGGCCTTCGCGCTTCCCGAATTTTTCGCCGGTCCGGTAATATTGCAACATCCGAGGGATGTCGATCTTCACGGGGCAGGCGTCTTTGCAAGCGCCGCACAGGGTGCTGGCTCCCGCAAGTTCGCTCCCCTTTTTCGCGCCTAAGGCTGGGCTGAGAATGCTGCCCATGGGCCCCGGATAGGTGCCGCCGTAGGCGTGTCCCCCCACCGCCTTATAAATGGGACAGATGTTCAGGCATGCCCCACAACGGATGCAGGCCAGGATCTCGGCGGCCTTGCTGTTCAGCAAGTCGCTGCGCCCGTTGTCCAGCAGGACCACGTGGGCCTCGCGCGGTCCCGACTGGTCGTTGGCCTCGCGACCCGGCCAGATCAGGTTGCTGTAGACGGTCAAGCGCTGCCCGGTAGCTGAACGCGCCAGGACCCGCAGAAAAACGGAAAGGTCGTCGAGATCTGCGACCAGCTTCTCAATGCCCATCACCGCGATATGAAGCCGCGGCAGCGAAGTGACAAAACGGGCATTGCCCTCGTTAGACACGATGCAGAGCGCGCCACTATCTACCACGCCAAAATTGGCGCCAGTGATCCCTGCGTCCGCCGTCTCGAACTCTTTGCGCAGGACCTTGCGCGCGATCTCGACCAACTGGGCTACATCCGGCGAAGCGTGCGTCCCGATCTTTTCGTTGAAGGTGTCCGCGACGGCCTGGCGGGTCATGTGGATGATCGGCAAGATGATATGGGAGGGCTTGTCGCCCTTGAGCTGGGCTACGTATTCACCTAAGTCGGTCTCGACCGGGGTCACGCCCGCCGCTTCCAAGGCGTGGTTCAATTCGATCTCTTCAGTGGCCATGGACTTGCTCTTGACCACTTTCTTGGCCCCGCTTTTTTCTAATATCCCCAGGATGATCCGGTTGGCATCCTCGGCGTCCTTGGCCCAATGCACGTGCCCGCCGTTCGCCTTGATCTTTTCTTCAAAGCGCAGCAGATTCCCTTCAAGGTCCGCCAGCATACCCAGCTTGGCGCTGCGGGCCCGGTCTTTCAGCGCTTCGAAATCCGGGACCGAGGCCGAGGCTTCCCGCCTGCGTTGATCGAGCAGCCCGGTGACGTGGCGGATGCTGCGACCCAGATCATGGTCGGCCAGGGCCTCATCGGCCCGCTGCACAAAGGTGTCTTGGGCGCTCACCGTAGACTCTCAGCTAAAAACTGGGCCAAATGCTGCACTTTGCGGGCCTGGTCCTTATGGCGAAAACCGCCTTCGATGTGCATCAGGCATCCCATGTCACAGCTGACAATGCGCTCGGCACCCGCCTTATCCAGGCAGGACATCTTGGCCTCCAGCATGGCGCCGGACAGGGCGTCGTGGGTGACGCTGAAGCTACCCCCGAAACCGCAGCATTCATCCATATTTTCCGCGCTATTCAAAGTGGCCCCCTTCACCCCGGCGATCAAGGCCTGGGGCTGGGTCTTTACGCCCAATCCCCGCGAAAGGTGGCAGGAAGGATGATAAGCCACCGATGCCGGGAGCTTTCCGCCCAGATCCGTGACGCCTAGGTCATCCACCAGGAACTGGCTGAATTCGCGGATCCGCGAGGCCACCTTCTCGGCCCGCGCTTTCAAAGACGGATCATCCGCAAAAAGCGAGGGGAGGTGGTGGGCCACCATATCAGAGCAGGATCCGGAGGGCGCGACGATCGGTCCCTCGGTTTTTTCAAAAGCGTCGATGAAGTTCAGGGCCACTTTTTTGGCGTCTTCGGTGTAGCCCGCATTGTAGGCGGGCTGTCCGCAGCAGACCTGGGTCAGCGGCACTTCGACTTCGATGTCCAGTTTCTTGAGGACAGTCACGACGTCGAAGCCCACTTCCGGGAACAGCTCGTTCACCAGGCAGGTGGGAAATAGTTGGACTTTTTTAGGACGCATAAGCTTCAGTCTCCTGATCCAGGAATTGGGGTGCCGCCTTGGGCGCTGGAAAGATAGCAAGCCTCGACAAGGGCCATGGTCTTGATCGCATCTTCGACCGGCGAGACCAGTTGCGGATCTTCACCGGAAACAAAACGCTGCAAGTTGGACATCGGTCCCTCAAAGGCTTCGTTGAACCAGGAGCCCCGCAAGGGGATCCTTTCCCAAGGATTGTTTTCCAGGGCCAGGTCCAGGAAGTCGGCCTCTCCTTTGGGAAAGGCCAGATTGACTCCCATGCTAACGACTACAGCTCCCTGAGTTCCCTCCAACATCATCTGAGACGCCTTGTATTTGGCTCCCTGCCGATGAGTATGGTTCATGACCAAGCTACAGCGAAGCTGGTTCCCATAATCCAGGATAATGGAACTGCGCGTATCCGCGTATTCAGGCATCTGGGGATGCCCTACACCGCGCGCATAGACCCCGAGGGGCTCGCCCAAAAAAGAGCGGATCAGGTCTAGATAATGGATGCTGTGGTACAAGAACTCAAGACGCGGGATCCCGCGCAGAAAGTCCCAGAGCTGCCAGGGCTGGTCAATGACCACCCTTAGTTCCAGGTCCGTGATGCTCCCCAATCGACCGCTCTTGAGCAGGTCGGCGACGACCATCATGTTGGGAGCAAAACGAAGCTGAAAATTGACCGCGGCTTTCAGGCCCTTTTTTCGGCAAAGGGCCAGGATGCTCTTGGCTTCGGCCAGATCCCGGCCCATGGGTTTTTGGATCAGTACTGCGGATCCATCCGGCAGCGCCGGAAGCACCTGCATGATCTGGGCGGCTGGCACGGCAACGTCAAAGATCACGTCTTTTTGCGAGGCTGCCTCTTCCAAGGACTCGAAGGCCTTTGGCAGTCCGAAGCGCGCCGCAACGGCCTGGGCCTTTTTTTCGTCCAGGTCGAAAATACCAGCCACTGGAAATCCCATGCGTTGGTAGGCTGGTAAATGGGCGTCGCTGACGATACCGCCCGCGCCAATGATCACGATAGGCAGCAAAATGCCCGGCTTAGGCCAGGTTTGGCTAAGTTTCAGGGCTTCCACGGATCGTCGATGGCTGTCTGGCGGGCCGTTCCCAGCCCGTCGATCCCGCATTCGATAACGTCGCCTGCCTTCAAATAAACCTGAGGCTTGCGCCCCATTCCCACTCCCTGCGGCGTTCCGGTGCTGATCACGTCACCTGGTAACAAGGTCATGTAATGGCTGATGTAGCTGACCAGGGTGGCGACGCCAAAGATCATGTCCGCTGTGGAGCTGTCCTGTTTCTTCACCCCGTTGACGTTCAGCCAGAGCCTTAAGTGCTGGGGATCGACGATCTCATCCGCGCTCGCCAAAAAGGGCCCCAGCGGCGCGAAAGAATCGCAGCTCTTTCCCTTCATCCACTGGCCGCCCCGTTCCAACTGGTATTCCCGTTCCGAATAGTCGTTGTGCAGCACGTAGCCAGCGATATGGGCAAGCGCCAGATCCTGGGGCACATGCTTGGCCTTGCGCCCGATCACGACGCCCAATTCCACCTCATAATCGGTTTTGACGGATCCGCGCGGGATCAAAAGAGGGTCGTAGGGCCCGCACAAGGCGGTGCTGGATTTCATGAAAAGCACCGGCTCCTTGGGAGGCTCGGCGCCGCTTTCGCGGGCGTGCTCAGCATAGTTGAGCCCCACGCAGAGGATCTTGCTGGGCCTGGCCACGGCAGAACCCAGGCGCAAGCCGGGGTCGGCCTTGGGTGCCGTTTTTCCGGGACCCTGCATCCAGGTCCTGAGGCGTTCCATGCCGCCGTTGCCGAAAAATCCTTCGTCCCAGTCGTGAAAGTCCGCTGAGCAGTCGATGCGGCTGCCGTCTTCCAACAACAGACCGGGTTTTTCTCGGCCAAGCTCGCCAAATCGGATCAATTTCATTGGACCAATACCCCCCCATCGATGGGAAATGCCTGTCCCGTGATAAAACTCGCCTCGTCCGAGCAGAGATAGAGCGCCAGGGCCGCCACTTCTTCTGGTTTTCCCATGCGCCCGATGGGCTGGTATTCAGAGAGAGTCTTGAACATCTCTGCCTCACGTCCGGCATAGCTCTTTTTCAAAAATCCGTCGACGAAAGGCGTATGGATCCTCGCCGGACAGACGCAGTTGCAGCGGATATTTTTCTTCATGTAGTCCACGGCTACGGACCGGGTCATGGTGAGCACAGCCCCCTTGCTCATGGAGTAGGCGAAACGATCCTCCAGGCCGATCAGCGAAGCGATGGAGGCCATGTTGAGGATCACCCCTCCGCCCTGCGGCAGCATCTTCTTGACCGCGGCGCGGGTGCAGAGGAAAACGCCCTTCACATTGACCTGATAGACCTTGTCCAGATCAGCCTCGGAGGTGTTCTCGACGCTGCCGATACTGGCGATGCCCGCATTGTTCACCAGGATATCGAGGCGCCCTGACAAAGAGTCAAAGGCCTTGTCCACCTCAACGGCCTTGGACACGTCGCAGCCAAGGCCCACAGCGCTGCCGCCTGCTGTCGTGATCTGCCCCACGGTCTGATCTAACCCCTCTTTATCCAAGTCCATGGCCACGATCTTGGCTCCCTGGGAGGCGAAAAGCAGGGCGATGCTCTGCCCGATCCCGGACCCGGCACCGGTGATGAGCGCCGTTTTCCCCTTTAAATCAAACATCTTTTCCGCA
>JAZKAF010000059.1:0-2034 GCA_040389285.1 candidate division FCPU426 bacterium
AGGGCGCCGAGGGGGTGAAGGTCGGGCTGATCGTCGGGCTGGGACTGAAGGTCGGGCTGGCCGAGAAGGTGAAGGTCACCGACTTGGTGGGAGTCGCGGAGCGGGTGGGGGACGCCGAGGGGGTCTCGGTTTTGGTGGCCGATTCCGTGAAGCTGTCGGTCACGGTAGCCGTGAAGCTGAAGCTCTTCGTGGCCGTGAAAGTGAAGCTCTCGGTCACGGTGGGGCTGGCCGTGGGGGAATCGGTGAAAGTGTAGCTGGCCGTGAAGGTGTTGCTCCCGGTGATGCTGGGCGTGGCCGTGGGCGAAGGGGTGAAGCTCTTCGTGCCCGTGAAGGTGTAGCTCTGGGTCACCGTGGGGCTGGCCGAGGGCGAATAGCTGAAGGTCGGCGTGCCGCTGAAGGTGGCGGTCGCCGTGGAAGTGTTGGAAGGCGAAGGCGTGAAGGTGAAGCTCTTCGTCGGCGTGAAGCTGAAGGTCGGGGTCCCCGAGGGGGTCGCGGTGGGCGAATCCGAGTTGGTCGGCGTCGGCGTGAAGGTCGCGGTCGGGGTGTAAGTCGGCGTGGCGGTGGGCGTGCCCGTGGGTGTCGGTGAATTCGTGAAAGTCGAGGTCGCCGTGAACGTGGGCGTGGGCGTGGGCGTATTGCTGGGCGTCGGGCTCGCGGTGTAGGTCGGGGTCGGCGTCGACGTGGGGGTCCAGGTCGCGGTCGGAGTGGAGGTGAAGCTCTGTGTGGCCGTCGGCGTGCCCGTGGGCGTGCCCGTGGGCGTGGCCGTGGGCGTGAAGGTCGGGGAAGGGGTGTAGGTGTTGCTGCGGGTCGGCGTGTTGCTGGGCGTGCAACCCGGCACGTCGTTGGTGACCAGGTTGGAGGAGCTGCCCGAGGACTGCTGGTCGCTTTCCTTGGCGGTGTTGTTGATGGTGAGGTTGCAGGTGTTGGGAATGACCTGGAAGCCTAAGGTGCCGGAATAGACGTCGCCGGAGAGGACCCGGTAGTTGACCAGGACCGAGATGCAGTCCATGTCCGCGTCTTCCTGGTTGTTAGGGTTGCCCACGTAGGTGAAAGAGAAGTAGACCTTCATGGCGTTGACCAGAGCCGGGGTCCAGGAACGCAAGGTGCTGATGTCCATGGTGCTGTAGGCCCCGGGCGAGGTCGCCGTGGTGGCGCCGAAGCTGTTCAGCGGGGTGCTGGGGTTGCTGCCGTCGGTAGAGAAGTTCAGGCCCAGGGTGTGGAAGTATTTGCTGCTCCACCAGCGGCCCTTGATGACCACGCTGGTGATGATCGCTCCGACCGGGAAGCTGTAGGAAGTCAGCGACACCACTTCCGAGCCGTTGGTCTTACCCGTGACGCTGGCGCCTGAGCCGTCGCAGGCCAGCACGGCGGTCGGGCTGGCCATGCCTGTGGAGGTCGCCACCGAGCCGGCGGTCAGGGTCACAGCCAGGTTGGTGTACTGTGACTTGACCGTGCCTAAGTTCCAGCAGAGCAGGTTGCCGGTGAGAGTGTAGGCGAAGAATGGGCTGCTGGTTTCGCTGGAGGGCACGATGCTGGTTCCGGTGGGGATGGTGTCGCAGATCCAGACGCCCGTGGCCACGGTGGTGCCGGTATTCTCGTAGGACAGGGTGTAGGTGAGCGTGTCGCCCACCGAGAGGGTGCCCGTGGGGCTGTTAGCCTTGGTCACGGAGACCAGCGGCTTGATGATCAGGGTCTTGGCCAGGTTGCTGGAGCCGGGTCCCGGCATGAAGGTACCGTCGTCCTGGCCCTGCAGGGTGTTGTTGATGTAGGTGCCGATCGGGACCGAGGAACTGATCCGCACCTGGAAGGTGAGGACTCCCTTCGCGCCCGCGGAGAGGGAGTTATAGAACCAGTTGAGCTGGTTGCCCGCGAAGGTGGTGCTGTTGGCGGCCGGGCTCGAAGTGGCCGAGCCGGTGATATAGGTGGTGTTGGTGGGGATGGGATCCCACATGTTCACCGCGGTCAGGGTGGTGTTGCCTGCGTTGGTGAAGTTGATCGTGTAGGTCAGGATGTCGTTGGGATAGGCCTGCGACT
>JAZKAF010000059.1:2134-9191 GCA_040389285.1 candidate division FCPU426 bacterium
GCGTTGGTGAAGTTGATCGTGTAGGTCAGGATGTCGTTGGGATAGGCCTGCGACTTGCTGACGGATTTCACCATGGCGAGCTGGGAGAAGACCACCTTGGGCACGGGCGCGGAGTAGTATTTCTCCACCGCGCCGGAGCTGCCGATGGCGCCGGCGAAGGTGTAGATCTGCTTGGTGGAGGTGACGCGGTACTGGCCAGGGGCGTTGCCGCTCTGCATGCGCCAGGATATGGCCTGATTGGGCACGGTGGTGGTCTGGGTGTCCGCGTTGGTGGCGGCGATGACCAGGGAAGGGATGGGTCCCCAAAGGCTGGAGCCCCGGCCGTTGATCTCGGCCACGGCGTCGGAGACGCGCTGCAGGGTGACGGCCGTGCCCGCCTCGGGCACGATGCAGTTGATCCAGTTGCCGCTGCCCATGCGGAAGCGGAAGTCCGCGGCCAGGGGCTCGTTGGCCCCGCTGATGCCGGTGAACCAATCCGCGTTGCTGTACTGGTTGGTCGAGGCGATGCGATAGCCCACCTGCAATTGCGCCGGCTTGGCCGACACGATCTTGTAAAGCGCGACCGGGTCGCCGTTGACGAAGGCGTCCGTGGAGTTAGCAGGCAGCGCCCGGCTGGTGACCAGGGTCCAGCTGCCTGAGGAGGTGTTGCCGATGATGTAGTTGCCCAGGGGCGCCAGGCCGGCCGGCACGTAGCGATAGACGCTGTAGCTGTTGGCCGAGCCCGAGGCGTCGGTCACCACGATGTTCGCGGAGGGTCCCAGGGCGCCGGTCTGGCCATAGAGCTCGGTGCCGACTTTGAGGCCGGTGTCCCAGGCCGGGCCGCCGGTCCAGGCGTTGTCTCCGTCGCTGTCATAAAAATTGCCGCGGCTCACCAGCATCTCGTCGTTCGAGGTGATGCGGTAATGGGTGGAATGGGTCTGGTCAGTGCCCTGGGCGCCCACGATCTCCCAAGGCATGGTGCCGCCGGTCTGCCAGGCCGAGCGCGCGTCGATGGTCTGGGTGACCAGGGTGGTGTAGTTGTTGGAGACTCCGGTCCAACGCGCGATGGTGGCCTGGATCGGGAAGGCATTGGGGTTCCAGACGATGATGAGGTCCCCGGCGACCGGTGCGGTCACGTCGGCGGTCATGGCCTGGTCCCAGTCCAGGTGGGTGAAGAAGCGGCTGCCGCGGAAGGTGGCGTTGTCCGAGATGATGAAGGTGTCGCGGTCCTGGGCGCTGCCGCCCGAGATGTCGCCGCCCAGCTCCCAGATCATGGGATGGTTGGATTTCAGCATGAAGTAATGGTCGCCAAAGCCCGTCAGGGGCGCGGGTGGATCCTGGATAACGGGATCAAAGGGCTGGCCGTCGGCCATGCCAAGGCTGGTGTAGACTGGTCCGGTGGCGATGTTCACGGGAGCCGTGGCGCTGGAGGTGCTGGTGGTGTAAAGGTAGCAGTCGGTGTTGGGGAAGATCGAATAAAGGTGGACGTAACCCTGGCGGACCCCGGTATTGGCACCGGTTTCAAAGGCCGAATAGGTGTAGTAAAAGATGGCGGCGCCCTGAAGCCGTGGCGCGGCTAAGCCTGATAAGGCTATGCAAATGGCGAGCAAAAATTTGCGCATAGACCTTTATTTTATCAATAAATTCGTCGAATTGCCTCCAAGAAATTCGTTCAAAAGATAAGAATATGCCTAAACTATAAGGCTTTTCGGCTGTCCGGCCGCCTGGATCGCCCGTTTTTCCTTAATTTTGAATACTTCCATGGCATTTTCTCTTAGCCAGCGGCGGGCGATGGATTTGGCGTCCGCACGGCTCAATCGGCCGTCGCGGATGGCGTCGGAAAGGACCTTGGAGACCCCGTCCCGGGCGATGCGGGCGTGGCCATAGACCATGTCGGCGAAGCCGTAGTCGCCGCCAAAGGCGAAGAGCTTGTTGGACGGGATGGCGGTGATGGCCTGGCTGCTGAAAGAGAGGGTGGCCACCGGGTCGATGACCCAGGCCCAGCAAAGGTCGGCCCAGACATTGGAATAATGCTTGGTCAGAGCCAGCAGGTCGCCCCATTCCGGATAGCTCATGTGAAAAAGGTCGAAGCGCGCCTTGGGGTACTGACGGAAGAGGTTCGAAAGATTGCGCACCTTGAACAGGTCCATGTCCGAGTAGTTGTGGCCGGAATGGTAGCCGGTGTGGATCTTCACGGGCAGGTCAAAGTCGATGGCCCGGCGTATGCAATGATGGAACAAAAAATCCTGGGCGGCCTTGCGGTCGCCTTCGGGACAATCTTTGCCCTTCTTTTTCCAGACTTCGTAAGCTTTGGCGGCTCGGGCCTCGGGCACGTCCTCAAAGTGAAGGCTGCGCCAGTACGCGCAGACATTTTTAAGGGCCACGGCCTGCGCGCCCCAGCGCTGGAAATACCAGTCGATCAACCGCACGCAGTCCTTCAGCGTGGCCGCCTGGATGCCGGCCGACTTTTCCAAGGACGCGAGGTCGAGCACCGGGCTGTTGAAAGGCGACACGGCCATGTCAAAGAGGAAAAGGCCGGGCGACGCCGTGCGCCGAGACAGGTCGCCCGGATCCTGGGCGTTGACCAGGCAGGCTTCGATGCCGCATTTGTCCTTGAGGATCCACTCCAGCACGCCGGGCTTGTTGCGCTTTTCGACCGCTTTCATCAGCGGCGCGATGGTCTCGTCGTTCAGGTCGTCGATGCCGTAGAGCTCTTGGATCGACAGGGTCAGGGCCCGGCAATAGCCGGTGTGCTTGGCCAGGGGCCATACGCGGCGGATGATCTGCCACTGTTCTTTGGCGGAGATGCCGTCGGCGAAGAAGCGTTTCTCCTCCTCGGGCAATAAGCCAGCCGTGGCTACGTCGTCAAAGCAGTAGTACATGAAAAAGCGCGTGAGGTTGTAGGGCTGCTGTAAGCGAACGCTCTCTTCGTCCAAATGCTCGTGCGTGTCCACGATGCGGATCTTCTCCACTTCGTCGCGCAACCCTGCATCCATGCCCTTGGGATCCAGCCATAACGCCTGTTTGCCCGCTTTTTTCACCTTCTAGCTCCAAAAAATGTTGTTGTGCTATTATAGCCGCTTGGGGCCCCCACTCTGAGGCGGAATCTATCGATGAAACTGGAAATAATCCCCCGTCCTACGAAAGTGTCTTTTCAAAAAGGCCGCTTAACTCTCGGCGCGGCGCCGGCCCTGAAGCTCCAAATGGGCAAGGCCCATCGCGATCTGGGCGAGGAAGGCTATCGCTTGAGTGTGCGTGAGAAGGGGATCCTGATCCAGGCTTTCACCCAGGCCGGCCTGCGCTACGGGCTGAACACTCTGGGACAGTTGCAGCGGGGCAAGACTTGGCTGCCCGTTCTGACCTTAGAGGACCGGCCAAAGTTCGCCTGGCGCGGGGTCTTGATCGATTCCTGCCGCCATTTCCAGTCTGTATCGTTTTTGAAGCGGGTGATCGAGGAGCTCGCTTTCTTTAAATTCAACCGCATGCATTGGCACCTGACCGAAGACAATGCCTGGCGCATCGAGATCAAAAAATATCCCCGCCTCACCCAAAAATTCGCGCCAGGAGGCCACTACACTCAGGCCCAAGTGCGCGAGCTGGTGGCATTCGCCGAAGCGCGTGGCGTCACTATCGTGCCCGAGATCGAGATGCCGGGCCATGCCACGGCCGCCTTGGCCGCCTACCCCGGGCTATCCTGCGCTGGAAAGCCCATCCCCTTGCCCAGCCTTTTTGGCCTCAAGCGCCACGTGTTCTGCGCCGGGCGCGATGAGGTCTTTCGTTTCCAGAAAAACGTGCTCAAGGAAGTGGCCGGGCTCTTTCCTTCCAAGGAATTGCATATCGGGTGCGATGAGGTGAAGAAGGATAACTGGAAGGCCTGTCCGCGCTGCCAGGCCCGCATGAAAAAACTGGGGCTGAAGGATGAAAAGGCCCTGCAGACCTATTTCGCGGCCCGTTGCCTTAAGATACTGAAGGGCCTGGGCAAGACTGCGGTGGCCTGGGATGAGATCAACGAGGGCGGCGCCCCCAAGGGCGTCATCGTGCAATGCTGGCATATCGGCGAAAAACCCAATCTAGTGGCCCAGGCCGCGCGCGCCGGGCTCAAGGCCATCGCCTCGCCCACTGAGTTTTGCTACTTGGATTATTCCAACTGGTCGCTGGATCTGAAAAAAGCCAGCCAGTTCGAGCCCATCCCGCGCGGGCTCAATGCCGCGCAGAAAAAATTGGTGTTGGGCGGGGAATGCGCGTTGTGGACTGAATTTATCCCCCGGAATCAGACTTTCAAGCGGCTATTTCCCAGAGCCCTGGCTACGGCCGAGGTCTTGTGGAGTGGAAAGCCTGTTTTCAGAGAATTTGAACAACGGGTAAAGGTCCAGGTCAAGATCATGGCGCGGCGTGGGGTGGAGAGTGGGCCGGCTGGCACTTCACGCAAGGACAAGGCCATCCCCTGGGAGCCGGCTTATTATAAAAAAGGCTTTCCCAAGTCCTTGAAGCACCCCAAGCCCAGGGGTTGGTGAATTTTCAGGTCCAGTTCAATCCGATCACCGGAAAGCTGAGAGGGAAGGCTCGCCGCAGCTCCGTGGCGAGCTTTCCTTTTTTTGGCAGCTTCCGATCCCAGGCCTTGGGATCTTCGCCCAGGATCAGGCGGGTCAGGGCCGGCAGATCCTTGACTCTGTGACGCGCGTTGCCGAGGCTGAATTTATAGCCCGGACCCAAGCGTTTGAAGCGTGGCGCTTCGTTGAAAAGCGGGCGTAAACGCTTCATCAGGCGCTGTGGGTCCAGGATCAGGTGCGTGCCATCCACCCCGTGAAAATGTCCTTTGGAGCCGCGTTGCTCCAGCATCCATAAAAATTCCTTATCCCCTCCCGCCACCTGCATCTCGGTTTCTTTGTATCCCAGGCGTTTCATCAGCAGGTCCAGGCCCGCGATCAGGGCGGCACGCGACCCGGCGTAGTCGTGAAGCGAGGCCGTGAACGGGCGCTTCTTGTTCTTCTTTTTGCCAGCGGGGCCCAGCACGGCCCAGGCCAGCGGCCCGGACTTTGAGGAGATCAGCCAGGCCGAAGCTTGATTCAAATACATCACGCTGTCGCGCAGCACGGAGCGGAAATCTTTTTCTGTGCGCGTGAAGGCATTCTTCTCCGCGTCTTGCAGGGACAATAACAGGCTTAGATCGCTAGGCCCGCAACGCCGGATCCGCAGATCCTTAACTGGTGCCCTGCGCTTTATCAAATGATCGAAATAGATGCCGGAGGGTGTGGCGCCCACGCGGGTGTAAAGGCCCCTGCCGCCGGAGATATAGACGCCGTCCACGCCTTCGCGCTTCATCTTGCCCCAGAGCCGGGCGTTGATCCGCGTGGCGATCCCTTGGCCCCGGTACTCAGGCAGCGTCATCACGTTTCCGTAGGAGGCCCAGACAAAGTTCGCGGCCCCACATCGCACGCCATAGGTCTTTCCAGAGGCGTGGGCCGCCACCTTCTTGCCATCCAGGGCCACGCAGGTGTTGGGAAGGTTCTCTGGCACGTAGGACGGCGCGAAGTCGCGGGCCAGATGGATGAAGCGTGGAAGGTATTCCTTGAATACCAAGTTGAAGCCGCGGTCCAGCTCGGCGAATTGGGAGGATTTAAGGGCGCTTAATGGAAAGACTTTTTTGCTGGCCGCCATTCAATCCATCCTTAGCGAGACAATGCCCCAGGGCTTTAACTTCACGGCTTTCTTTTTTCCGCTGCTGAGCGGCGCTTCCAAGAGATCCAGTTCTTGGGCCGCCTGCGGCAGTTGCACCTTGCAGCCTTTGCCTCCGGCGTCATAGCCGCGTAGGACGATCCCGTTCCCCTTTTCTGATTTTTTCAATCCCGTCGGCACAAAATCAGCATCCGAATCCAACGCAAAGAACGAATGCCGCTGAGGCAACGAGCCCTTTTGCGTCCTAGCTTGATAGCATTCGAGCGGCACGTTGTAGCCCAGACCTAAGCGGGCCAGCCCGGCTTGGCGGGCGTTGCCTGGGTGGAATTGCAGGGCCCACTCGATGGTGTGCTGGCCCAGGTCGGGATAGGGATCCGGGTCATAGGAAGAGCGTAATAAGCTGAGCCTTAAGCTGTCTTTTTCAAGGGAATGCCCGTATTTCCCGCGGTTGAAAAGGGCCAGGCCACCGCCAGGGACCGCGACATCCACCCATTTTTGGGCGGCCACTTCGCGTCCGGGTTCCCGCTCGAGCACACCGTAAGGCACGTCGCAGGTCAGGGACTTCGGGGTCGAGGCCAGCTGCCAAAGGGCCCGCAGCATGGGCCCGGGCACGCTCTCGCTGCCGGTTTCCAGCCAGTCGACTTTCAGGCTGCAGTCGATGCGCGGGCTTTCGGCGTGCAAGGTGGTGCTGAGCCAGAAGCGGCTGCGGCCCCAGCCCAGCTGGGCGCGCAGGGTCAGGGATTCGGGGCCCTCTTGCTGGATCTCAACTTTGCCCAAGGACTTCATGGGCAGGGGACCTTCGGCATAAGGGTCCAGGGTCCAAGCGGACATGGGATGCGGCTTTTCCATGTAGATGCCCAGACGGTTGGCGCCGCCGCGGCCGAAGATGTTCTTCCCGGTTTTTTTGCCCCCTTTTCCAAGGATCGGTTTCAGCGACTTGATCGAGCCATCCTCCGCGTCGAATTCCACTTCGTAATAGGGTCCGCGGATCTTGAGGCCAATACGTTTGAACGGGCTCTTGATTGGCGCGGGTAGTGTAGCGGGCTCGGGCGAGAAATGTCCCCACTCGCTGACGCTGACCTTGCCAGGTCCCGGGTTCAGGCGCAGGCGGTAGCATTGGTATCCCAGGCTCGGCAGGTCCTTGGCTAGGAATTGCACCCAGATGTGGAAGTCGGGACCGAAATCCTTGGCGCGCACTACCTGGGCCGGAATTTCCTTGCCCTGTCCGTCGAAGAGCGTCACATCATGGAAGCGCTCGGTGACCACTAATTCCGCGACCGCTATCTCGCTTCGCTGCCAGGCCAGGGGATTGAAGACCAGCACGGGGATGCCTTCGGCGTGAGGGACCCCGACCTTGGCCGCCAGATAGCGCAGGCTTTTCTTGCGGACTTGGCTAGCCAGT
>JAZKAF010000060.1:0-15605 GCA_040389285.1 candidate division FCPU426 bacterium
AACCCCATCCTTTCCGCCAAAGACCGTGTCGCCAAGACCTTGAAGGAACTGGAAGGTCTGCTACCCGCCTCATAAGAGGGAACTTCCATCCCACCCCAGCGTCCTAGAAGCTAGGGGACGCACCCCCCACACCT
Source organism: candidate division FCPU426 bacterium (assembly GCA_040389285.1). GTDB lineage: Bacteria > Oederibacteriota > JAJYGY01 > JAJYGY01 > DAIDJD01 > JAZKAF01. The sequence continues at coordinate 135 of JAZKAF010000060.1, forward strand.
TTTGGAGGCCGCAATGAAACGCCTGGTTGTTTTGGGAATAGCCCTTTTTTGCATGGGTTTTTCGGGTTTATTGCCCGCTGCTCAGACTGTTTTTAAGGGGTATTCCTTCGGCGCTACGGTCGGCAGGGACGGTGGCAGGAGCTACCGGGAGGCGATGGATGAAGGGCGTCCCATGCTGCACGTTAAGAAGGGCGAGGAATATTCCATCGTGGTGCGCAACCCCTTGCCAGTGCAGGTGGCGGTGGCGGTCTCCATAGACGGCCTGAATTCCATCGACGGCAAGCGGACCACGCCCAAAGGGGCCAGAAAATGGATCATCGGCCCCCACTCCAGTGTGACCATATCCGGCTGGCAGACCGGCAAAGATTCCCTCAGGAAATTCTTCTTCACCGAACCCAAGGATGCCTACGCGAAGTGGCGCGGCAAAAAAGAAGGGAAGCCCTATGACCGCAACTTAGGCGTCATCGGTGTGGCCTGGTTCTGGAACGCGGCTGAGTTGGACCGCGTCTTGCATCCTCCCCAGCCCTTCACGGATAACGAGACGCAGGTCAGGAAGTATTCGAAGGCGGAGGGCGCCAAGGCGCCGGCCCCGGCAGCGGCTTCCCAGGAGGCCGGCACCGGCATGGGCAGGAAAGAGCAGAACCTTGTGCGCGAGGTGGAGTTCAACGCCGACGACGGGATGATGTCGGTGCGGGACGTGCTGAAGATCTATTATGAATTCGCGGACGAACCCAGCGAGCCGATGCCTTTTACCGATGATAAGGAAGACGACGGTCGCTTTTCGCCAGAGATGCCGTAGGACTAAATACTCCTAACGCGGATGGGGAGTCAGATTTCCTTTCCCATGTCCGAGAGCCTCACCTTGGCGTAGCCAGCCTTTTTCTTGTCTTCAGGATGGGGCTCCAGGCCGATGACCGTGATCTCGGCCTTGCCGGGTCCGTAGACCCAGTACATCCTTCCGGCCCCGGGTGTTTGATTTTCTAGATAGGATTGAAAAACTTTGAGCCCGTAGCGGCGGCTCAGGGGGTCGATCTCGTGGCTGTTCAGCCCAGGGTGCCGTGGATTGTCGGATAACAGCGCCATGGCCTTGCCCCATTTTTTGAAGAGCCTAGCGTCGTCTCCATTCAGGCCATCGCCTAAGTTCCTGGCGTTCAGGTCGGACCAAAGGGCGTCGATCTCGGGGATACCCAGGCGGATCTTGAACACCTAGCCCCGCTTCGCTTTGAAGGCCGACAGATCAATGGGTTCGGAGGCCTTGCCCTTCTTCAGGTTGGCAACGCTGGCGTCCATCGCCTTCAACGTCCTTTTCGAAAGTTCCGTTGGCGCAACCAGTTGGCGCGGCGCTAGGACGATGTGGCCGTCCGGGAATTCCTGAACGTGGTAGTAGTCGTAATGGGCGCCCCGCAGGGTCAGCCTTTTTTTTGGGTCGATCCGGGCGTCGTATTCGGTGACGGGTGTCATGGGGCTGCCTCCTAAGTGGGATATCCCACTTAGGGATTATACACCCACTGGCAACTCAGTCAAGAGGGCGCTTTTCGCCCGAGATGCCCTGATCAAGAGAAGAGCGGCGAAGGATAAGCGCCTGAACTGACCAGGCGCTGGATCCCGGCCTTCACCAGCGGCGCGTCTTCGCGGTAGGTGACGCCGAACCACTGGCCGTTGGAGGGCAGCACCTTGACCTGCGCCTTGTGGTCGCGGATCAAGCGGTCCAGCACCTTGGGGATGTAGATCTCGGATTTCAGGTCCTGGCCCTGGGTCTTCAGGAATTCGTCCAGCAGGCCTTCGATCTGGCCGAAGATGGCGGTGCTGAAGCCGAAGAAGTTCATCGAGACGATCTCCTCCCCGCTCATCACCCTTCCGGTGACCGCGTCCTTGGCGCCCGTGCCTTCCTTTCCGATCTTGGTCAGCTCGTCCACCGCGGTCAAATTGCCGTCCGGCCCGCTGGCGCAGACTCCGCGCGCCACGGTGCCGTTGTCGGACAGCGTGTTCTTCAGCCTATACCCCGCCATGCAGTAGTCCGGGCCGCCCTTTTCCAGATGGCGCGCCACCACTTCAAAGCTCTCCCGCCCGTAAAAATCATCCGCGTTGATCATCAGGAACGGCTCTTTGACCAGGTCCTTGGCCATCAGCACGGCGTGGGCCGTGCCCCAGGGCTTGGTGCGCTCGGGCGGCAAGGTGAACCAGGCCGGCAGTTTGCCGAGCTCCTGATAGGCGTAATCCACGGCAATATGCTTCTCAAAGCGCGAACCCAGGTCGCGCTTGAAGACCTCGGCGAAGTCGGGACGGATGACGAAGACCACTTTGCCGCAGCCGGCGCGGATGGCGTCGTGGACCGAATAGTCGATGATGGTCTCGCCAGCCGGGCCCACGGGGTCCATTTGTTTGAGGCCCCCGTAGCGGCTGCCCATGCCGGCCGCCAGGACCAGCAGCGTGGGTTTCGTCATCACAATTTCCTCCGTATTTGTTCGACCGAGACGGCCTTTCCGCTGCGCTCATCCACTTCGACCAGCAGGGCCCAGAATTCGACTTCTTCCTCAGAAACCTCGAAGCGGACCGGGCGGCCGGTCAGGAATTTAGGCAGCACGCTCTCCGTTTTCATGCCGATGATGCCGCCATAGGCGCCGGTCAGGCCGAGATCCGTGAGGGTGGCGGTGCCTTTGGCGCTGACGCGTCCGTCCGCGGTGGGAACATGGGTGTGGGTGCCCACGACCACGCTCGCCTCGCCGTCCAAGTGCCGATTCATGGCGATCTTTTCCGAGGTCGCCTCGGCATGGAAGTCGACCACCGTCACGCGCGCGCCCTTGGCCTTCAGCGCGGCCAGCGACTTCTTGACCGCGGGGAAGGGATCATCGATGGGGTTGGCGAAAAAGACGCGGCCCAGCACGTTCGCGACGCCGACCGTCACGCCCGAGGCCGTGTTAAAGACCACTTCACTGCGTCCGGGTGTGCCTTCGGGATAGTTGGCGGGACGAAGCAGGGTGGGGAATTTCTCCCAAAGTCCGCCCACCTCTTTTTTGTCCCAGATGTGGTTGCCCGAACTGAAGACGTCGACGCCTGCGGCCACCAGTTCCCCCAGGGTCCCGTCGCTGACGCCGAAGCCCGCTGCCAGGTTCTCCACGTTGGCCATCACCATCTCGACGCGGCGAGAGGCTTTCAGCTCAGGCAGGAATTTCGCCACAGCCAGCCGGCCCGGGCCGCCGATCACGTCGCCGATCAATAAAAGGTTCATTTCGCGAACTCCACAGCGCGCATTTCGCGGATCACCTGCACCTTGATCTGGCCAGGGTATTCCAATTCGCTCTCCACCCGCCGGGCCACATCGCGCGCCAGCTGGCTGGCCTGGGCGTCGTTGACCAAGTCGTGCGCCACCATAATGCGCACCTCGCGGCCGGCCTGCAGAGCGTAGGCCTGGGTGACGCCGTTAAAACCCACGGCGATCTCTTCCAGTTTTTTCAGGCGCTTGATGTAGGTCTCCAGGCTCTCGCGGCGGGCGCCCGGGCGGCTGGCCGAGATGGCGTCGGCGGCCTGGACTAAGTAGGCCTCCACGGTCTCGAGCTCCACGTCGTTGTGGTGGGCTTCCACGCAATGGATCACGGCCGGGTTCTCGTTGTATTTACGCAGGATCTCCACGCCCAGGGCGGTGTGGGTGCCTTCGCGGTCCTGGTCCAGCGCCTTGCCGATGTCGTGCAGAAAAGCGCCGCGGCGGGCCACTTCCACGTTGGCGCCGATCTCAGCGGCCATGGTGGCGGCCAGGTGCGAGACTTCCAGGGTGTGGGTCAGGATATTCTGGCCGTAGGAGGTGCGGTATTTCAGCTTGCCGATCAGGCGCATCAGCTCCGGGTGCAAGCCCATCATGTTGGCTTCCACGCAGGCCTGCTCGCCGGTGGCCATGATCTGGCCCTCCATCTCATCCTTCACCTTCTGCACCACCTCTTCGATGCGGCTGGGATGGATGCGGCCGTCCTGCAGCAGCTGTTCCAGCGACAGACGGGCCACTTCGCGGCGGAAGATGTTGAAGCAGGACAGCACCACGGTCTCGGGGGTGTCGTCGATGATCAAGTCCACGCCGGTGGCGTTCTCCAGGGCGCGGATGTTGCGGCCTTCGCGGCCGATGATGCGGCCTTTCATGTCCTCGCTGGGGATATGGACCACGGACACGGTGTTCTCGGCAGTGTGGGCCGAGGCCCAGCGCTGGATAGCCAGCGAGATCACCTGCTTGGCCTTGCGGTCGGCGTTCTCGCGGGTCTCGTCTTCCAGCGCCTTCAGGATGTCGGCGCTCTCCCGCCGGGCGTCCTTTTCAATGGTCTTCATCAGCATGCGGCGGGCTTCGTCCGCGCTAAGGCCGGCGGACTTTTCCAAATGCAGGCGTTCCTCGTGCAGCATGCGCTCCAGCTCGGATTCCTTGCGGCCAAAGGCCTGCATCCGGGTGTTCAGGTCCAGGCGGCGGGCCTCGAAGTCCCGCTCCGCGTCGCCGTGTTCCCGGCGGATCAGGCTCAGCTGCTTGTCCAGGGCGCTGAGGTGCTCCTGGGTGGACTCGAATTCGTCCCTCTGGCGGCGCGTCAGGTCGTCGAACTCCTGGCGTTCCCTCAGCAGATGGTCCCGGGCCTCTAGGACGATCTCTTTTTTCTTGGTCTCGGCCTCGCGCACGGCGAGTTCCAGTATTTTTTTGGATTCTTCTTCGGCGGAAGCTAGCGTGGACTTGGATTTCTGGCGGTCATAGGCGATGCGCCCGATCAGGCCTAAGATCAGGCCGGTCAACAGGCACACCAGGCTCACCGCAAAGGTGGCCATGGGGGTGGCGAACATGAAAATCCTCCGAACTTGAAGTCCGGAGGGAAAACCTAAAGGACCAGGGGACCCGTATCTGCAGGCGGCGCGCCGGATGTCCAGCGCAAGGCCTTATGCGCGCATGTTTCAGCCTTGAGAACAAGGTCTTGAAACATGGCATAAACGCCAGAGGGAGCTTCGGCCTGGGGCCGGGTTCCCACCGCTATGCTGATAAGAGACAAAAACAGACTAAGAAGGATCAACGGTGTCATCGGAGAAGGTTTTCGCCTTTTCCGTCCTGATTCAACGGGCTTTCCCTACGGTTTAGTGGATAGTTGGTTTTTCTTGCAAATCCTTTATAGGATCAGCCTTTAAAATTGTCAAGGCGGCATAAAAAAGCCCTTGTTTCGTTGGAAACAAGGGCAATTTAATGCCGCAGATGCCGTGAAAACTGGGGTTTTGAACCTTTAGATCAGGTGGGTGCCTTCACGAACGTACCCCGAAAGGCCGTTGAATTCAGGCTCCCTGATTAAGGGTTGTAGGATCAAAAATCCCCAGCCCCACGAGCACCGCAGGTGTCTTTTTTTTACCATAGAGTGCGTTTTCAGGCAAGGCGGGCTTGTTGACACCGCCTTTTGGCCTGCGCATAATGCCCATTCATGCGCTTGTTATCCCTTTTATTGGCACTCTTTCCAGCCGCGACCGGCTGGGCAGGGTCCGACCCCCTCTGGGCCCGCCTGGCCCGGGAGTCGGCGGCTGCCAGGCCCTTTGAGATCACGCTGGGACTGCGGCAATATCAAAGGCAGGTCTGGCTGGACTCTCAGATGCTGCCCGAGCTGATGCCGGGCCTTTATGGCGACGCCAAGGCCGTGAAGGGCTTCGCCTTTGAGGCCGCGATGCTCTGGCAGCCCTCCAGCCGCCAGCTTTTCGAGCTGGCCGTGCCCTACAGTTTTCAGGAATTTTCGGTCATCCGCAGCGGATACAGCCCGCCGGCCAGCCTGGACGACCCGGACGTGCAGCGCGGGGACGGCCTGGGCGATTGCCGCCTGGGTTGGCGCTTCAGTTGGCTGCAAAGCCTCCATTTCACTGGGGGCCTGAACCTGGAATTCTCCCTGCCCACAGGGCTGGGGCCGATGTCGGCGCAGGATTTCAGGGTAGCCACGGGAGCGGGCTCCTTTTATTTTTCACCGGCGCTGGAGTTGCAGGCGCGCACTGAGGATTGGAGCCTCTGGGTCCAAGGGCGCTCGTCCCTGGACTTTGGCGCCGAGTTGGACCTCAGCGGCCGCCATGTTTTCGCGCGGCGCGACCCCGGTGTCGAGGTGAATGCGGGGCTGGGCTGGGTCTGGGCCCGGGACGAAGGCTACCGGCACACTTTGGAGCTCGAAATGAGCAAGCGATGGATCGGAGCTATGGTCGTCGACCAGGCCGCGATCCCGGATTCCGGGGAGACCAGCTTGGACTTGGTGCCTCAGGCGCACTTTACTTTTGGCCCGCGCTTCGGCGTGGTGATGGGATGGCAGCTGCCACTGTGGTTGGCCACGAACCAGGCCGTGGCCTGGTGGGGAGAACCGCAATTGCGGGCTGATTTCACCTTATGACAGCAGTTGTTTTCGAAGCTGCGAAGGTCAAGGCTCTGCTTTTCGACCTGGACGGGACCCTGATCGATTCGACCCAGGACATCGCGGAAAGCGCCAATTTTTTGCGCATGAGCCTGTCCTTGGCGCCTTTGCCCCAGGCCGAGATCGCTGCCTTTATCGGCGACGGAGTGGAAAAATTGGTCGCGCGCCTGCTGGGTCCTGATTTTCAGGGCGACTTGGACGTTGAGGTAAAGCGTTTCAAGGCCCATTACCGCGAACATTGCGTGGACCATACCCGGATGTATGCGGGGGTCGAAGAGACCCTGAGATTGCTGGCCGCGCGCGGCTACAAGATGGCCGTGGTCACCAACAAACCCGAGCGCATCTCCGCGACCATCCTGGAGCGTTTAGGCGTGGCTGGACTTTTCGGCTCGGTGGTCGGCGGCAATTCGACCTCCAACAAAAAGCCCCACCCGGATCCCCTGCGCAAGGCCTGCCGCGACTTGAGGGTGACGGAAGCGGAGAGCTGCATGATCGGGGATTCGCACGTGGACGTGGAGTCGGCTTTTAACGCGGGCCTTCCTTCGCTGGCTTTGCTGGGTGGCATTGGGGATGACCGCAAGATGCTGGAGCAGAAACCCAGCGTGGTGTTGGAAGAATTTTCTCAGCTGAGCCAACTTTTTTTAAAAGGGGCATGACCATGAAGACAGGGACCCAAGGAAAACCATCCTGCGAATACCAGGTCCGCTGGACGGACAGGATCTACCGCCTGCACAAGACCGGCATCGCCAACCACGCGCCCCAGGGGGCCGGGGTCTTCGAGATCGTGCTCTTCCCGCCGGGCGCTTCCGACGGCGAAGTGATCTTCGTGGGCTTCGAGCCGCAAGGCGGCAGCGTGGCCGAACGCTTAAGGCTGGCCTTTGAGGGCTTCGGCGGCCTGAACGTGGCGCAGCTGAAGGAATTGCAGGAGCATCTGGCTGACGCGTATTTCGACGCGGTGTCCGTCAGCAACGCCACCAGCGACGCAGACCTGATGGACCTGGCCTGGGCCGTGGCGCAGGAGAAAAAACCGCGCCTGAACGAGCTGTCCCGGCAGCCACATTCCGGCCGCTTCAGCGAGATCACGGTCAAAGAAGTTTGAGCCAAGGAGGTAGATCATGAAGAAATGGATCGCGATCGCTGCTCTAGTTCTGGCCGGGCATGTCCATGCCGCGAAGTTCGATGGGCTGGCGCTGACGCCGCCCATGGGTTGGAACACCTGGAACAAGTTCGCCTGCAATGTTAGCGAGGACCTGATCAAGCAGACGGCGGATTCGATGGTCGCCAGTGGTTTGAAGGACGCGGGCTATGTCTATCTGGTGATCGATGACTGCTGGCATGGAAGCCGCGACGACCAGGGTTTCATCCATCCCGATCCCAAAAGGTTCCCTTCGGGCATGAAAGCGCTGGGGGATTACCTGCATTCCAAAGGCCTGAAGTTCGGGATCTATTCGGACGCAGGCTGGAAGACCTGTGGCGGCCGTCCCGGCAGCCGCGGCTATGAATTCCAGGACGCGCAGACCTACGCCTCCTGGGGCGTGGATTATCTGAAGTACGACTGGTGCAACACGGACAAGTTGAGCCAGGAAGGCGCCTACCTGACCATGCGCGAAGCGCTCTTCGCGGCCGGCCGTCCCGTGGTGTTCAGCCTTTGCGAATGGGGAGGCAGCAAGCCCTGGGAATGGGCCAAGGACATCGGCCATTTGTGGCGCACCACCGGCGACATCACCGCCTGCTTTGACTGCGTGCAGGACCACAAGACTTGGAAGTCCTTCGGGGTCATGCCTATTTTAGACATGCAGCATGACCTGCGCCAATACGCCGGCCCCGGCCATTGGAACGATCCCGACATGATGGAAGTCGGCAATGGCATGAGCCTCAGCGAGGACCGCGCCCATTTTTCCATGTGGTGCATGTTGGCCGCGCCGCTGATGATGGGGCACGACATCTCCCGCATGAGCCGTGCCACCCGCGAGGTCCTGACCAACAAGGACGCCATCGCCATCAACCAGGATCCACTGGGGATCCAGGGCTTTCATGAGACCCTGAAACCGGGCCTGGAAGTCTGGTACAAGCCGCTGGACAAGGACGCTTGGGCGGTCTGCTTTTTGAACCGCGGAAAGCGCGCTCAAGAACTGCATTGGGATTGGACGGCCCAGCCCATTCAAGATCCCTTGAACAAGAGGGCGGCCGACTTCAAGGTCTCCAGCTACCGTATCCATGACGTTTGGTCGAATAAAGAAATGGGGACGACCCGTTCCACGCTAGACGTCGCTGTTCCGCCCCATGATGTTCTGATGCTTAAATTGGAACGTCCCTGAAGCAGGGGGTTGACGGCTGCAAGCTAGCTGGAGAAAATATAGTTTTCCATCACCTATCCAACATGCCGGAGAAAACAACATGACGCAGGAAAGAAGCGGCCAGTACACCCTGAAAGGCAATCCTTTGACCTTGGTGGGCCCGGAGCTCAAAGTCGGCGACCCTGCCCCCCATTACACGGCATTCAAGGCCCTGAACGCGATCTTCGACAGTAGCGAGATCGACGGCAAGGTCCGTTTTTACAATGTGGTCCCTTCGGTGGACACCGGCATCTGCGACGCCCAGACCAAGCGTTTTTCCGACGAAGCCAACAAGATCGCTGGCGTTGAATGGGTGACCATCTCCTGCGACACGCCCATGGCGCTTTCGCGCTGGTGCGCCGCCGGCAGCATCACGAACCTGCGCATGCTCTCGGATTTCCGGGACCACGCTTTCGGCCTGGCCTTCGGCGTCTATGTCAAGGAAGTGGGGCTCTTGCAGCGTTCCCTGATCATCGTGGGCTCGGATAACAAGATCAAATATTTCCAGCGGGTCCCCGAATTCGCCAGCCATCCCGACTACGAAGCGGCCCTGGCCGAATTGAAAAAGGTGCTGGGGTGAAAAAGCGCGCCGCCTTGTCCGCATTCAGCGGCGGCGGCGCGAAGCGCTGGGGGCGCCTGGCCGAGACCCTCAAGCTGAAGGTCCTGGCAGTCGGCAAAGGCAAGGTCAGCATGCGCATGCCCTGGTCGCTGCAGGCTTCGCAGATGGCGGGCCTGCTGCACGGGGGCGCTTTGACCACCTTGGCCGACACGGCCGCGGCGGTCGGCACCCTGGCCTTGCTGCCGCCGGGAGCCTCCACCGTCACCAGCGAACTGACCATCAACTTCATCAGCAACATCACCAAGGGCGCGGCGCTGGCCGAAGCCCGTTTGATGCACCGCGGCCGCCTGACCATGGTCTGGGAAGTGAAGGTCAGCGAAGAAAAAACGGGCAAGCTCCTTGCCCTTTGCATGGGCACCTTCTTTATCTTGGGTCCCAAGCCAGGCCGTTGACCTTCGGCCGGCCAGAAAAATCATTCAGCTACACGAAAGCAATACGCCATGGTGAAAAGAAAAAGGGAGAACAAGGAGATACCGGCCTTGTTAAAGGACCTCGAATCGAGCTCGGTCTTCACCCGCAAGAGCGCGATCATCGACCTGGCCCGCAAGGGCGCCCTGGAAGCCCTGCCCGATCTGCTGCGCCTGCTGAAGGACAAGGAAGCCACCTTAAGGGGCTGCGCGGCCTGGGCCCTGGGCGAGCTGGGAGACAAGCGCGCCATCAAGCCGCTGATGGAGGCCCTCAGGGACATGGACGTCGAGGTGCGCCGCGCCGGCGCCCAGTCCTTGAGCCGCATGGCCGACCCGGCCTCGCTGGCCGCGCTCAAGGACATCCGCATGGATTCGGACAAATGGGTGGCCGAGTGGGCCGACAAGGGCATCTCGCGCATCGGCCAGGGGCTCCCCGTTCGCAAGGCCGCCAGGCCCAAGCGGGCCAAGGCCGAAGTGCTGCGACTGGAATCTTAAGACCTTTTAGGAGCCGCGAAAAAGCATGATCGAGCGTTATACCAGAACCGAGATGGGCCGCATCTGGAGCGAAGAGAACCGCTTCCGCATGTGGCTGGAGGTCGAAGTGGCCGCGGTGGAGGCCCAGGCCGTCCTGGGAAGGATCCCCAAAAAAGCCGCCCTGAACATCCGCAAGAAAGCCGCCTTCAGCGTGGCGCGCATCCTGGAACTTGAGAAGATCACCGACCACGACCTGATCGCCTTCGTCACCTGCATGGGCGAATCCATCGGCCCCGATTCCCGTTACGTGCATCTTGGCCTGACCAGCACCGACGTGGTGGACAGCGCCCAGGCCTTGCAGCTGCGCGACAGCGCCGACCTGCTGATCGAAGGACTGGGGGAGCTGCGGGCCGTGCTGGTCCGCCGCGCCCGCGAGCACAAGGCCACCCCGCAGATCGGCCGCACGCACGGCATCCAGGCCGAGCCGCTCACCTTCGGCCTCAAGCTGGCCCTCTGGGTGGCCGAACTGGACCGCAACATCCGCCGCATGAAGGACGCCCGCCACGCTGTGGCCGTGGGCATGATGTCCGGCGCGGTGGGAACCTATTCCAACCTCGACCCCAAGGTCGAGACCCTCACCTGCAAGATCCTGGGGCTCGCCCCCGACCCCGCCACCAACCAGACCCAGAGCCGCGACCGCCACGCCGAATTCATGTGCGTCCTGGCCGTGGTCGCCAGCTCCCTGGACAAATGGGCCACCGAGATCCGCAACCTGCAGCGCACCGAGATCCTGGAAGCCGAGCAATTCTTCGCCCCCGGCCAGAAGGGCAGCTCGGCCATGCCGCATAAGCGCAACCCCATGCTGGCCGAGCGCGTCTCGGGCCTGGCCCGGATCGTGCGCGCGAATTCCGTGGCCGCCCTGGAGAACGTGGCGCTCTGGCACGAGCGGGACATCACCCATTCCAGCGTCGAGCGCGTGATCTTCGCGGATTCCTGCATCCTGCTGGACTACATGATCGCCAAGTTCAGCTCGCTGATGGAAAAGTTGCTGGTCTACCCGGACAACATGCGCCGCAACCTTGAGATGACCGGCGGCCTGATCTTTTCGCAGCGCGTCCTGCTGGCCCTGACCGAGGGCGGCATGGCGCGCGAGGACGCCTACAAGGTCGTGCAAGAACAGGCCATGACCGTCTGGAACGCCAGGCAGTCGGCGGTGGCGGGCCAGGACCCCGGGCCGGACTTCAAGGAACGCCTGCTGGCCGACCCGCGCGTCCAAAAGATCCTGAAGCCGAAGGAGGTCGAGGCCCTTTTCGACCTGAAATGGTATCTGCGCAACGTCAACACCGTCTTCAAACGCCTGAAAATCTAGGGGGCAGGGATGTATCTGGCAAAGATCCACGTGACCTTAAAACCCTCGGTGCTGGATCCCCAGGGTGTGGCCGTTTCCAACGCCCTGAAGAACATGGGCTACTCCGGCGTGGATTCGCTGCGCCTTGGGAAATACATGGAGCTGAGGCTCGAGGGCCAGAAAAAAGACCGGGCCCGCGTTGAGGCCGACGTCGAAACCATGTGCAAGAAGTTGCTGGCCAACGTGGTGATCGAACGCTACGAGTTCAGCCTGGAGTTATTACCGTGAAGTTCGCCGTGCTGGTCTTCCCAGGATCCAACTGCGACCACGACCTGGAATGGGCGCTGAAGCATGTGCTGAAGCAGAAGGTGGAGATGGTCTGGCATCAGCAGGATGCCCTGCCCACCGGTGTGGACTGCGTCATGCTGCCGGGCGGATTTTCCTACGGCGACTACCTGCGCTGCGGGGCTATCGCCCGTTTTTCGCCCGTGATGAAGGCCGTCTCAGCCTTCGCGAAAAAAGGCGGGATGGTCTGGGGAGTCTGCAACGGCTTCCAGATCCTGACCGAAGCCGGCCTGCTGCCGGGCGCCCTGATCCGCAACGCTTCGCTGAGCTTCGCGTGCAAGGACGTGCACCTGAAGGTCGAGCGCAACGACAGCCTGTTCACCAGCGGCCTGAAGGGCAAGGACGTGCTGCGCATCCCCATCGCCCACGGCGAAGGCAACTACACCTGCGATGCCGCCACGCTGACCCAGCTGAAGCAGGGACGCCGCATCTTGTTCCGCTACTGCGACCCCAACGGCATTGTCGGTCCGGATTCCAACCCCAACGGGTCCTTGGAATCCATCGCCGGGATCTTGAGCGAGAACGGCCGGGTGCTGGGCATGATGCCGCATCCGGAACGCGCCTGCGAAGAAGCGCTGGGAAACACTGACGGACGCATGCTATTCGAATCGTGCCTGAACGCACTGAGCCGCGCCTAGGACCCTGATGAAGACAAAAGCCAGCCCAAAAAAGAAAGCCGTCGCTATAGTCCCCGCCTTCCACCCGGGCGATCCCCCGGTCACGGCCGACCTGGCCAAGGGTATGGGCCTCAGCCTGGACGAATATGGCCGGGTCCAGAAGATCCTGGGACGCAAACCCACCTACACCGAGCTCGGCATCTTTTCGGTCATGTGGTCGGAGCACTGCTCCTACAAGACCTCCAAACCCCATCTGCGCGGCTTTCCCACCAAGGGCAAGCGGGTCCTGCAGGGACCTGGCGAGAACGCCGGAGTCCTGGACATCGGCCGCGGCTGGGCCGTCTGCTTCAAGATCGAATCCCATAACCATCCCTCAGCCATCGAACCCTACCAGGGCGCGGCCACGGGCGTGGGCGGCATTTTGCGCGACGTCTTCACCATGGGCGCGCGTCCCATCGCCATGATGAACTCGCTGCGTTTCGGCGGCCTGGACGATCCCCATGTGCGCCACCTCTTCTCGGGCGTGGTGGCCGGCATCGCCGGATACGGCAACTGCATGGGTATCCCCACCGTCGCCGGGGAAGTGGTCTTTGACGAGGTCTACCGCGAGAATTGCCTGGTCAACGCCTTTGCGCTCGGCGTGCTGAAGCACAAGGACCTGGTGAAAGGCAAGGCCAGCGGCCTGGGCAACTCGGTGATCTACATCGGCGCCACCACCGGCCGCGACGGCATCCACGGCGCGACCTTCGCCTCGATCGAACTTTCGGAAGATTCGGAAGAGAAGCGCTCGGCCGTGCAGGTGGGCGATCCTTTCATGGAAAAGCTGCTCTTGGAAGCCACGCTGGAGCTGATCCAGAAGCGGCTGCTGGTCGGCATCCAGGACATGGGCGCGGCCGGCCTGACCTCCTCTTCCACCGAGATGGCTTTCCGCGGAGGCAGCGGCCTGGAGATCGACACCGCCCTGGTGCCCAAGCGCGAGACTGGCATGGCGCCTTATGAAGTGATGCTCTCCGAGAGCCAGGAGCGCATGCTGCTGGTGGCTAAAAAGGGCAAGGAAAAGGCGGTCGAAGCCGTGCTCTCCAAATGGGGCCTGCACGCGGCCGTCATCGGCAAGGTGACCGACAGCGGGCATAGTAAGGTCTTCCATGACGGGGTCCTGGTCTCCGACATCCCCATCGCGCCCTTGGCCGACGACCATCACCCCATGTTCCCGGTGGCCAAGCGGCCGATGAAGCGTCCCGCTTACCTGGTCAAGACCGGAGCTTTCAAGCTCAAGCGCCTGGCCCCGCTGGCCGATGCCAAGGCCGCGCTGCTCACCTTATTGGGCTCGCCCAACATCGCCGAAAAAAGCTGGGTCTACCGCCAGTACGACCACATGGTGCGTACGAACACCCTGGTCCTGCCCGGATCCGACGCGGCCGTAGTGAGGGTGAAAGAAGCGGGCAAGGCCGTGGCCATGTCCGTGGACGGCAACGGCCGCTATTGCTATCTCGACCCCTACCTCGGCGGCATGATCGCCGTGGCCGAGGCGGCCCGCAACGTGGCCGTTTCCGGCGCCGAACCCATTGGCTGCACCGACTGCCTCAATTTTGGAAGCCCCCAGGACCCCGAGATCATGTGGCAGTTCGCCGAGGTGGTGAAGGGCATGGCTGAGGCCTGCCGCCAGCTCGAGATCCCCGTGATCAGTGGCAATGTCAGCCTCTACAATGAAAGTCCCAGCCGCGCCATTGACCCCACCCCCATCGTGGGCGTGGTGGGCTTGATCGAATCCGGCGCCAAAGGCCGGATCCTCACCGCCACCCAATGGTTCAAAAACCCCGGGGACTTCGTCTATTTGGCGGGCCTGAATAAAGAGGAATTGGGCGGCAGCGAATATTTGAGCGTGGTCTACCAGAGCAAGACTGGCTTGCCGCCAGAATTGGACTTAAAATCGGAGAAAAGGCTGCACCGCTTCGCGGCCGAGGCTGTGCAGGCCGGCCTGGTGGCCAGCGCGCACGACTGCTCGGACGGTGGTTTGGCCGTGGCCCTGGCGGAATGCTGCGTCTCGGGCGCCGCGTCGCAAGGCTCGGTGGTCCAGGCCATGGGCGCCGAGATAACGCTCGAGGACGCCATGCGCGCCGACGCCCTGCTCTTTGGTGAAAGCCAGTCGCGCGCCGTGATCTCCTGCTCCCCAGAGGCCGCGAAAGCGCTCGAAAGCCTTGCCAAGAAGCGCGGCCAGCCTTTGACCCAGATCGGCGTGGTGGGGCTGGGTAGCCTGCGCCTGCGCGCGGAGAACGCGGGCGACGGCGTCGCCTTCGAAGTCTCCCTAGCCGAGATGTTGAACGCTTATTCCAAGACCTTGAAGGTCATGCAAGCCTAGTCTCCCTTTATTCGGCGGCAATGATGCTCCCAGAGCGCGAAAGCGACGATAAGCCCAAAGAAGCCTGCGGCGTCTTCGGCATCTACGGCCACCCCGAGGCGGCCAAGCTGGTCTACTTAGGACTCTACGCCCTGCAGCACCGCGGCCAGGAAAGCTGCGGCATCACCGTGACCAAGGGCGACAAGCTGGTCTCCCAGCGCTACATGGGGCTGGTGGCCGACTCCTTCGGCGAAAAAGAGCTTGAGACCCTGCCCGGCCACGCGGCCATCGGGCACGTGCGCTATTCCACGGCCGGGGGTTCCTCGCTGAAGAACGCGCAGCCCATCACCGTGGAATACTCGCGCGGCGGCCTGGCTGTGGCGCATAACGGCAACCTGACCAACGCCGAGCTCCTGCGCTCCGAGCTGGAGGCCTACGGCTCCATCTTCTCGACCACCGCGGATTCCGAAGTGGTGGTGCACCTGATCGCCCGTTCCTCGGGCCGGCGCTTTGTGGACACGGTCATCGATTCGCTGAAGCGTTGCCAAGGCGCCTATTCGCTGCTGCTGATGAACGAGGAGCAGCTGATCGGCGTGCGCGA
>JAZKAF010000061.1:0-16194 GCA_040389285.1 candidate division FCPU426 bacterium
AGTCCCATCAACGCCAGCGCGGTCATGGATTTTCCCGAACCGGACTCACCGACGATCCCGAGCGACGCGCCTTCCTCCAGCCTCAGATCGACGCCCGCGACGACCCGTCGTCCCCCGATGGATACATCGAGATCCTTTATCGTCAGCAGATCAGCCATGCCGGCCGTCCAGGGAGCGGGAGTCAAAATACCTCCGAACGCTCTCACCAAGCGAATTCACCAAAAGCATGGTCACCAGGATCGCCAGCCCGGGAAAGACGGTCAACCACCAGGCTGTGCTGATGTTTTGGCGGCCCTCTTCAAGTATGTTCCCCCACGACGAGGTGGGTGGCTGGACGCCGAGCCCCAGGAACGAAAGACCCGTCTCCAAAAGGATCGCGCCAGCCACCCCAAAGGCCGCGCTGACATAAACCGGGCCCAGGGCATTGGGGATCAGGTGCCTGAACATGACCCGGGACGACGACGCGCCCGCAGCACGGGCAGAAAGGATGAATTCGCGATCCCTCAGCGACAGCACCTCAGCCCTTACGAGCCGGGCCGTTTCTGTCCAGCCGGTAAGGGCCAAAACGACCACCACATTCATGATACCCGGCCCGAGCAGCACGATCAGGGCCAAAATAAGATAAAAAGTAGGGATGCAGAGCAGGATGTCGATCGCGCGGGTGATGACCATGTCCACCCAGCCGCGATAATGGCCTGCCAGGGTCCCCATCAGAATGCCGATCAAGGTCATCATGGCCACGGCCAAGGTCCCGACACCCAGCGAGATCCTGGCGCCGTAGAGCATGCGCGCCGCCAAATCGCGGCCCAAGGCATCCGTGCCCAGCCATGATCCGCTCCCCGGTCCCAGCAAGCGGCGAGGCAGGTCGATCAGATCGGGATCCTTAGGAGCCAGCCAGGGCGCGGCCAGGGCCAGGAGCGCCAGAAATAGAAGGCCCAGCGCGCTCCATCGGGCTCTTTTGGACCGCAGGAATCCTCTCATATCAGTAGCGTATCCGAGGATCCAAGGCCGCATAGGCCAGATCCGCGGCCAGATTGCCGAACACCGTCAGGATGGCGCCCATGAAGGCGACGCCCATCAAGACAGGATAGTCGTAGCCGGTCGCCGCTTCCCAGGCCAAGCGACCCATGCCGGGCCAGGCGAAGATGGTCTCCACGATCACCGAACCTCCGATCAGACCTCCGATCGCGAGGCCGACCTGGGTGATCTGGGGCAGCAAGGCGTTGGGCATCGCGTGGCGAAGCAGGACCTGACGGTCATCCAGCCCCTTGGCGTACGCGGTGCGGATATAATCCTGGCCCAGGGTCTCTACCACGGAGTTCCTCATGTATCGCGACACCACGGCCCAAGAGCCGAAGCTGCTGACCACAAGGGGCAGCACCAGGTGCCAGCCTATATCCAGTCCCTTTTGCCAGATCCCCAAGTCGAGGGATCCCATGGAGCTGAAACCGGATATGGGAAGGATCCCCAGCCAGACCCCTCCCAGCAACTGCAGCATGAGCGCGAGCCAGAAAGCCGGCATCGACCAGGCGATAAAGGAGAATCCGGTCAGAAGCTTTTCGGTCTTGGTCCCGGGTCTCGCCGCCGAAAAGATCCCGAGAGGGATGCCGATGCCGAAAGCGAAGATCAAAGTCGGTAAGTTCAATAAAAGGGTGGCAGGCAGGGCGTCCATCACCTTATCGATGACTGGACGCTGGTCTTTGAACGAATTTCCAAAATCAAAATGGGCCAGCCGCCTCAGCCAGGCCAGATACTGTTCGTGGAGCGGCTTATCCATCCCATAAAGTTCGCGCAAGGTCCGTATGGATTCGGCAGACATCCTGGGATTCATGGCGGTCTCGGATTGCACCGGAGAGCCCGGCGCCAGATGAAGGATCCCAAATGTCAGGACCGAGATCCCCAACAGCAGGGGCACCGTGATCAACAGGCGCCTGAGGGTGTAGCGCAGGAGCACGATCGCCCTATTTTTGCAGCGAGGCGGGGATGTACCAGTCCTTATACCAGAATCGCCTATATCCCACGTCCGTGAATGTCATGCCCTGGAACTTCCTGCTGACTCCGGAGAGGCTGTCGGGCGCGAAGAGGAACAAGTAGGGCTGATCTTTGGCGATGATAGCGTGAAAACGTCGGTACAGTGCGATGCGTTTTTTGGGGTCGATGGTGGTCCTTCCCTGCTCCATCAGGCGATCGACTTCCGGATTATTGTAACCGATGAAATTTTGTTCCTCAGGACCTGTCTGGCTGGAATGCCAGATAGCGTATTGGTCCGGGTCCAGGTCGAACTGCCACATCATGGTCAACGCGTCAAAATCGCGCTTGTTGACGTAATTCGACAGGAACAAGGACCACTCATAGGTCTCGATGTTCGCCTTTACCCCGACCTTGGCGAATTGCTGCTGCAATATCAGCACGATGCGCTTCCCGAAATCCCCTTGCGGGATCAGAAGACGGAATGCCAGGTCTTTTCCATCTTTCTGCCTGACGCCGGCAGGCCCCATTTTCCAGCCCGCCTGGTCCAGCAACTGGGCCGACCGGGTCAGGTCACAGGGCACAGGGGTGACCTCGGGATTATACGACTTCATCACCGGAACATAGGGGCCCGAGATCGGCTTTCCATATCCCAGTAAGACCCCATCGATCAACGCCTTTCGGTCCACCGCATACGACAGCGCCCAACGGATCTTTGGATCGTCAAAAGGCTTATGCTTCAGGTTGAAGCCCATGTAGGCGTAATTGCGCATGCCCGGGAAATGATATTTCGCGGCCACACGTTTGAAATCCGCGCCATCCGTCTGGCGCGAAAATTGGTCTGGCGAAAGGCCCGCCAGATCCACGCTCCCCGCCTTGAGCTCCATCAGGGTGGTGGACTCATCCGGAATGATCTTCATGACGTAACGCTGGATATGCGGCTTGCCTTCGTAATAATCCGGGTTGGCTTCCAGCTGGATGAATTGCTTGTCCTGCCATTTTATGAATTTATAGGGACCGGTGCCGATCGGGTTGCGGTTGAACGAAGATTTGTTGATGTCATTTTCATGCTCTAAAAGATGCTTCGGCACGATCCCGATGATCCAAGCGTTGAGCGCTGGCGCGTAGGGTTTTTTGTAATGCACCCGCACCGTGAGGTCGTCCGGGGTATCGATGCTCTGCACCATGTCAAAATCGGATTTTGCCGCAGTCGCGGTCTTGGGATCCATGATCAGGCGCCAGGTGAATTCCACGTCTTTAGAGCTGAAGGCCACGCCGTCATGCCAGCGGATGCCTTTCCTGAGATGGAACACCACTGTCTTGCCTTGATCTTTGAATTCCCAAGAACTGGCCAGATCACCCTCGTAGTCCACGCGTCGCCTGTCGGGACGGACCAGACCGTTGAAGATCAGGTCGCATACATCCCTGGAAGTCGCATCGCCGATGACCACAGGATTCAATTTCGAGGCATCCGCATTCTCGGCCATGACCAAGGTGCCGCCTTCGGCGATCGTATCCTTGTCCACGATATGGTCGAAATCATATTTGTGCCGCTGGCAGGCGCCGAGCAGTGCCAGCGCGCCGAGCAAGGCTCCAATCCTGAAAGATCTCATAGTTTATCTCCGATATAGAGCGTGGCGATGCCCTGCCAGAGCTCGATGCGAATGCAATCGATGAAGCCGGCCTCCCGCATGAACTGGCTGATCTGTTCCGGAGGATAGAAACCCTTGATCGTATCGCGAAGGTAGCGGTAACCGGTGTTATGGCCAGAGATGAGACGGCCGACCAGGGGCAGGTAAAGGTTGAGCACCGGCCAATAAAGGGCGCGGGCCCAGGCGTGGGAGGGTCGGCTGAGCTCCAGGCAGAGGGCCCTGCCACCGGACTTCAGCACGCGCGCCTGCTCACGGAAGCAGAGGGGCAGGTCGGTGATGCTGCGCAATCCGTAAGCCATGCTCACCGCGTCAAAGCGGCCGTCTTCAAAGGGCAGCTCCAAGGCGGAGCCTTTCACAAAAGCAAATCCTGGATCCGATATTTTTTTTGAGGCGATCGACAGCATGCCGGCCGAGAAATCGAGTCCGACCCCTTTGCAACCCGGAACCCCTGTCTTGAATTCCAGCAACAGATCCCCGGTCCCGGTGCAAAGGTCGAGGATCTCCTGGCCCTTCCGCAACCCCGACTCCTTGACCAGGCGCCGACGCCAGAGCACGTCCACACCGCCTGACATCAGGCGGTTGAGGGCGTCGTAGGTGGGAGAGACCTGGTCGAACATCTGTTCGACGTAGGCTTCCTTCTCCCCGGCTTTTTCGTGCTGGGGCGCTTTATATTTAGCGAAATCAGGCTGGAATTGGGTCATAAACGCCAAAGGCCGGAGGTTTCGCCCATCTTATGGAAAACCACCGGCCTTTGCCTCATCAAATTTTGTTGCCGGACCTTATTTCTTGGCCGGCTGAGCGGGCGCTGTTCCTGGCAAGGTGTCCGCTGCGACCGGTGCCGCCGGGCTCTCGGCCGGCGCCTGCGGCGCGGCCGCCCCAGCCATGACGCCCTTATAATCCTGGCTGCCTTTGCTGGAGACCCGCGCCAGGACCATGCAAAGGACCATGAATACCGCCGCCACGACCGCGGTCAGTTTGATGAAAAATCCACGGCCGCCCGAGCCGCCGAACATGGCCTGGCTCATGCCTCCCCCGATGGAAAGGCCGGCTCCCGCCCCTTTGCCAGCCTGCAGGAGCACCAGGACGATCAACATCAGCCCCGAAAGGACCAGCATGGAATAAAGAAATGTAAGCATGACACGCCCCAAATGAGATGACTAAAACTTCACCAACTTTTCAAACGAATCAGCCTTCAGGCTCGCGCCACCGACTAACGCTCCGTCGATATCCGGCTGGGCCATCAGTTCGGCCACATTTTCAGGTTTCACGGATCCACCGTATTGGATGCGGATGGCGTCGGCGGTCTGCGCGCCGAAAAGTTCCGCCAGGAGCTTGCGCAGCGCGGCATGCACTTCCTGGGCCTGTGCCGGGCTGGCCGTCCTTCCGGTGCCGATGGCCCAGACCGGCTCATAGGCCAACACCACCGATTGCATTTGCTGTTCGTTCAGGCCGTCCAAACCGCCACGGGTTTGGACCGACACCACCTCGAAGGTCTTTCCAGCTTCCCGTTCCGCCAGGGACTCGCCCACGCAAAGGATCACCCCGAGCCCGGCGGCCAGGGCGGCTTTGAGCTTCTTGTTGACGCTCGCATCGGTCTCGCCAAAATACTGGCGACGCTCGGAATGTCCGATGATCACCTGGGTGGCGCCCGCCTCGCGGAGCATCGCGGGTCCCACCTCGCCGGTGAACGCCCCCTCGTTCTCCCAGAAACAGTTCTGTCCAGCGATCTCGATGTTGGAACCCTTGAGTTCCGCGGCCATGGCATGGATCGCGGTGAAAGGCGGCGCCAGCGCGATCTGGACCTTATCGATCCCGGCGACCCGGGCCTTGAGGTCTTTGGCGAAGGCGACGGCCTCCGACACGTTCTTGTAAAGCTTCCAATTTCCAGCGATGAATTTTTTGCGCATTATTTTTCCGTTAGCGCCAGGACGCCGGGAAGGGGCTTGCCTTCCAGAAATTCCAGCGAAGCGCCTCCGCCCGTCGAAACGTGGGAGACTTTTTTTGAAAGCCCTGCCTTCTTGATGGCCGAGGCTGAATCGCCGCCGCCCACCACCGTGATGGCGCCGAGCGCCGTGGCTTCGGCAAGGGCCGCGGCCACGCCGAAGGTCCCTTTGGAAGACCCTTCGATCTCGAAGACGCCCATCGGGCCGTTCCAGAGCACGGTCTTGGCGCCACGGATGACCGACGCGTATTTTTCGGTGGTGACGGGGCCGATATCAACGGCCTCCCAATCCGAGGGGATGGCTTCGATCGCGCAGGTCTTGGTCGCGCCCAGGGTGCGGGCCTTAAAATCCAGATGGTCCGTGATCAGGCAGTCGCTCGGCAACATCAACTTATCGCCCGACTCTTTCAGGATCTGCTTGGCCAGTTCCACCTTGTCTACTTCCACCAGCGAACGGCCCGTCTCCAAACCTTTGGCGCGGGCAAAGGTGTACGCCATGCCTCCACCGATGATGAGCTTGTCGACTTTGGGCAGCATCTGACGGATCACGTCGATCTTTCCGGAGACTTTCGCCCCGCCGATGATGGCGACAAAGGGACGCTTGGGCGACTCAATGGCTCCACCAAGAAAATCGAGTTCCTTTTTCATCAAATAGCCGGCGACACTCTGCTTAAGATAACCGGTCACCCCCGCTGTCGAGGCATGCGCGCGGTGGGCAGTGCCAAAGGCGTCATTGACGTAGACATCGCCCAGCGAAGCCAGTTCTTTGGAAAAAACGGGATCGTTGGCCTCTTCCGCCGCATGAAAACGCAGGTTCTCGAGCAACAGGACATCGCCATCCTGCATCTTAGCGACCGCCGCCTGGGCCGCGGGCCCGACGCAATCGGAAGCCGTCGCCACCGGTTTGGCCAGCTGCTTGGACAATTCCGCCGCGACAGGCGCCAAGCGCATGGATTCCTCCACCTTGCCGTCAGGACGGCCCAGGTGGGACATCAGGATGACACGGGCGCCCTTAGCCGCCAGATACTGGATAGTAGGCAGGCTGGCCACGATGCGCTTGGGGTCTTCGACCACCCCATCCTTGAGCGGCACATTGAAATCCACCCGGACCAGGACCCTCTTCGACTTCAGATCGGCCAGGTCTTCGATGAAAAGTTTCGCCATGTCGGTCAGATACCTTTCGAGACCATCAGCTTCGCCAGATCCACCACCCGGTTGGAATAGCCCCACTCATTGTCATACCAGCTGATCAGTTTAAAGAAATTCTTGTTCAGTTCGATGCTGCTTCCAGCATCAAAGATCGAGGAGCGCTTGTCATGGATGAAATCGGACGACACGACTTCGTCATCCGTGTATCCCAGCAGCCCTTTCATATAGGTCTCGGACGCTTTTTTCATCGCGGCCTTGATCTCGTCCAGGCTGGTCTCCTTGACCGTCTTCACGGTCAGATCGACCACGGAAACCGTAGGGGTCGGCACCCGGAAGGACATGCCGGTCATCTTTCCCTTGATCTCGGGGATCACGAGCGCCACGGCTTTGGCCGCGCCCGTCGTGGAGGGGATGATGTTGATGGCCGCGCTGCGTCCGCCTTTCCAATCTTTTTTCGAAGGGCCGTCGACGGTCTTCTGGGTGGCGGTGTAGGAATGCACCGTAGTCATCAATCCTTCGACGATCCCGAACCCTTCCTTCAACAGGACATGCACGACCGGCGCTAGGCAGTTGGTGGTGCAGGAGGCATTGGACACGATATGGTGGGTGGCGGCGTCATACTTCCCTTCGTTGACGCCCATGACCACGGTCAGATCCTCGCCCTTGGCCGGAGCCGAGATCACGACTTTTTTGGCTCCCGCGGTGATATGGCCTTTGGCCTTTTCGGCTTCGGTGAAGAGTCCCGTTGACTCAATGACCATTTGAACACCCAGGTCTTTCCAGGGCAGTTCGGCCGGCGACTTAGCCGACACGACCTTGATCTCTCGGCCGTCTACGATCAGCACATCGTCTTCCGCCTTATCGGGCGAAGACTTTTTGGAGCTCACGGTGCCCTTGAAGGCCCCTTGGGTTGAATCGTACTTCAACAAATAGGCCAGATTATCGGCTGGGACGATGTCGCCCACCGCGACGACGTCCAGTTGGCCCGGGAAAAGCCCCTGCTCATGAAGGGCCCGGAAAACCAAGCGTCCGATCCGACCGAAACCATTGATAGCGACCTTGACTGCCATGAATGCCTCCCAAAGGCTGAAACAGCGAATAGCGCTTAAAATAGAAGCGAAATATTGTCACAGCGAGGCCCGTTCGTCAAGCGGCTGGCCTCGCCCGAAATCCGATTCGCCCCTTGTTTTAAGGGCTTTGCTGGGTAAAATAGTTGCTCCACAAAATCTGGGGGAAATGCCGCATGAAGAAACTGGTATTGTTGAGACACGGTGAGAGCACTTGGAACCAGGAAAATCGCTTCACCGGTTGGAAGGATGTCGATCTTAGCGAAAAAGGCGTCAAGGAAGCCCTGGCGGCCGGCCAGACCTTGATGGTCGAGGGGCTGGAATTCGACGTGGCCTTCAGTTCAGTGCTGACGCGGGCGAACCGCACCCTGAACCTGGCTTTAGAAGGTCTGGGCCAGCTGTGGATCCCAGTGACCAAATCGTGGCGGCTCAACGAACGCCACTACGGGGCTCTGCAGGGATTGGACAAGGCCGAGACGGCGGCAAAACACGGTGAAGCGCAAGTGAAGATCTGGCGGCGGAGTTACGATGTTCCCCCTCCCGCCATGGAAAAAACGGACGAACGATGGGCGGGCCGGGACAGGCGCTATCGCGGCTTGAAACCCGAAGAGATCCCTCTCACCGAATCCCTTAAAGACACAGTGGCCCGGGTGATCCCTTTTTGGGAAAGCGATATCGCGCCCGCCCTGGCGTCGGGAAAAACGGTTCTGGTCGTGGCCCACGGCAATTCCCTGCGTGCGCTGGTGAAATATCTGGATAACATGGGAGAGTCCGAGGTCCTCGAGCTGAACATCCCGACCGGCGTTCCGCTGCTCTATGATCTGGATGACTCCCTAAAGCCGCTGAGCCATCGTTATCTGGGCGATGAGGAGTCTATCCGAGCCGCGGCCGCGGCGGTGGCTGCCCAAGGCCGGTCGAAATAATCCCGTCAAGAAACTCCGTTAAATAAAAAACCCCCGCTGAAAAGCGGGGGTTTTTTATTTAAGCCCAGAAAAAGGTCTCAGCGCTTCGCGCGTTCCTCGAGCTCCTGGCAATCGATGCATAGACGTGCAAATGGCAGAGCCTTTAAGCGTTGCAGGGGGATGGTCTTCTCGCAGTTCTCGCAGACCCCATAGCTCCCTTTTTCAACGCGCTCCAAAGCCTTTTCAACCGCTACCAATCGGCCTCGCTCGGCCTCGGACAATGAACTGGCCAGTTCCCTATCGTAGGCGTCGGAAGCCTGATCCGCGAGGTCCAATACCTCGTCCTGATGCGTTTCTTTGCCCGCGTTTTGATTGATAAGGACTTCCCGCATCAGACCTTCTTTGAGGTCCAGCAGCATCTTTCGGTAGGGGCCTAGATCCTTCTTTTTCACGTAAAGTCTCCGGTTATGGCTTAGTTATCGTCGTCCTCATCTTCAGATCCGTCAAAGTCGTCGTCGTCCTCAAGATCGTCGTCTTCGTCGTCGCCATCCAAGGATTCGGGATCTTCTTCCTCGGGCTCCCGGTCTTCCTCTTCCTCGGCGGCCAAATGATCTTCGTAGTCGTCTAAAAGACCCGAACCCTTGCGGGCCCCACGCCGTTTTTTGGGCACTTGGGAGCCACTTTCATATTCCTGTTCCTTATCATTTGCAAGCTTTTTTTTGGCGGCCGGGGGAGCGTCCTCTTTGTCTTCGTCGCCTGCGAGATGGAAACCCGCCTCCTCCATCTCGTCGACGTCCGCGTCCTCCTCTTCCTGCCCTAAAATAAAGGCGTTTTCCTCGTCTTCCGGCTCGGAATTTTTCTTTTTCTTCGGCATGGCGCCCCTTTAAGCTTTGTCTCTGAGGTCCGTCACCACTTTTATCGTCTTCAGTGAAGCGTCCTGCGGACCCTGGATGCGGGCTCCCGCGTCCTTCACCATCAAAAGATAGTCGATCGCTTCCTTAGTGATCCGTTCCCCGGGAACGATCAAAGGGATACCCGGCGGATACGGCGCCATGGACTCGGCGGCGATGCGGCCGATGGCCTTCTGGGTCGGCAGCCGTTGGGTCCCCGAAAAAAGGGCCTTCCGCGGATTCATGGCCGGCCTCGGTTGAAAGGCCGGCAGACCCCAGCGAAAAGGCGCGGGCCGCTTCCTTCTTCCCGCGGCCTTGTGGGCCACGTAGCGAAAGGCGTCACGCAGTTTTCTTATTTCATAATCCGTGTTGCCAAAAGACACAAGCAAAAAAACGCTGAACAGATCCGCGTATTCGACCTGGATATTGAAGCGCTTGTTGAGGATCAAAGCCACTTCGTAACCGCTCATCCCCAGGCCCCCGACGGCCACCGTCAGTTTGGTCTCGTCGAGGTCATGGATACCAGCCAAGCCGATCACTTCCCGTCCAAAACAGCGCAGCCCGGCGATATCGTTGATCTCCTCACGCGCCTTGCGCGCCAGCCTGAGCGCCCTTGACAGCAACCGGGACCCCTCCAACGCCATCTGCCGCCGGGCCATGTCTATGGAGGACATCAAGATATAGGAGGGCGAGGTGGTGGTCAGGATCTTCAACATCCGGCTCACCCTGGACAGGTCGATGTTCTTGGAGCGCACCAGCAGCAAGGAGGCCTGTGTCATGCCTGCCAGGATCTTATGCGTGCTCTGAACGCAGAGATCGGCCCCGCAATCCATGGCTGAGCGTGGCAGCTCCGAATGGAACTTAAAATGCGGGCCATGGGCCTCATCCACCAAAAGCGGGATCCCATGCGCATGCACCATCTTGGCGATACGCTTCACGTCGGCCGCGATGCCATGATAGGTGGGGCTGGTGACCAGAACCGCTTTGGCCTTGGGGCAACGCCGCAGGGCCAATTCAACCTCTCCGACAGTCACGTTGGTATAGATGCCCAGCTCTGGATTGACCTCAGGGCGCATGAAAACCGGCTCGCAGCCGGCCAACAATACGCCGGACAGGACGCTCTGATGGCAGTTCCGCGGGATGATGACCTGATCGCCCGGTCGGCAGGTCGCCAGGATCATGGTCTGATTGCCGGCCGTCGAGCCGTTGACCAGGAAAAACGCCGCATCAGCGCCATAGGCCTGCGCCGCCAGTGTTTGGGCGTCGCGGATCACGCTGATGGGATCGTGAAGGGAGTCGACCTCCGCAAGGAGGGTCAGATCCATGTCAAAAACGGCGTCACCCGCGAAACGCCTGAAAGCCGCCGGAATGGCGGAGCCGTGCTTATGCCCGGGGGTGTGGAAGGATACCTTGCGTTTTTTGGCGTAGGCCACCACCGCTTCATACAGCGGTGCGCGGTTCTGATTGAGGGCAGGAGACTTGAGGGCTTTCTTTTCCAAGATCATGGCCTCAAAAAAGAATGCGGAAGCCGCTGGCGGCCTCCGCATTCATGTGTCCGATGATTTTACGCCTGGGGCCTAGACGCCCGCAAGGACCAGTTTATGGGTCAGGTTCTTTCCGCCCAGCACGCCGCGGGGGATCTCGTTGGCTTCGTGCCGCTTGGAACTGAAGGCATCCACCAGGGACTGGTGGATAAGCCATGGATCGATCTCGTCACCACAGGTGAAGACATCGACCGCCGCATACCCGTATTCCGGCCAGGTGTGGATGGCCAAATGAGACTCTGCGATCACCACCATCCCGCTAACGCCATACGGATTGAATTTGTGGAAAGCTGTCTCCACCACCGTGGCTTTCGCGTCTTTGGCGGCCTTGACCATGGACTCCTGGATCAGTTCATGGTTATCGAGCACTTTCTTGTCGCAATCGTAAAATTCTGAAAGAATGTGCCTGCCGAGTGCTTTCAATTTTGGCCTATCCCCCTTTGGAAAAGAGCGCTTCGCGTGTTCAAAAGATGTTTCGAAACACGGTCCGCACCGCAATTAACCGAATTTTACAGCGTGAAAAAAGATGTGTCAAATATTTTTTATTCTGGATAACTTAAATCTTTTGTCCCGAAATAAGAAACTCGGCGTTTCCCTCCCGCCCCTTGATCGGTGAGGAGATGACGCCCAGAGGTCCCAACCCAGTCAGCTCGGCTACCTCGGCAATACGGTCACAAAGCTGCCGGTAAAAGTCGTCATCATTTTTGACCACACCGTGAACGCGATCCTCAGGACCGACCTGATATTGGGGCTTGATCAAGGCGACCCAGCGTGCTCCTTGCTTAAGAACTTTAAGCAGCACCGGAAAAACATTTTCTAGACTGGTTAAAGACAGATCGATACACGCAAAATCCAGCTCGCCCCCCAGCTGCGAAAGCTCCAGATCTAGCACATTCTGCTGTTCCATGCAGCTGACACGGGGATCGTTTCGCAGCCGCCAATCCAACTGATTGGTCCCCGAATCGACTGCGTATACCTTGGCAGCTCCGCGACGAAGCAGGCAATCGGTGAATCCCCCGGTTGACGCTCCCATATCCAGGCACTGCAGGCCTTCGACTTGGATGCCCCAGTGGCTCAGCGCGGCCTCCAGTTTGACGCCGCCTCGGCCTACAAAAGGATGTTCCTTGGACCTGACTGAAAGCGCAGAATCCGGGTCCATCGCCTGGCCGGGCTTCTCGAGGCGGGTATCCCCGGAAAAAACAAGGCCGGCCATGACCAACGCCTGGGCCTCCTTGAGGTCCTGCGCCAGCCCACGGTCGGCCAACAACTGATCCAAACGAACTTTAGGCAACCCTGAAGGCGGCACGCGCCACCAGCGTTTTGACCTGCTTTTCGATCCCTGCGGCATCGTAGCCGCAGGCCTGCCTTAACTGGTCCTGGGTGCCGTGTTCCACAAATTCATCCGGAACTCCCAGACGCACAAAGTGCTTGGGAACCCTGCCCTGGGCCGCCAAGGTCTCCAGGACACCGCTGCCGAATCCACCCGAAAGGTTGGCGTCTTCCACAGTGAGAACCACGTCAAAATTCCTGGCACATTCGAGGAAAAGGGCCTCATCAAGGGGTTTGGCAAAACGGGCGTCCACCACCCGCACCTGGATCCCCTCCCCGGCCAGTTTTTCCGCCGCTTTCAGGGCATCCGCCAACGGATAGCCATACGCGAGAATGCAGGCGTCAGCGCCCTCGCGCCGGATGAGCGCTTTTCCGATCTCCAAGGGATCCGCGCACTGGGCAGACTCGGACATCACCACATTTCCCCTGGGAATGCGGATCGCCGAAGGCCTCTTCAAGCTCAGCGCGGTCACAAGCATCCGGGCCATCTCTTCATCGTCCGAAGGCGCCATCAGCACGAAATTCGGAACCGATCGCAGGATACTGATATCGAGGACCCCATGGTGGGTAGGGCCATCGTCTCCGACCAGGCCTGAACGGTCAAAAGCGAAGACGACCGGCAAGTTCTGTAGGGCGACATCGTGCACTGCCTGATCAAAGGCGCGCTGAAAAAAAGTGGAATAAATAGCCACCACCGGCCGCAACCCGCGGGTTGCCATACCGGCAGCCAAGGTGACCGCGTGCTCTTCGGCGATGCCCACGTCAAAAAGCCTGTCTGGGATCTGTTTCTCGAAATCCTGAAGACTGGAACCCGCGATCATAGCCGGTGTGATCACGGCGATGCGTGGATCCTGACGGGCGGTATCTAAAAGGCGCTTCGCAAAAGCCGCTGACCACGTGGTTTTTTCGGGACCGGGCGCGACACGTATCTCGCCGGTGACGAGATCAAAATTCCTGGCGCCATGGTAGCAAACCGGGTCTTTCTCGGCGGGAACGAATCCCTTCCCTTTACGCGTCACAGTGTGCAGCAGAATGGGGCCCTTCATCTCCTTGACCCGCTGCAATATGCCGATCATGGCCTCGGTGTCATGGCCATCCACGGGACCGACGTAAGTGAAGCCCAGCTCCTCAAAAAACACGCCCGGGCTGACCAGGCTTTTGGCGAATTCCTCAACTTGACGGGCGAGGCGCGCCGCCGGCTTTCCCAGCCGCGGGATCGCCTTCATGAACTTCTCTGCCTCTCCCCGCACAAAATTGTAGGTCTTCCCTGTGATAATGCTGGAAAAATAACGCGACAAGGCCCCGACGGGAGGGCTGATCGACATGTCATTGTCATTCAGGATGACCACCAAATCAGTCTTGGAATGCCCAAGGTGGTTCAAGGCCTCAAAGGCCATCCCGTTCGGGATGGACGAATCTCCGATCACGCAGACCACCTTTTCGCGTGTCTTGAGTATATCGCGGCCGATCGCCATGCCCGCCGCCGCCGACAGCGAGGTTGCGGCGTGTCCGGCGCCAAAGGAATCGTAAGGGCTCTCGTCGCGCTTCAAAAAACCCGAAAGCCCACCCTTTTGGCGGAGCGTGCCGAACCGACTTGCACGCCCCGTCAGCAATTTGTGGGTGTAACCTTGGTGTCCCGTGTCAAAGACCACCAGATCGCGGGGAGCGTCATAAACGGTATGGATGGCAAGGGTCAGCTCCACCGCCCCCAAATTGGTCGCTAGGTGGCCGCCATTCGCCGATACCGTCTCGATGATCTTCGCGCGGATCTCCGAGGCAAGACGGTTGCGCTCCTCCGCCGAAAAGGCCTTGATGTCTGCGGGGGACTGGATCTGGTCGAGCATGTTCAAATTCCCTGATGTGGAAAAGCAAAAAAGGCCATCGCTGCCCCGAGCAGCGCTCCGGCCAACACCTCGGGAAGCGTGTGGCCCAACTGCTCCCGCACCTTTGGTGGACTTCCTTTGCCATTTTTATAAAGTTTCAAGGCCATCTTATTCAGCAACTCCGCCTGCAATCCGGCCGAACGCCTCAGTCCGGTGGCATCGACAGCGGTCAAGATATTCAGGCCCAGGGCCAGCCCGAATACCGCGCTGGTGAAGCCTTCAGACAGGCCGATGCAAACCGTTAATGCGGTGGCGAACGCGGTATGGGAGCTGGGCATGCCCCCGCTCCCAAAAAAACGATTCCAATGGAATTCGCCCGTCCGAAGGCGCAACAGCAGCACCTTCAAGAGGCATGCCGCCAGCCAGCAGAGCCCTGTCACCCAAAAAGTCGGGTGGATCAACATTCCCAGGATGTCGTGCCCGATATGGGCCCAGGAAAACGTGTTCAATTCTTGTCAATATGGATATGGCCGCCGCCCTTCGACGCCTCGATCTCCCTGACCTTCCGCCGCCAGCGTTCCATATCCGTTTGCATGTCGATCTCATGTTCACGCAGGCGCTCGCCGGTCAATTTCGTGACCTGAGCCTCGGCTCGTTCCAAACGAGCCAATGAATCCAACTCCTGGGGATCCAGGTCCTTGGCGTTCGCATAAACATGTTTGGCCCGCACCATCACCTCAATGGCGCGATCCGCGGACCTGACGCGGATATATTCCTCTGCCAAGCCAGCGGACAGCCCTGCTATGGGCCGACGCGCGTCAGGGTCCGCTTTCAGTGCGTAGGCGTCCGCATAATCCCTGATGGCGGAATCCCGTCGCCCCTTTTTTTCATGGCGGGCCGCGCTCTTCATCAGCCGAGCAAAGCGTGTCTCGTCGTTCAGATCCTTAAAACGCTCCTCAGGATGGTCTTTCCCCTCCAAGGAATCGACCAATGCCTGGACCTGCTCGTCCGGTTTCAGTTGGATCGATTGCCGGTAGGCCCAGATGGCGCGGGCTTGATTGCCCGCCTGGTAATAGGCGGTTCCCAGGGCTTTGTAATTTTCGGCGCGCGGGGCCATCCGGACACTGTCGTTGAACTCGCTGACCGCCCGCTCGGGCAAGTTATTCTTGAGAAAGATCAGGCCTGCCTTCAGGTAATCGTCTGATTTCCGGACCTCGTCCCCGGTCGGCGTGCTGATCAACGACGGATGCGCTAGACCCGTCACCGCCAAAGGAACGTCCATTTCCACAGCTTCCAGCCGCTGGGAACAAACCCCCACGATCGCTAAAACGCCTAGAATATTGATGAACATGCCTGCCTCTTTAGATAAAACTCATTTTATTCCGAAAACAGACGCGGCGCCACACGCCTTAGTGGTCGCGTTCCACCACAAAACGGGCCAGCCGCGCCAATGGTTCCGCTTTCTTTCCAAAGGGTTTTAGGCATCGCAGGGCATTTTCCAGCTCTTTTTTTGCGATTTTCTTCGATTTTTCAAGGCCAAACACCCCGGGATAGGTCGTTTTGGCTTTTGCCAGGTCGCTACCTGTCTTCTTCCC
This sequence comes from candidate division FCPU426 bacterium, assembly GCA_040389285.1. Classification (GTDB taxonomy): domain Bacteria; phylum Oederibacteriota; class JAJYGY01; order JAJYGY01; family DAIDJD01; genus JAZKAF01. Next base: position 15,862 of record JAZKAF010000061.1, read on the forward strand.
TAATTTGGCCTGATCCCCTTCCACGTTAAGGATGTCGTCCGCGACTTGAAAGGCCAAGCCGATGTGGTCTCCGAAGCGCCTCAAAGCCGTCCGCTTTTTGGCATCGGCACCAGCTAAGATGGCCCCGCATTCCAGGGAAGCGGTGATCAAAGCCCCCGTCTTTCCAGCATGGATTCGGCGCAATGCCCTGGGGCTAGATCGACGTCCTTCCGCTTGAAGATCAAGTCCCTGTCCGCCGACCATACCCCTGGCTCCCGCCGCCACGGCAAGCACGTGACAGGCCTCACGGGCGCGCGATGCGTCCTTGCTCGACTGGGCCATCAACTCGAACGA
>JAZKAF010000061.1:16294-17357 GCA_040389285.1 candidate division FCPU426 bacterium
TCCTGGCCTTGGCCCGCCTTCTTGCCCTTGCCCTTTTTCGGTCGCACCCCTTCTTCACCTGGTTCGAAAGGAGTGGTTTCGGCCAAGCCTTCTTCCGTGATCACGAGTTTCTCCACCTTGCGCCCTGCCTCTTCGAGGGATTGATTCAGTTGCTTGGAGAGCTTGACTCCCTTTTCAAAGCGTTTCAACGCCTCGTCAAGATCCAATTCCCCGCTCTCAAGCTCCTCAACAAGTTTTTCGAGTTGAGAGAGCCCCTCCTCGAACTTGATCCCTTCGCCCATCACAGCCCCCTTGAAACTTTGACCACGGCATCCAGGACTCCACGGCCCAGGCGCACCTCAATGGCATCTCCGGTTTTAGCCTGACCCGCCGACCGCAAAAGCCGGCCCTTAGCGTCGAAACAAGCGGCGTACCCCCTACCTAGGATCGCCAGGGGGCTCAGCGCCTGCAAATGGGCGGCTCGGGAGGCCAGTTCATCCCTTTTTAACGAAAGGAACCGCCGTAAACCCGCATTGATCCGCCCGCGCAGTTCGTCCAACCGTTGGGAATGTCCCTCAAGCAAAGAACGCGGGTCACAAAGCCGGAGGCGGCGAAAAAGGGCTTCGCAAAAAGCCGCCTTTTCTCTCATAAAATAGCCGATCTCCTGCTCCAAACGACTGCGATATTCCGAGACCTCCGCCCTCCATTCATCCCCGGACCGGGACAAGATCTCCGCTGCGGCGGACGGGGTGGGCGCTCGAAGGTCCGCCACAAAATCGGCGATGCTGAAGTCGACCTCGTGACCCACCGCGCTGACCACCGGGATCGCACAGGAAGCGATCGCCCGAGCGACGCTTTCCTCGTTAAAAGCCCAAAGGTCTTCCAGCGAGCCACCGCCACGGGCCAGGAGCACGAGATCTACTTCCCCTATTAAATGTTCAGAGGCGTAACGTATGGCTGCGCTGATCTCGTCCTTGGCGCCCGCACCTTGCACCTTGACGGGAAGCACCAGCAGGTCGATCCACGGACAACGGCGTGCCGTCACGTTCAGGATATCCTGGATCACCGCACCGCTGGGCGAGGT
>JAZKAF010000062.1:0-12798 GCA_040389285.1 candidate division FCPU426 bacterium
CGGCCTCCCCGACACCGACGGTGACGCCTTCGTTCAGCGTTAGCCCGACCTCGACCAAGTCGGTCAGTCCGACGAATTCACCGACGTTCAGTCAGTCGCCGACCTATTCCGTGAGCCCCACGGTTTCGCCGACCGCGCTCGGGACTTTCACTTTCACCCGGACGGATTCACCGACGCCATCGAGCACTTACTCGCCTACGGCCTTGGGCACGTTCACTTATACGGGCACCGATTCGGAGACCCCCACCGAGACTTCCACTCCGACTAGGACCGGGTCGCCCACGGTGACGGAATCGAATACGCCCACGATCCTTTCGACCGCCGTGGACACGCCGAGCGTCACCCGGACCTTCAGTGAGTCGCCGACTTTCTCCCTCACCCCGACCTACAGCAGAACCCCTCTTTATCCTGGCGTGATACCGGGACTGTCGAAGCCCTTCGCGGGCCCGAATCCGGTCCGGCTCGGCAGTGAAGTCATGATATTCACCAAAAAACCTCTGCTCCGTTCGACTTGGAAGGTCTACACCTTGAACGGTGTCCTGGTGAGGGTGCTCAGCCCGAAGCCGGGAAGCGGATGGCGGACCAGGGACGCGGCCACGGGCATCTATTTGGTCGACTTCGATGGTCAGTACACGGATCTGATGCATGAAAGAGCCCTGGTCAAGTTCGTGATCTTGCCTTAGCGAATCCTTGGACCTTAACGAACATCTGATGATCAGCGCCGCGGGCTCCGCGGCGATCGCGGTAGGCGGCGGTGGATGGGAATCCGCGCTCGCCTTCAGCATCGCGGGCGTTTTTGTGGATCTGGACCACTTTTTGGACTATTGGCGGGAAACGGGGTTCAATCTCGATCTGCGCCGCTTTTTTTCTTATTTTTCTTCCGGTCATCCCTCGAAACTATATCTGATCCTCCACGCCTGGGAATGGTGCGGGCTGGCTTTCGCCGCCTGGGCGCTCCGGCAGGGTCCTGCCTGGGTCTGCTGGGGGCTGCTGGGTTGGTTCCAGCATCTGTTGCTCGACCAGCGCTTTAACAGGCTCCACGCCATGAGCTATTTTTTCTTTTTCAGGGCCCGGCACCGTTTTCATTCCCGGATCCTTTATGGCAAACCTTAGGCGTCGCGCCTCCGCGCTGACCAAGCGTCTTAGAAAAGCTTATCCCGACGCCCACTGCGAACTCGATTTTTCCAGCCCCTTCCAGTTGTTGATCGCCACCATCCTCTCGGCCCAGTGCACAGACAAGAGCGTCAACGCCGCTACGCCGGCCCTGTTCAAGGCCTACCCGGACGCCCGCAGCCTGGCGCAGGCGCTCCTTCCCGAAGTGGAGGCGAGGATCAAGTCGATCGGTCTTTTCAGGGGAAAGGCCCGCAATATCGTCAATACGGCCCGGATACTGGTGAGTGAGCACGGTGGGAGAGTGCCCAAAAACATGGACGCTCTGGTGGCACTACCCGGTGTCGGACGAAAAACCGCCAATGTGGTCCTGTTCAACGGATTCGGGATGCCGGGACTAGCCGTGGACACGCATGTGTTGCGGGTTGGCAAGCGCCTGGGGCTTTTCAGTTCCCAGGAACCCGTCGAGGTAGAGAAGGCATTGAATGCTCTGCTCAAGCCGGAGGATTGGGGGCTTTTTTCCCACCTGCTGATCTGGCATGGGCGACGGATCTGCGCGGCCCGCTCTCCCTCCTGTGGAGCCTGCGCTCTGAACGACCTCTGTCCCAGTGCTTTCAAAGTTTGAGCCAAAAAAGAACTGGACTATCCCCCGCCCTCCCTGAAAATAGACCCTTCTGAATCATCCCCTTTAGGTTCCCTATGGCGACAGTCGTCTCATTCAAAACCAAAAGCGACAAACCCTGGCAAGCGATGGTGGCGTCTCTGGACCCCGCGCACGGCTCGGCATTTCGCGATTGCGTGCTCGAGGAATTGTCCTTTGAGGCGGATAGTGCCGTGATCCATGTGGGATTGCTCATGGCGACGGTGCCTTCTGATGCTTCGGCTTTTGAAGCGCTGAGGGAATTGCTGGGGTCCTCCAACGCCCGGCCCCTCCTGAAGGTACGCTACCCGGGCGGCGTGCTGACCGCCGCGGACTATCTGGCCCTGCACTTCAGCGACCTTTGCCTGCGGATCCGTTGGGAATTGGGTTTGGAAAGCCATTGGTGCGAGAGCTTGGATTACAGCTTTCTGGAGGACGGCTCCTTGGGCCTGCTCGCCGACGGCGGGCTGGCCGGTGAGCGCCTCCGGCAAAAAAAGGCCGGCCAAAGATTGGCGGAATGGATCAAGGCGGGTTGCGGCGACGAGATCAGCGTTGAAATACGGGCCATCGAGAAAGCGCCACCTGCCCCCGTGGCCGCTCCCTCCCTGCCGGCGGTGGCGGTCAGGCCGACGCCCTCGACAGCTTCCGCGCCGGTAGCCCAGCCCTCCCCCTTGCCGAGCCAGGCTGAAAAGGTCCTTCTAGGCAAAGAGATACCCAAGAGCAGGGTCAGGGAAGTCATCAGTGTCGTTTCCCAGGAAAACAGCGTCGTCGTGGAAGGCCGCGTCTTCGGGCTGAGCGAATTGAGCTTAAGAGACGGACGCCTGAAAATAAAATTTGCGGTCACGGACGGCAGCGATTCCATTTTGGCGGTGCTCTGGCCTAAAGATGGGGGGCGTCCCAAGGGCCTCGCGGATGGTGCCGGCGTGCGGCTGCGCGGAGAGGCCAAGGTCGACCGATTTGAGCAGGACGAGATGGTGATCGAAGTGTCGGATCTGGCCCTGGTGCCGACCCGCCTCGGACGCCAGGATTCCGCTGCGCTCAAGCGCGTCGAGCTCCACGCGCATACCAAGATGTCGGCCGCTGACGCGGTGGTCGATCCGGCGCTCTATGTCCACCGCGCCGCGGATTGGGGGCATGAGGCCGTGGGCATCACCGATCATGGCGTGGTGCACGCCTTTCCCGAGGCGTACAAGGCGGCCAAGGCCAGGAAGATCAAGCTGCTGCTGGGAATGGAAGCTTATCTTTGCAATGACGTGTCTTTTTTGAAAGAGCGCGAACGCAATGGCAAGAGCCTAGCCAAGGCCGAGATCCCGCCCTATTACCACGCCATCGTCTATGTCCGCAATGAGGCCGGGCGCCGGAACCTATACGACTTGGTCACCCACTCCCATGTGGAGACCTTTTACAAGAAGCCACTGCTCCCGCGCGAGATGCTCATCCAACTGCGCGAGGGGCTCCTGATCGGCAGCGCCTGCGAACAAGGTGAATTGATCCAGGCCATCGTGGCCGGCAAGGATGATCCAGAATTGGAGAAGATAGCCTCCTTTTATGACTATCTGGAAGTCCAGCCCCTGGGCAACAACGCCTTCATGCTGAAAAATGGCACGCTGAAGAGCCAGGACGACCTCAAAGCCATTGTCCGCAAGGTGATCGCGCTGGCCGAAAAGCTGGGCAAGCCCGTGGTGGCAGCCTCGGATATGCATTTCTTGGATCCGGAAGACGAGCTATACCGGCGCATCATGCAGGTCGGCAATGGGATGTCCGACGCCGAGGAGCAGCCGCCCCTCTATTTTCACACCACCGACGAGATGCTGGCCGAGTTCGCCTGGCTGGAAGACGAGGCGCTGGCGAGACGCCTGGTGATCGACAATCCGCGGGCCGTGGCCGAGCTCTGCGCGGTGGTCCCCCCAGTCCCGGATGGCCGCTTTTTCCCGGAACTACCCGGCTCGGAAGAGAGCATCAGCCGCCTGAGCAGGGAACGCGCGGTCAAGATATACGGCGCCCCCCTGCCTTTGGTGGTGGCTGCGCGCCTGGACAGGGAATTGAAGGCGTTATCCGACAATAAATTCTCCGTGCTCTATGAGATCGCCCGTCTGCTGGTGGAAGAGTCCCATAAACGCGGATTTAGCGTCGGGAGCCGCGGTTCGGTGGGGTCGTCGTTGGCCGCCCATCTCCTGGATATCTCCGAAGTGAATCCTCTGCCGGCTCATGAGCGTTGTCCCGCCTGTCATTGGTCGGAATTCGATGAAAAACAAAGGCTTTCCGGGGTCGATCTAAAGGCCCGTCCTTGCCCGAATTGTGGGGGCGAACTGAAACGCGACGGACATAACATACCCTTTGAGACCTTTGTGGGGATCAAAGGGGACAAGGTCCCGGATATCGATTTGAATTTCGCCCCGGAGGTGCAGGGTTTCATCCAAAAATATGCGGAGGAGCTCTTTGGCAAGGGCAGGGCCTTCAAAGCGGGCACCATCTCGACCCTGCAGGAAAAAACAGCTTTCGGCTATGTCCGCAAATATTTCGATGCCAAAGGCATTTCCAAACGCAAAGTGGAGATCGAGCGCATCAAGGGCGGACTGGAGGGGGTCAAAAAGACGAGCGGCCAGCATCCCGGTGGCGTGATCTTGGTGAGGCACGACAAGAAGATCACGGATTTCACGCCGGTCCAGTTTTCGGGGGACGGCAAAGAGATGGGCGGACGAGAGGGGTCCGGCGACGGAGCCCTGTTGACCACGCATTTTGACTACCATGCCATCGATGAAAACTTGGTGAAACTGGACATCTTGGGCAAGGACGATGCTTCCGCCTTCCGGCATCTTGAAGAACTGACCGGCATGGCGGAGACTTTGGTCCCCTTGGACGACCCCAAAGCCCTCAGTCTTTTTTCGTCCCAAGAGGCCCTTGGATTCCCCAAATTGAGCGCCGAGGAGCGGGAGCTGTTCGGCGAGACCGGGGTGGTGGCGATCCCCGAGTTCGGCACCCCTAACACACGGCGTATGTTGGAGATGACCAGGCCCCGCAATTTCACCGAACTGATCTATATCTCGGGCCTGAGCCACGGGACCAATGTTTGGGCCAACAATGCGGAGACCCTGATCCGGGACCGCAAGGCCACCCTCGATACCGTGATCTCCACCCGCGACGACATCATGACCACCCTGATCCGCAAAGGCATGGATCCGGCCACGGCATTTGCCATCACCGAGAAGGTCCGCAAAGGAGCCGTCGCCACGGATGGTTTCTCGCCAGAACATCAAAAAGCGCTCCAGGCCGTTAAGATGGAGACCTGGTGGGTGGATTCCTGCCGCAAGATCAAATACATGTTCCCCAAAGCCCATGCCGCGGCCTATTGCCTGACCGCGGCGCGGATGGCCTGGTTCAAGGTGCATCGGCCCAGGGCTTTTTACGCCTCCTGGCTCACGCTGCACGCCGAGGATCTGGAGGCCGAGCATCTTAGCCGGGGCCGCAGCGCCGTGATGGAGCGCCTGCGCGAATTGCGCCTGGCGCGGGAGGACGGGGGCAAGCCCTCGGCCAAGGACGAATCGGCTTTTTCGACCCTGGTGGTGGCCTACGAGGCCATGCTGAGAGGCATCCGTTTTGACGCCGTGGATATCTACAGGAGCCATCCGGGCCGGTTCATGCCGGGCGTGACCGAAGATTCCCTGTTACCCCCGCTCAAATCCATGGCCGGGCTGGGATCCACGGCTGCGGCCAATTTGGAGCGCGAACGCAAGCTGGCGCCTTTCCGGTCCGTGGAGGACCTGGCCCGCCGCGCCGGCCTGAATAAATCCGTGATCGACAAGCTGACCCTCAGCGGCGCGCTGGATATCCTTCCTAAATCGGATCAGATCACGCTGTTTTGAAGGCGGACCTTTGAAGAACAGCTCGGGCCGAAGCAGTTCGGATTTTGGGTGGTGGCTCACTCTTTGGATCCTCGGCCTGGTGGCCCTGTTGGCGTTCCGCGCCTGGCTGAACCAGACCTTGAGCGAGCCGATCATGTCTTCCGGGACGATCTTCCTGTTGGCCCTTTTGTTGGTCGCGGGTCTTCTGGTCTTGGATCCTCCGAGCCTGACAAAGCGGGAGAGAACATGGCTCGGGCTCGCGGCATGCGGACTGCTGTTGCTGTTGGCAGGTCAGCAGTGGCTTTGGCTGCAGAGCGGGGATCGCGATCTGCGGATCACAGCGGGATTTGGCCTGATGGGCTTGGGTGGAGTTCTGGTCATCCTGGCTCTGCGGAAGATCTCTCCGCAAGGCGGCGCGGCGACGCGGCCTTTGGACCGCGGATCTGAACTTTGGATCTTTGCGGGCATCATGCTTTTGGCTGCCTTCGCGCGGGCCTGGGGCCTGGGAAAGACGCCAAGCACCTGGTGGTTCGACGAGCTGAACCTGGCCAGGGCGATCCAGGACCATGTGATGGCAGGTGAGACGCCCGTCTATGTGGGCGAGTTCGTGGAAAATCCGGGCGCCTACCTGATGGTCGGGGGCCTGCTTTTCAAGGGTTTCGGGGTCAGCATCGCCGCCCTAAGGGCGCTGTCCGCGTTCTTCGGCTGGCTGGCCCTCTTTCCTTTTTATTTTTTAGCGAGGCGTCTCCTGGGCGCCCGATGGGGCCTGGTGGCTCTGGCGGTCTTCTGCTGCATGCGTTGGACCTTGATCCCGGAACGGATCGCCTTCATGTCCGGCTTCGCTCTCTTCCTCACGCTTTCCGCCTTTTATTTTTCCTGGATCGCCCTCGGTTCGAGGCGTCCGCGCGATCTGGCTTTGGCCGGATTCAGCTTGGGCGCCACCTTGCACGCCTACACTCCGGCGCGATTTGCCACGGTGTTGATGCTGGTCCTTGCCGCGCTTCAATGGAGGCAGTGGAAAAAACGGAGCAGTTGGAAAGGCGCCGCGGTCTTTGTCGCGGCATTTTTGATGGCGGCAGGGCCCATCCTTTATTACGCCTTCTCTCACTGGGATCTCTACGCTCTGCGCGCCGGGCAGGTCTCCATCTCCCACGATATCCGAGCCCGGGGCTACCAGGAATTGTGGACCTCGCTGGGAAGGCATTTGGCGATGTTCAATTTCCGCGGAGATGGCCAGGCACGCCACAACATCCCGGGCTGGCCTCAGCTCGATTTTGCCAGCGCCTTGATCCTGTTCCCCGCGTTGATCTGGCTGCACGTCCGGGCCTGGCGGGACAGCCGGGCGGGGTTTTTGGCGCTCTGGTTCTGGGTCATGCTGGCCCAGGGGATCTTCACCATGACGGTGGAGGCCCCCCAGGCCCATCGCTGCATCCTGGTCGCTCCGGCGGTGGCATTGATCCTGGCGTGGTTCATGGCCCAGATCCCGTGGCACAAGCCATCGCCTTCCCGATCCCAAAGATGGACGGGCAAGCTGCTGCTGGGCCTGGGACTGGCCCTGGCAGCCTGGGTGCCTTTCGAGAACTTAAGTGAATATTTTGGCGTTTGGCGATCCAGCCCCATGACTTGGCGGAGCTTTTCGCCCGAGGCCACCTTGGCCGCCCGCCGCGCCGCCCAGGCCGCTCCTGGCACCCAGATATTTCTCGGCGCACTGGACAAGGAACATCCCTACTACGGGATGGAGCGCCGCACCTTCGTTCGTTTTCTCCTCAAACAACAGGGAAGAAGTTACCGCATGCTCCGCGACTCCAATCCGGTCGACAAGGGCACGGGGGTGCTGCTGATCTGGGGAGAGTCCGAACCTGAGATCGGAGAAAGGCTCGCCCGCGAGTTTCCCGGGACTGCGGTCGAGCGGGTCAGCGATCCTTTTGACGCCAAAGCCGACTATCTGGCCGCGGAGATCCCGATCGATAAGGTCCCCAGGGATGCGGCGGGCAGGGCCTTATTTTTCAGGCCTTGAGACCCGCAACAAGGACTGTTAAAATTTTCTTTTATATCTCCTAAAAAAAAGGTCCCCGCATGTTCAAGTCCGCCCTGCTCTTCGTTGTCTTGGCCTTTCAATGCGGTTGCGCGAATGCGTCCGCCTACCGGGTCGAAGTCGCGCCGGAGTCCACGTCCGCCCGTCCCGATGGCGTTCCCCTGATCTATCTGGTCCCGTTCAAGGACGCCAGGTCCACCCGCGAGGTCTATACCTCGCGCAATGGCTCATGGGAAAACGTGCTGATCGAAGACGAGGCGAGAACTTCTGCCCTGCCGGCTTGGAAGGCCCTGAAGCTGGGCGACTTGAGCTATCTGTGGCATCGCCAGCTGGCCTTGGAGTTGGCGAATGCCGGCTTCGCGGTGAAGGCAGCCGGGCAGCCCCTGTCCGAGGCGGATGCTCTGGCCAACGCCAAGTCGGAGGGTGCCAGTTACTTGATGTCCGGGAAGATAAGCCGGCTCAAGATCGCCAAGCGCGGCCATGACAGGCTTTTGGGGACCAATTTCACGGGCACGGACTACACCTTTTCGAGCCAGATCGATCTGGTGCTGAAAGATAGTTCTGGCGCCGTGATCGTGAGCAAAGGCCTGGCCTTCACTCGGAAATTCTACAATCCGGAAAAAATGGGCTCCTCCGACCGCGAGACCTTCCCGCATTATTTTATGCGGGGACTGCCGGAGGCCGCGCACGCGGTGGCCGCGGATGAGGCGCTTCGTAAGGCCGTCGGCCTGCCGACCTTGACCCCCACGCCGACGGCGACCGCCACGCCGGAGATCAGCGCTGAGCAGGCAGACAAAGCAGCCAAGACGACCCCGGTGCCTCAGCCGAGCGCCACGCCTGAGCCCGGCCCATATTGGGTCTGTCCAAAGGATGGTAAGCGCATGGATCCGGCCTGGGAGATCTGCCCCTACGACGGCACCAAACGAAAAGATTTCATCCTGAAGAGGAAATAAGATGGTTGCGACCCTTTTGGACGGCAAAGCCGTTGCCCAGTCGATCCGTGACGGGCTCAGGACCGAGGTGGCTGCTTGGGTCGCCGGAGGCCATGAAAAGCCGGGGCTGGCGGTGGTCATCGTTGGCAGCGATCCGGCCAGCCAGGTCTACGTCCGCAACAAAGTGAAGTCCTGCCTTGAGATCGGCATGCATTCCGAGCTGCATGAGCTGCCCTCGGATACCAGCCAGGACGCGCTCATGGACCTTGTCCTCCGCCTGAACCGTGACCCCAGGATCCATGGCTTGCTGGTGCAATTTCCGCTGCCCAAAGGGCTGGACGAGGGCGCGATCCAAAGGGCGATCAGTCCTGACAAAGATGTCGATGGCCTGAACCCCATCAGCGTGGGACGCCTGTGGATGGGGGACGAAGGCCTTTTTCCCTGCACCCCCCTGGGTTGCCTGGAGTTGATACGCCGGACCGGCGTCAAACTGGAAGGCGCCAACGCCGTGGTGGTGGGCCGAAGCGAATTGGTTGGCAAGCCTGTGGCCCAGCTGCTGTTAAGGGCGAACTGCACCGTGACGATCTGCCATAGCCGCACCAAGGACCTGAAATCCGTGGTCGAGCGGGCCGACATCGTGGTGGCCGCCGTGGGCAAAGTGGGGTTGATCGATGGCTCCATGGTCAAGCCCGGCGCGGTGGTGATCGACGTGGGCATGAACCGGGGCGCCGATGGCAAACTCTGTGGCGACGTCGATTTTGGATCCGCGAGCCAGGTCGCTGGCTGGATCACGCCAGTGCCGGGAGGCGTGGGGCCCATGACCATCGCGATGTTGTTGTCCAATACCCTGCGGGCCGCCAAATTGGCGGAGCCGAAGATGGCCCCAAAATGAGACTCGTGGTGGAGATCTGCAGGGGGATCCACTGCAGCCAGAGCCATAGCGCGGACCTGGCTCGGGAGTGGGAACAGCTGCTGGGGGTCAAAGAAGGCGGTTCTGTCCTTGATGGCCAGGAAACCGTGCTTTGCGCCAAAAATTGCTTTGCCCGCTGCATCCAGGGACCGAATCTCAGGATCAACGGGCGTTTCTTTCACGAACAGTACCCTGGTAGCGCCCAAACGACCTTAAGCCAGGTCACCGGAACGGGTTCCGCCATATAAAACTCATCCTAAAGAAAAGGGCTTGTAGCCAGCGGATTGACAAGCCTGTTTTCAAATGGTAATAACTATATCGCGCTTGCGTAAAAAAGTTTGTGAAGGATGGAACAAGCCCCGCAGGACGCCTTTTTAGCTCAGGATCACCATGGGAATCAAAGCCCCGAAGGCGTCGTCAGGCAGTCCATCAGGCAGCGATATCGAGGCTATTTATGCCCCGGTCCTGGTCGATCTGCAGCGCACCGAAAAGCTGTTTGAAGAGGTCCTAGCCACCGACAACAGCTTTGTTTTTGACATGGTCAAGTACCTCGGCAAGACCCAGGGAAAGAGGGTCCGTGCCGCCCTGACCATGCTCAGCTACCGGGCTTGTCTTGAGGGCCGGGTGGACGAATCGTCCGCCAATTTCCAGCAGGCCCTTGTCACGGCCGAAGCCGTGGAACTCATCCATAACGCCACCCTGGTGCATGACGATGTGATCGACGACAGCCCCATACGGCGAGGGCAAAAGACCCTCAATTACCAGTGGGGCAACGAGATCACCGTCCTGATGGGCGATTTCATCTTCGCCCGCGTTTTTGGGCTTTTGGCCCGGCACGTCGAGGCCAAGGTGATCCAGACTATCTCCAAGGCCACCGACCGGCTCTGCGAGGGCGAGATCCAGGAGGTCCGCAATCGTTTTCTGGTGACCCAGAACGAGGTGGATTACTTCGATACGATCGAAAAAAAGACCGCCGCGCTGATGGCTGTGGCCTCGGAATCGGCGTCCATGATCGCGGGAGCTCCGGAAGAAACCCAGCAGGCTCTGAGACGCTTCGGCTTGAAGCTCGGGGTGGTGTTCCAGCTGGTGGATGACCTGCTGGACCTCACCGCGGCGCCTGAAAAACTTGGAAAACCCAATGGGCACGACTTGCGGGAAGGCAAGCTGACCCTGCCCGTGTTGAGGGCGCTCTCCGTCTGCGGCAAACTGGAGCGTTCCAGGATGCAAGAGATCCTGCTGAAAAACGAGATCAGCGACCAGGATCTTTCGCTCGTCTTCGCCTTTATCCGTGAGCACGGTGGACTGGATTACGCCCGGGGCCGGGCCCAGACTTTGGTCGACGAGGCCAAAGCTGAACTTGCGGTCTTGCCCGAAGGACGGGCCAAACAGAGCTTGTCGGCGCTTGCCGATTACATGATCCACAGGGAGTTTTAATGGACCTCTCCAGTTATGGCTTCGCCGGTTTTTTCTTCCTTTTCAGCATACTTTTTGTGCTGGGCGGCCTGATCGTCGCCTGGATCCTGCGTCCCGACAATCCCAGCGAGGCCAAACACGACATCTACGAATGCGGCGAATCGCCCATCGGCTCGGCCTGGATGCAGTTCCACGTGGGCTATTACCTGATCGCGCTGGTCTTCGTGCTTTTTGAGGTCGAAGTGGCTTTTCTTTTCCCCTGGGCCGCGGTCTTCAAGACCCTTCACAGTCCCTGGTATTCGCTGGGCGCCGTCGGCATGTTCGTCGGCGTGCTGGCTCTGGCAGACGTTTACGCCTGGAAAAAAGGAGCTCTCGAATGGCTCTGATCAACGAAGTCGCGGACTACGCCAAGGACATCCCCGGCGGCCAGTTCCTGCTGCTCAGGGCCGAGGACCTCTTCAACTGGTCCCGCGCCAACTCCTTGTGGCCTCTCACCTTCGGCCTTTCCTGCTGCGCCATCGAATTCATGGCCGTGGGGGCCTCGCGGCATGACATGGCTCGTTTCGGAGCTGAGGTGGCCCGCGCCTCGCCACGCCAGGCTGACCTGATGATCGTGGCCGGCACTGTCACTGAAAAGATGGCCCCGGTGGTGCGCAAGCTCTGGGAGCAGATGCCCGATCCCAAATATGTCATCGCCATGGGAGCCTGCACCACGGCTGGCGGGCCCTATTACTACGATAATTATTCGGTGCTGAAGGGCGTGGACCAGATCATCCCGGTGGACGTGTATGTCCCCGGCTGTCCGCCGCGTCCCGAGTCGCTGATCTTCGGCATCATGAAGCTGCAGGAAAAGATAAAGCGGTCGCATCCGATCCTGGGCGAAAAATTCGGCGTGGACAGGGCGATCACCAAAGTCTGACGGATCCAAACGGTCAAGGGGCATGCGCATGGAAAAAGAACAACTGATAGCGGCGGTCACGGCGAAGTTCCCTGGGATCATCGCCGACCCGGCGCCCTCGAACCTTCCCGGGATCGTCGTGCCCCTGGCGGACTTCCGTGCGTTGATGGAATTCCTGCTGCGGGATGAGGCCATGTCATTCGACTTTCCGATGTGCCAGACGGCGGTGGACTGGCCTGAGCGCAAGGTCATCACCTCGGTCTACCATCTCTACTCCATGGACCTCGGCCACAAGCTGGTGGTCAAGTGCGAGCTGGACCGCGAGAACCCCAGCATCCCCACGGTGTCCGACCTCTGGCGCGGCTGCGAGTGGTTCGAACGCGAGACCTACGACATGTTCGGCGTGTCCTTTGAGAACCACCCGGATCTGAGGCGCATCATGATGACCGATGATTGGGTCGGCTATCCGTTGCGCAAAGACTACCGCGACTCGCGCATCGCCGGCAAACCCTACTAAGGTAATCCATGGACCTGTTACAACCCGCCACGCCCCAGGCCAAAGACGCCCTCAAGACCGAGGAATATTTCATCAACATGGGCCCCCAGCATCCGTCCACGCACGGAGTGCTGCGGCTGGTGATGAAGCTGGACGGCGAGACCGTCTTGCAGGTTATCCCGCATCTGGGTTATATCCATCGGGCCAAAGAGCGCATGGCGGAATGGGACGTCTATGCCCAGACCATCCACCTGACGGACCGCATGGATTACCTGTCGGGTATGCTCTGCAATTGGGCGTTCTGCCTCTCCGTGGAAAAGGCCAGCGGCATCGTGGTCCCGGAGCGCGCCGAATACATCCGGGTGATCATGGGCGAGCTGAACCGCCTTTCCTCGCATTGCCTTTGGTTCGGGGCCTATGGCATGGACCTAGGCGCGGTCACCGCGTTCTTCTATGGATTCCGCGAGCGTGAGCAGATCATCGACCTCTTCGAATCCGTCACAGGCGCGCGCCTGAATTACA
>JAZKAF010000063.1:0-4724 GCA_040389285.1 candidate division FCPU426 bacterium
TACCCGCAGTGACCATGCCCACCAGTAATGCAGCGCCTAAGATGCCATGCGGTTTCATTGGAATCCTTTAAGAGTGACCACCCGGTTCTCAAGCCGCGCTCTTTCGGCCGCGAACACGATGCGGTGCGTTTTGAGGGACTCTTGGGCGTTGGTCATGACCAGGGACGGATCGTTTTTTTGGATTGCGCGCAGCCAGTTCTGCACCACGCGGTCGTCGCCGCCGCCGTGACCACCCTCTTCAGCCGGGACCGGGATGCTCTCGCTTCCGGAGGCGCTGAAGCGCTTGAGCAGCAACTTGTCTCCCTCAGGAAGGCCACCTTCCTCGAATTCGATCTCGCCTTCCGTGCCATGCACCCGGATCTTGCGGCCAGGATTTTGGGTGAATCCCGTCATGGTGAAGGTGGCAGTCAGCCCCCCAATGTATTCCAAGATGACCACCTGATGGTCCACCACGTCGTTGTCAGCCAGATAGACGCAGCGGCCATAAGGCCCCTTGCGCAGCGCCTCCGTGCGCGCCTCAGGGCTGTCCTTGACGTCAGGGGGCAGCGGACTGATCCAGACCGGCAGCTGGCCCGCGTAAAGGCGTTTGGCGGAAAAAGCACAACTTTCCTCCACCGCGCAGCCGTCCATGCAATAAGGCGTGCTGCCTTGCGGAGCATTCTCTTTTTTGAAATGCGAGAGCGAGCCAAAAGAGCTGACCCTCAGGCATTCAAGGCCGGAGAGAGCGCTGAGGTAGTCGATGTCATGGCAGCTCTTGGCCAGGAGCATGAAGCTGGAATCTTTTTCAACGCCCCATTTTCCACGCACATAGGAGTGGACATAGTGCCAATAGGCGACCTGCTCGATCTGGTCCACGCCCATGAGCCGGCCGATCTTCCCTTCCGCCACCAACTCACGGACCTTGCTGAATCCGCTGTGGTAGCGCATAGAATGGCAGACCGCCACGATGGCCCCTGAGGCGCGCTGGGCCGCCTCGATGGCCTCGCATTCTTCCAAAGTGGTGGCCATGGGCTTTTCGAGCAGCACGGCATAGCCCTTGGCCAGGCAGGCCAGGGCGGGTCCGCTGTGGTCCTGATCCATGGTGCTGATCACCACAGCGTCCCATTGTTTGGGCGCGGCGCAGAATTCGCGCCAGTTATTGAAAACTTGGGCCCCGTCGATCCCGTATTCCGCGGCAAAGGTCTTGCGGGCATGCTCGCGCGGTTCGGCCACGGCGGTCTCTTTGGCCAGCGGCGCCAGCGAGTTGATCAACCTGGCGAAGCCCCAGCCCCGGCCACCCGCCCCAAGGATCGCGACTTTTAGCATCAGCCCCATCCTGAAAGTTTGTTGAAAACCGGCCAAGCCAACGCGGGGTAAAAGCGATGCCCGCCCCGGCCGATCAAAAGTCGACTTTTGTTCTTTGCGCCGGCCGCCGCATAGATGGTCTGGATCCTGTGGTAGGCCAGGCGCACGCCTTTGAGCGGGAAAATGTCGTCTTTGGCGCCAGTCACCACGATCAAAGGCCGCGGCGCGATCAGGCCTGCGAGGTCTTGCATGTCGAACCAGCGTAAGAACCCCGGTAGATAGTTATCCGGGCAATGCGCGATGCTGCCGATGGAATAGGGCAGGCTACACACGGAACAGGAAGGCATGACCACCTTGATCCGCGGCTCGACGCAGGCGGCGAACCAGGTGATGGTGCCTCCTCCAGAGTTGCCCAGACAGGCGACGCGCGTGGCATCGATCTCGGGAAAGGTCTCCAACGCATCGATGGCGCGGCGGACATCCCAGACCCTTTCGCCGATCATGCTGCGCCCCAGCAGCAACGAGACCATGCTGGCGTGCCGGCAGCCTTGCTTGGCTCCGGCTTGGTGGTCGCCGCGCTCACCAAAGCAGCGCTGTTCCATCACCAGAGCCGCGTAGCCCTGCTTCACGGCCTGGACGCCGAAGTCCTCTTGTCCGTCCAGCAGGCGCTGGTCCCAGGCGACCTTCTTGCGGCCTATCGAGACGTGCATGCCAGAGGAATGGCCCTGAAGGCAGATCACGACTGGCACCGGCTTAGGTCCCTGGTGAAGCGGCAGCAAGAGATGGCAAGGCACCCGGGCGCCCTTTTCCGACTGGAACTCGAAGCGGATCTCCCTGAATCCCGGCCTCTTGCGGTCGAATATCCTGCGGATGCGCAAAGGGACCTTGTCTGGCATGGTCCCCATCAGGTCCTTCAGCTTTCGCCGCAGCTTTTTCTGCCAAGCCCTGAGATCCTCGCCTTTCGTATAGGCCAGGGCCCTGGGCGTAGTGACCAGACCTAAGGCATGGGCGGTCTCGGGATAGAATTCCTTGCTCACGTCTATCAGTCCACCAGCTCCAGCACCCCGTAGCGCTCGGGCGCATGGCTGCCGCCAAAGGTGGGGGCCCATTGCATGGACACAGGCTTAGGAGCGGTTTTCCAATTCCTGACGATCTCCAGGCCCAGCTTTTTTCCGGCCTGTGGCTTTAAGTTCAGGCGCGCGAAGGGAATGTGGATCTCAGCGACCCAGCCGCCTTCCACCTTGCTGGCCGAAGCCTTGCCCTTGGAATCCCAGGACCTGTCATAGACCCAGGCGTCGTAAAAGGCACCAGCCCGGTTGACGATGCACTGGGCGTATTCGGGTTTGCCGCGGTCGGGCTGGATAAAGAATTCGACTGAGTCGTCCATCCAAAGGTCCTCATCGCGGCCCTTGAAACGGGAGGCGGGAGCTTTGAAGCCTTCTTCGCCAAGGCAGAGCACCTTCAAGATCAATCCCGTGTCGTCCCAGCTGGCCAGCAGGTCCGTGCGCGGGGCCTTGTCCGCGGACCAGTCGCTGACGTCATAAAAACGCTGGGTCTCTGGAAGAAAAGCGGTCTTGCCCTTGTTGGCCTTCAGCACGGTGGCGGAATTTTCGAGCCCGGCCTGCAATTGGGTCTCCACCTGCAGTCCCTTATCGATCTCGGTGCGCAACACGGGCAAGGGCAGGAAATCCTCCATCGAGACGTTGCTCTTCATCAATCCCACCGAGCACTTCAGGCGCAATTCCCCGCCGGGCGGCAGGCTGTGCTTGGCGCGCAGCGGGCGCAGACGCCATAGGGCATTCTGGGTCGCCCATGAAAACTTATAGCTGCGCTTCTGAGGCGAGAGATTCCTGACCACAAAATCGACTTCCTTGGTCAGTCCGGGTCCCAACAAAATATTCTCGGCGTCCTCAAATCCTATGCTCTCGGCCTCATGCCGGCGCAGGCCCAGCGCGCTGCGTTTCTGGGCCAGCATCCAGGTGTAGAGCTCGGGGGTCTCTTCATAGGCCAGGCGGGCGGTCCCGATGTGGTCCGCGTCTGGAAATTCCGTGAACTTCGGCGCCATCCCTACCGCGCGCATGCGCTTTAAGGAATCCCGGCTCTGCTCCGCGGGCACGGCCGTGTCCTTGCCGCCGCAGATGATCCAGACTGGGGTGTCGTGCATGCCCTGAAAATAATGCGAACCCAGTCCGCCCGCCACCGGCACGATGGCCGCCAAACGCCAGCCAAAGCGTGAACCAAAGTCAAAGCTGCCGTACGCTCCCATGGAAAAGCCGGTCAGGATAATGCGCTCCGGATCCACCTGGTATTTCGCCGCGGCTTCATCGAGCATGGCGTTGACGTCTTCGGGCTCCCAGAAACGGGTGGGAGGGCACTGCGGGGCAAGAACCACCGCGGCCAGCTTGTGGCCGGCATCCAGCCATTTTGGCAGGCCGTGCTTGGATACGCCTTCCAGATTCCAGCCTCGTTCTCCCATGCCGTGCAGAAAGACGATCAAAGGCCAGTCTTTGCGCGTCTCGTAACCCTCAGGCTTCCAAGCGCGGTAGGGCAGACGGCGTATTTCGGAAGAGGGCCGCATCATCAGCTCATCCGTGGACTTGGCCGCCAATGGCGACCCCAGGCTCAAGGCAAGCATGCCCGCCACTAAAAGTGTCTTCATCGTTCCCCCGTGTATCTTTCATATAATGGCTCCCTATCAAGATTTTCAATTTTGGCATTTTTTGAGGTTGAATTGAAAAAAACAGGCATAGGGGCCACTGGCGAGTTTCACAATACAAAATCCGAAGCTTCTTCAGTCCAAGCCCATTCATCCTATATACTATTTCCCATGCAAAAATTTTCGTCGCGATTGCTGCTTCTTACCTTCTCCCTGCTGGCGCTCACGGCCTATGCGGGTTTTCCGCTCTGGCTCGATAGCCCAGTGCGCAGCAATCCCCGGGATCCGGCCTCGCCATTTTTCGTACCCACGGCGACCCCTGGGCCGCTCAAGGTCGCCTGCGTCGGCGACAGCATCACCCAAGGCAGCGGCTATTCGCTCAGCGTGGCCTACCCCACCCAATTGCAGACGCTACTGGGTTCGCGTTTCATCGTCCACAATTATGGCGTGTCAGGGAAAACCATGATGCACAACGCGGACTATCCCTATTGGAGCACGACCGCGTACACCAACAGCAAGAGCTGGCTGCCGGACATCGTGGTCATCATGCTGGGGACGAACGATTCCAAGCCCTATAACTGGGTCTATCAAAGCGAATTTGTGGCGGACGCCGAGGAATTAGTGAACATCTATAAGAACCTGCCGTCGCATCCAAGGGTCTACATCAACACCTGCCCCACGGTTTACGCTCCGGGCATCTATGACATCACCACCATCGTGAACACGGACGTGGTCCCGCTTCTTTACACCGTCGCGGCGGACACCGGCGCGACCTTGATCGACG
>JAZKAF010000064.1:0-5452 GCA_040389285.1 candidate division FCPU426 bacterium
ACCTGACCACCGGCGGCACGGACAATCACCTGATGCTGATGGACCTGCGCCGCCAAGGCCTGAGTGGCGCGGCCGCGGCCACGGCCCTGGAAGAGGCCGGCATGATCCTGAACAAGAACGGCGTTCCTTTTGACTCGGCCCCGCCCGCCGTCACCTCGGGCGTGCGCTTAGGCACCGCGGGCGTGACCACCCGCGGCATGAAAGAGGCCCAGATGCGCCAGATCGCCGCTTGGATGGACGAGACCCTGAAAGGAGTTGAGGACCACGGCGCGCACAAGAAACGCAAGAAGCAGGTCGCCGCGCTTTGCAAGAAGTTCCCGATCTATTCCTAAAACCGAAGATCCCAAAACAGAAGACAAGGAAGGCCCTTGAACCCACAATCCGCCGCCTCACCCTTCGAGCGCGCCCTCGACCGCAGCCTGGATCTGCTGATCGTCCTGATCCTGCTGGGCGCGCCGCTGATCTTCTACACCAAGGCCAACGACGTCTTCGAATTCAACAAGCTGACCGCCGTGCGCGCCTTCAGCGCCCTGGCCGCCACGCTGTTCCTGGCCAAGCTACTTTTCACCCGCCCGCTCCATCTGACCCGCTCCTCCACGGACCTACCTTTGCTGGCTTGGCTCGCGGCAAGCACCGTCGCCACCTTCAACACCGTCAACCTGACCCTGTCCCTGCACGGGGTCTACGAGGACTTCGAGGGCATCACCACCCTGGTCAACTACGCCTTTCTGCTCTACCTGGTGCAGCAGCAGGTGCGCAGCGAGCGGCAGATCCGCATGGTCATCGGCGCGGTCATCCTGGCCGGCACGGTCTCGGGCTTTTACGGCATGCTGCAGAACTTCGGCATCGATTTCGTTCCCTGGAACCCTGCCACCTATTCAGCCGACCGCATGTTCTCGACCATGGGCAATCCCAATTTCCTGGCCGCCTACCTGGTCATGTCTTTGCCGGTCTGCTTCGTGGTCTTTTTGGACCTTCCTGACCGGATCAAGACCGACCAGAACTTCGGCAGGTTGTTGGCTGTCGCCGGCCTGCTCGGCAGCGGCGGGCTCTGCGCCCTTTTCAACGTCAATTATTTTAACTTTGACCCGGCCTTTTACGGCGCGGCCTCGGTTGCCGGTATCTTCCTGACCCTGAAGTTCTGGTTCATGCACGTGTTGCTGGCCTTTCCGCTCATCGCCACTGGCCTGCTTTATTTCGGACGCCTGCGCCTTATCCTGCTCATCTCCATGGTCTTCCAGGTGGTGGCCATCCTCTTCACCAAAAGCCGCGGCGCGGGCGTCTCGTTATTGCTCATCTTCGTCTTTTTCACGGCCTACTTTGTCTGGGATAGCCGCCGCAACAGCGAAGTTTTCAAGCGCAACCGCTACTGGTTATTGGTCCTGGCGGCCCTGGTCGGCTTGATGCACCTGATCCCCCAGGTGCGCGAGACCACCACCCATTTGTTCGGCCGTATGTTCGACTTGCTCTCCCTTTCCAACTTCCGCATGACCCCGCGCCTTTACATCTGGCGCTCAGCCCTGCGTATGTTGCAGGACCATTTCTGGTTCGGCACGGGCCTGGACACCTTCCAGATCTCCTTCCCGCCCTACCGCCAGGCCCTTTATTGGATCCTGGAATGGAATGGCACCCCTGAAAAAGCCCACAACATGGTCATGCAGATCGCCGCGACCATGGGCTTTGTCGGCCTGCTTGCCTTCTTCTGGCTCTTGGTGGCCTTTGTCACCCGGGTCTTTAAGGACTTGAAAGAACAGACCGACTCCTCGCGCCGGCTGCTGATGGCCGGAAGTCTGGTGGGCGTGGGCGCCTTCCTGGCCCAGAATCTTTTCAGCTTCACCGTGGTCGGCTACGGCGCCACCTTCTGGATGCTGATGGGCTTTTTGCCTGCCATGCAACGCACCTGGAAAGAAGAGAATGCGGCCGAGTCGCCTGCCCAAGCTACCGCCTCCACGCCCCTGACATGGAAGTTGGCCGTAAGCTTGGTGGCCCTCACCGGCCTGCTCTGCTTGCTGGCGGGCACCTACTTCCATTTGCGCGGCCAGGCTATGGGCGTGCGCGTTGTGCTCTTTGTGCTGGGCCTTGGCGCGCTCGCCGCGGTTTTGGCGCTTAAACGGCCTTCCAAGGCGATTTCAGGGGGTCTCCTGGCCCTGGCAGGACTGGGTTTCCTGGTCTTTTCCGTCCATTCCGTGCGCATCTGGGTGGCGGACAGCTTCTATAAATTGGGACAGATGGGCGCGCAGATGAACAACCCGGGCTTATCTGCCATGGCTTTTCAAAAGGCAGCCGGGCGCATCGAGACCATCACTCAGGACCAGGAGCGTAGCCTTTTGCTGCCCCAGGTCGCCACGGACGCTTCCAAGCGCATGGTCTATGCGTCAGGGCTGAATCCGGACCAGGAGCTCTACTGGGTCAAGATGGGCATCGCCTTTGAGACCGCGGCCCAGCAGGCCGAGAAGCCCGAAGACAAGATGAAGTTCTTCAAGACCGCGCTGGCCATCCATCAGCTGACCCTTGAGATGAACCCTTTGAACGGCTACGACTACAACAACAAGGGCCGGGTGCTGAAATCCATGGGAGACGCCTTCGGTTACCGCGAGTTTTTCGAAGCCGCCAAGGCCCATTACCGGACCGCCATCAGCCTGGATTCGAACAACGTTTACTTCAACCTGGACTACGCCAACACCCTGGTCAACTTAGGGGAATTGAACGCGGCTTCCGAAGTCTGCCGTGGATTGATGGAAAAGTTCCCGGACTTTGCCATGCCCTACTACTACGCCGGCATCATCCGCCTGCGTCAGGCCCAGCAGAGCGAAGCGGACCGGACGGCGGATGCCAAGCGCATGCTGGACAGCGCCCCGAATACCGGCATGGCCACGATCCAGATCCCGAAGAATCCCAAGGCTGACGCGGCCGCCTTCTTTAGCCAGGCTTTGAGCAAGGATTGGAAGCGCGAGTTCAACAGCCGCGCCATTGCCGCAGCCAACTTAGGCGGCCTCCTGGTCGAAGCTGGCAAGAGCAACGAGGCCGAAGCCGCCTTCCTGGAAGCCTTGTCCATCAATCCCGAGATCCCGGACGCGGTCTTAGGGGTTGCCCGCATCCGCGTGAAGACCGGGCGCAGGACCCAGGCCCTTGAGATCCTGAAGAATTACCACAGCCGCAACCCAGGGAATGCCGCGATCAACGCCATGTTGAAACAGCTGGGAGGATAACCAAGTTGAAATGCCCCTTTTGCGGACATTCTGAAGACAAGGTGGTGGATTCGCGTTCTTCCAAGAACGGGGACGCCATCCGCCGCCGCCGCGAATGCCTGGAATGCGCCAAGCGTTTCACCACCTACGAGCAGATCGAGAACATCAAGCCCATCGTGGTGAAAAAGGACGGCCGCCGGGAGAACTTCGACCCGTCCAAAATATTGGCCGGCCTGCGTCGCGCCTGCGAAAAGCGCCCCATCTCGATGGAAAAACTGGAGAGCATCGTCGATGAGATCCAGCGCGACCTGGAACAGGGCAATGAAAAGGAATTTCAAAGCCATCGCATCGGCGAGCTGGTCATGCAAAAGCTTTACGGCCTGGACGAGGTCGCCTATGTGCGCTTCGCTTCGGTGTACCGCCAGTTCAAAGATGTCGAGGCTTTCAGCAATGAGCTCAAAAAATTCATGTCCCACCTCGACAGCGACATCAAAAAAGGCTGAACCCATGCTGCGCCTGATCTTCGCCCTGCTTCTCGCTTTCGCTTCCTTTGCGGAAGCCGCCCCACAGCCTGTTAAGGCCAGCCTCGTCGCGGAAAAAACCGGCTTCACGCCAGGATCCTCGATCACCGTGGGCCTGCGCCTCAAGCTGCAATCGCATTGGCACAGCTATTGGCGTGATCCTGGCACTGGGCTGGCCACCGAGGCCACTTGGACCCTGCCTGCGGGCGTCAGCGCCGGGCCCATTCAATGGCCCAAGCCTAAGACTTTCAAGGAACCAGGCGGTCTGGTCGGTTATGGCTACGAAGGCGACAACCTCCTATTGGTCACGCTCCATATACCAGCCTCCTACACTCAAAAAACCCTGCCCCTCAAAGCCGCCCTGACCTGGCTGGCCTGCCGCGAAGTTTGCATCCCCGGTTCCGCCGATGTTTCCTTGACCCTGAAAAATCAGGCCGCTCCAGGCCCCAGCGCCGAAGCCCCGCTCTTTGCCTTGGCTCGCTCCACCCTGGGCCAGGATCCTGACGGGTATAAGCCCAGCGCCCCAGAGCCAGCCGCACCCGCGTTATGGTCCATGCTCTTGCTGGCCTTCCTGGGCGGCCTGATCCTGAACCTGATGCCCTGCGTCTTGCCCGTGCTGTCGCTGAAAGTCATGGCCTTCATCCGCCAGTCTGGAGAAAGCCGCAAGCGCGTGCTGGCGCTTGGCGCTTCCTTCACCTTAGGGACGCTCTCGCTTTTCTGGGTACTGGCCGCGCTGGTGGTTTCGTTAAAGGCCGCAGGCGAGAACGTGGGCTGGGGTTTTCAGTTCCAGAATCCTCTTTTCGTCGGCTTCATGGCCTTGGTGGTCACGGGTTTTGCCATGAACCTTTTCGGGGTCTTTGAACTGGGCCTGCCTGGCGCCGCGGCCCAGGGCCTGCACGAAGCTGGCGGCCGCGAAGGCCTGCCCGGCGCTTTTTTCACGGGCGCGTTCATGACCTTGCTGGCCACGCCCTGCACCGCCCCTTTTTTGGGCACGGCCCTTGGCTTCGCCTTTAGCCAAAGCGGCGCCACCCTCTTCGCCATTTTCACGGCCGTGGGCCTTGGCCTGGCTACGCCCTACCAACTGCTTTCCGTTTTTCCAAAGCTGATGCAATGGATGCCCAAGCCCGGCAAATGGATGCTTCATTTCAAGCAGTTGATGGGCTTCTTTCTTATGGCCACCCTGCTTTGGTTGCTGTGGGTGTTGGGCAAGCAGACCGGACTGGAATTCGTGATCTGGTTCCTAGCCTTCCTGCTGGTCCTGGGACTAGCCTGCTGGATCTATGGCGCCTACGCGCCCCTCGGCTCGGGCCTCGGCCGCATCTTCTTCGTGGCCTTCCTCAATCTGCTGCTGATGGGCGCGGCTTATAAATATCTGCTGGCCCAGCCGGTGAAAGAGCTGCTCAACCCGGGCAAGGCCGATCTAAGCGGCTGGGAAGACTACACGCCCGCCCGCCTGGCCGAACTGAAAGCCCAAGGCAAGACTGTCTTCCTCGATTTTTCGGCCGAGTGGTGCTGGACCTGCAAGGTCAATGAAAAGGCCACGCTCAACTCCGCTTCCGTCCGCGCGGAATTCGAGGCGCTGAAAGTGGCCAAACTGCGGGCCGACTGGACCAAGCGGGATAAAGGCATCAGCGAGCTGATCTATTCCTTTGGACGCTCTGGCGTGCCGCTTTACGTGGTCTATCCCGGCTCAAACCCGGAAAAACCGCTGGTATTGCCCGAGGTGGTGACCCCTAAGATCGT
>JAZKAF010000065.1:0-5421 GCA_040389285.1 candidate division FCPU426 bacterium
CCAAGGGCCCATCGCTGTACATGCCCGAGGTCGTGTCGCCCATGGGCCGCGAGACTGATCACCTTTATATGGTGATCCTGTGGATCGTGATCGTCATTTTCGTCATCACAGAAGGTATGTTGGTCTACAGCCTCTTTGCTTTCCGCGACCGCCCCGGACATAAAGCTCGTTTTTTCCACGGTAGCACCTTCATCGAAGTTCTGCTGGCCTTGTTCCCCTCGCTGATCCTGCTCTACCTGACGGTCGCCTCGGGATCCATGTGGAATGACCTGAAGATCAAGCGCACGAACGACAAGGGAGCGGTGCATATACAGGTCTTGGCGGAGCAATTCTCCTGGAATTTCCGGTATCCGGGAGCTGACGGCGTTTTCGGTACCGCCGACGATGTGATCAGCGTGGGTGAGATGGCGCTTCCGGCTGATAAGACGGTGGTCATGCATATCTCTGCTAAGGACGTGATCCATAGCTTTTTCATCCCGGAAGCCCGCGTGAAGCAGGACGCTGTTCCGGGCCTGCTGACCAAGATGTGGTTCCGGGTCGACCATATGCCGGTCTGGGACCGAGCCACCGGAAAGAGGGTGTTGCTCGATACCGAAGCCTATAACGCCAGTGAAGTGGCCCTGACGGGTTATGAGTTCAAGTCCGAACCCAAGAAGGGCAAGGGGGCGTTCTTCCAGGCCGCCGATAGCAAGATGATCGGGCTGATGGATTATTCTTACGCGCGTTCCGAGAACACCCCGATCTGGGTGGTCAAAAATGGGGCCTTCTCTACCGTATCGGCGGAGCCGCAGTACATACGGCATCATTTCGAGATCGGCTGCGCCCAACTCTGTGGCACCTTGCACTACGCCATGCGGGGAACGGTACTGGCGCTCACCGGGGCGGAATTCGACCGCTGGTTGGCCGAACAGCAGGCCGACCCGACCCTGCAGGCTAAGTGGGCCGAGATATGGGACAAGTACCACCCTGAATTCAACCGCATTCTTTAGATCCTTCTGGGGCTGAAACCATGAGCGTTACCTGCGTCGCGGACTATATCCACCCTGAGCCGACCACCTTTTTCAGGAAGTACGTGTGGTCTTATGACCACAAGGTGATCGGCAAGCAGTATCTTTGGACCTCGCTGGTCTTTTTGATGCTGGGCGGCACCTTGGCCATGTTGTTGCGCTGGCAGATCGCCTACCCCAGCCAGCCTGTGCCGTTCATCGGAGAACTCCTCAAAAACTCCTTTTTCTTCGGCCCCAACGGTGAGGTGACTTCGGATGGTTATCTCCAGCTGGGAGCCATGCACGGCCTGATCATGGTCTTCTTCGTCATCATCCCGTTGATCGTAGGCGCCTTTGGCAATTTCCTGATCCCGCTGCACATCGGCGCGCGCGATGTGGCCTTCCCCCTATTGAACGCGTTGTCCTACTGGCTCTATCTGCCGGCGGGACTGATGATGTTCTCCGCCTTCTTTGTCGACAAGGGCGCGGCCGCCGCTGGTTGGACGGCCTATCCGCCTCTCTCGGACGCCGCTGGAGCGTCAGTTTCCGGGCTTGGCATGAACCTGGTCCTTGGAGCCATCTTTTTAGCCGGCTTTTCTTCTATCGTCGGCGGCATGAACTTTCTGGTCACCATCGTGAAGTTGAGAGCCCCGGGCATGACCTGGAGCCGCCTTCCCCTTGTCACCTGGGCCCAGTTCATCACCGCGGTCTTCCAGACCCTGGCCACCCCCATGATCGCGGCGGGCGGCAGCATGCTGCTCTTCGACAGGCTCTTTAACTCCAGCTTTTTCATACCCTACGGGCTGCATATCGGCGCCGAGAAAGTGGCGAACGCCGGCGGCGGCTTTCCTCTGCTCTTCCAGCATATTTTTTGGTTCTATGCCCATCCCGCGGTCTACATCCTGATCCTGCCCACTATGGGATTGGCTTCCGATATCATCGCCACGTTCGCGCGCAAGCCGATCTTCGGTTACCGGGCCATGGTGATCTCCATGACCTCCATCATGGGGCTGGGTTTCATCGTCTGGGGACACCATATGTTCCTCTCCGGCCTGAACCCCAAGATGGGCATGGCCTTCATGATCTCCACCGTGTTCATCGCCCTGCCTTCGGGGGTCAAGGTATTCAACTGGTTGGGGACCCTTTGGGGCGGAGCCATCCGTCTGAAGGGGCCGATGCTCTACGCCATCTCCTTCGTGGCCATGTTCATCGTGGGCGGCTTGTCCGGCATCTTCATGGCCGCGACGCCGGTCGACATATTCATCCATGACACCTATTACATCATCGCGCACTTCCACTATGTGGTGTTTGGCGCCACGCTTTTTGCGGTCTTCGGCGGACTGACTTTTTGGTTTCCCAAGATCTTCGGACGCATGATGAACGAAAGTTTGAACAAATTGCATTGGTTCCTGACTTTCTTATTCTTCAATCTCGCCTTTTTCCCCATGCACTTTTTGGGCGAAGCGGGCCATATGCGCCGCCTGGCCACGTCCACCGGATACGAGTTCCTGAACGGTATGGCGCCCTGGAACGAGTTCATCACCCTGTCGGCATTTGCACTGGGTATCTCACAGATCGTCTTCCTCTATAATTTTGTCTACAGCGTGTTTTTCGGCCCGACAGCGCCTTCCAACCCTTGGGAAGGGAATACCCTGGAATGGACGATCCCCAATCCGGTGCCGCACCACAATTTCGATAAGGTTCCCACGGTCTATCGCGGACCTTACGAATACAGCGGTCCCGAGGCCACGGCCTTAGGCAAAGATTGGATTTCGCAGGACCACCCGCCCGTCGAAGGCGTGGCGTCCAACCAGCATTGATCAGGAGATACCATGGATAATCACGCGCAGGAATTCGCTCCCAGCTTTCACGTCGAACGCCGTAATCTTAGGGCCTTTGGGATGTGGCTGTTTTTGGGTTCGGAAGTCATGTTCTTCACTGGTTTTTTTGGGGCCTACATTGTGGCTCGCTCGGCGGCCCTGGAGTCGATCGTTCGACCCCTGGACAAGACGCTCGGCGCCTTGAACACCTTGGTCCTGATCACCTCCTCCCTTACCATGGTCTTAGCCGTGGTCTTTTCACGGCGCGGCGACCGGAAAGCCACGGGCAATTGGCTGGCCGCCACCTTCCTGCTGGCATGCACCTTCATGGTTATCAAGACGGTCGAATATTCCGCCCATTTCCGTGAACATGTTTTTCCAAGCACCGACATCTTTCATGGCTTTTATTATCTGCTGACTGGTTTCCACGGCTTGCATGTTTTGGGTGGCATGATCTCCCTTGGCATACTTTGGGTCCGTAACCGCCGCGGCGACTTCGATTCCCACTACAACGATCCGATCGAGATCACAGGGCTTTATTGGCATTTTGTCGATCTAGTGTGGATCTTCTTGTTTCCGGGACTTTACCTGCTCTAGGCAAAAGGGGATTTCATGAGCGAAAATAAACACGAGCACGGCTGGGGACAATACTACCTGGTCTTTAACGCCCTGATCTTTTTGACCGTTATCACTGTTTCTTTGTCCTATTTTGACTTGGGTGGCCTGCTGACCAGCGGAGTCGAGCTGGTGCGCAGCATCAAACTGGGACCGGTCAGCCTCGGTTTCTTACCGGATATCGAGATAGGGCATGGCGCCAATATCCTGGTGGGTATGATCGTGGCGGTGATCAAGGCCTCCCTGGTCTTGTGGTTTTTCATGCACCAGCGGGAAGAAGAAGGCGTCAATCGCTTGGCCTTTGGTTTTTGCGTGGCTCTGTTTTTCCTGGCCCTTACGGTTTTCTCTTTCGACTTTGTGTGGCTGAAGACTTACGCGTTTGAAGAATTGGCCCAGGCGGCCGTCGGCGGGGGCTGAAGCGATGTTGCGGCGGGCCCTTTTCGCCGGTATGAGCTTGGCGGCTTCGCTAGCATCGGCATGTCCGACCTGCAAAGACGCCATGAGCAACACGCCGAGCGGAGAGGGTCTTGCGCGCGGGTTTTATGTGACTATTTTTTTGATGCTCGGCATGGTTTTCAGTCTCGTGGGCCTGCTGGTGTATAAGATCGTCAAGGAGGCCAAAAAAGGGCCTCCAACAGGTTGAGAAGACAGAAACCAACGGCATGTTCAGGACCCTGTTGACCAAAAGGTGACAGGGTCTTTTTGATTTAAAGGGGCTTTGATGGAAAAAACCCTCAAACTTCGCGTCCTGGCCTACTGCAGCCTGGCCCTGCTGGCGGGCGCCATTGTCTGGACCGTAAGGCACCGGTCAACGCGCGGTTCTGTTGTGGCGCTGGAAAAATTAGGCCGCGCGCCTGAATTTCATCTGATCGATCAGACGGGAGCGTCTTTTGACAGTGCGGATCTGATCGGCAAGGTTTGGGTAGCCTCTTTCATCTACACAAGCTGTCCGGATGTCTGCCCGATGCTGGGCGCCAAGATGAAACGTATCGCCGCTTCCATGCCGGCCGGAGATGGCTTTCGAATGGTCTCGATAAGCGTTGATCCCAAGAAAGACACGCCCCAGCGCATGAGCCGTTACGCCTCGGATCTGGGCGTTACGGATCCGCGCTGGTATTTTTTGACAGGCAAGGAAGCCGAGATCCACGACCTGGTACTGCATGGATTCATGCTGCCGGATATGCATCCCAACGACAAGCAAGGGGAGATCTTGCACTCTCCTTTGCTGGTCCTCGTCGATAAGAAGGGCCAGATCCGTGCCTATTATAACGGCCTGTTCGAGGAGAGCGTGGAGCAGATCCAGCGCGCCGGCGGATCTTTGTTGGCGGAAAAATGAAAAAGCCCGTGATCGTTTTGTCGCTCGGCGATCCAGCCGGGATCGGCCCAGAAGTCGCGTTGAAAGCGATCTCTGATCCGCAGATCCGGCGCTCGGCCGACTTTGTTTTAGCGGGCCTGCCTTCGAGCCTGCCAAAAGGGAAGAAGGTCGCCGGGGTGGGTTGGTTACGGCCATCGTCTATCCCCTCGTGGCCGCGTTCAAGGCCTAGCGCCGCGTCTGGAAGGGTCGCTGCGGATTCGCTCCGACTTGCGGCCCGGCTGGTGATGACGGGAAGTGCCGAAGCCCTAGTCACCGCGCCGCTGTCCAAGGAAGCCCTGCATCAAGCGGGCGAGGATTTCGCGGGCCACACCGAGATGCTCGCGGACCTGGCGGGACTGAAGGCCGATCAGGTGGGCATGATGCTGGTGGGTGGCGGCCTCCGGGTCTTTCTGGCGACCCGCCATTTGGGGCTTAAGCGGGCTCTTTCTTCACTGGAACCTTTAGCCCTGAAAAAAAGCATCCGACTTTGCGCCGGAGGGCTGAACAGCCTTTTTTCCATTCCCAAGCCGAGGCTTGCTCTGGCGGCCCTGAATCCACATGCCGGCGAGGGGGGCGCCTTTGGCGATGAAGAAGGACGGATCTTGAGGCCGGTGGTGAGGTTCTTCCACAAAGAAAGAAAGTTCCA
>JAZKAF010000066.1:0-4055 GCA_040389285.1 candidate division FCPU426 bacterium
GACCATCACCTTCCTGGACCGGTCCTTCCCGACGCCCTCGCGGTCATCAATCCCAAGGTCTCACCTGGATATCCTTATTCCATGTTGGCGGGAGTCGGGGTGGCCTATAAATTCGCCCAGGCGCTCTTAGAGGCTTTGGCCGAGCCGCGACGGGATGAATTTCTGGACGCGATGCTCGAGTTGGTCGCGTTGGGCACGGTCTGCGATGTGGCGCCCCTTGACGGTGAAAATCGCGCTTTGGTCGCGGCAGGGATACGGCGCCTTCGTCAGGGACGTTGGATGGGCCTTCGCAGCCTTTCCGCGGTCGGCGGATTGCAGACGGAATCCATTGATTCAGGCAGCCTTGGTTTTGTGCTGGGACCCCGGCTGAACGCCGGCGGAAGGATCCATGACGCGGGCCTTGGAGTCCGTTTGTTGTTGAGCAAAGACCGGGAGGAATGTGAGGCGCTTGCCGCGCAGCTGAACGCGGTGAACCAGCAGCGACAGGGCATTGAAAAGGAGGTCGTGGCTCAGGCCATGGCGGAGGCGGAGACGCGTATGCGGGCCGGGGACAGGATCCTGGTGCTTTGGAACCAGGGATGGCATCCGGGTGTCGTCGGATTGGCCGCCTCGCGGGTGCAGGAAAAATGCAGCCGCCCTGCCGTGGTCTTGGCGGTGGAAAACGGCCTGGCGCGCGGATCGGCGAGGTCGCGGCGCCCTTTTCACCTGGTCAAGGCACTGGAGCATTGTTCAGACCTCTTGGACAAATTTGGCGGCCATGAATTTGCCGCTGGTATGACCCTGTCGAGCGCTTCCTTGGAGGCTTTTCGCGCTCGGATGAACGAGGTCGCCTCAGTCCTCTCCGAAGATGATCTGGTCCCCGAGATAGACGTGGATTGCGAGGCCAGCTTGCAGGAGATGGACCGCGGTATGATGGATCAATTAGCCCGCTTACAGCCCTTCGGCCAAAAGAATCCACGGCCGGTTTTCGTGGCCAGGTCTTGCCGGTTGTTGCCTGGCACCCGTAGCGTCGGTTCGGGTGGGGAACACCTCAAACTGGTGGTCAGGCAGGGCCCCGTGGAATTTTCCGGGATCGCTTTTCGTCAGGCCGAGACTTTGCTGAGCCTCGACAGAGAAAAACCGGTCGACCTGGTCTTTAGTCCGGGTTGGAACGAGTACCAGGGAAATAGGACGCTGCAATTGGAGGTCAAAGACATGGCCCAGGCCGTCTGAGATGCGTATCTCCGGCGGAAGCGCGGGTGGCCGCATCATCAAGGTCCCAAAAAGCCTGGACTTGCGTCCCACGGAGGAACGCGTGCGTCAGGCCTTGTTCAATATCATCGCTCCAGCTATCGTCGGAGCTGAATTTTTAGATCTTTTTTGCGGCACGGGGGCGATCGGATTGGAGGCGCTTTCGCGCGGCGCGGCGAAAGTGGTTTTCGGAGACAAAGATCCCGCCTGCCTGCGTTGCGCCGATGAGCATGCCCAGCTTTTCGGGTTCCTGTCTGGTAGTTGGGAGACCTGCCGTGGAGACTTTGCCGTCTGCGCGAAGCGGCTGGCCGGCCAAGGCAGCTCCTTCGACTTCATCTTTTTGGATCCGCCCTACGGGACCGGTGAGGCTTTGGCCGCCCTGCGGGTTGCGGATGAGATCGCGCTTTTGAGAAAAAACGGAAGGGCGAGGATCATCTTGGAACACGAACGGAAGCTAGAGGTCCCGGAACACGCGGGTGGGTTAAAACGCCTTCGGCAGTATTCTTACGGAAATACGGTGCTCTCTTTTTATGCCCCGCTCTCGGAGGAAGACGATGCGGATCGAGATTGATGGTAGCAAGCGCCCGGCGTCCAAGCTCAGCGCGCTGATCAGCCATTGGTTGATCAACTCGCTCGGACTGTTATTGGTCTCCAGGAGCATCAAAGGCATCGAGTTCCAAGGGTCGGGTTTTGAGGAGGCCGCCTCTGTTTTCGCCGCGGCGGCGGTGCTTGGGCTCATCAATGTTGCGTTAAAGCCGTTTTTGGTCCTTTTGACGCTTCCGATCAATATCCTCAGCCTCGGCCTTTTCACCTTGGTGATCAACGCGGGCTGCCTGGGCATTGTCACCCTGGTGATCGACGGCTTTAAGATCGACAGTTTTTGGAGCGCCCTCCTTGGAGCCTTGATGTTGTCGTTGATCAGCATGCTGCTCAACGCGGTCGTGATCGCGGGTGGCTTCAAAGTCCGGATAAAAAAATGATCCATGTCTAATCAGTCCAGTCCTATGATGGCCCAATATCAGGCCGTCAAAGACCAGAATCCTGACTGCCTTCTTTTCTTCCGCCTGGGAGATTTCTACGAGCTCTTCGGCGAGGACGCGAAGGAGGCGAGCCGGCTATTGAACATCACGTTAACGGCCCGCAGTTCGGGCGCGGGCAGGACGGTGCGCGTTCCGATGGCCGGGGTCCCCTATCACGCGGCCGCCGGATATATCCAGAAGCTGCTCCGTGCGGGAAAAAAAGTCGCGGTATGCGAGCAGGTCGCCGATCCTTCGGCGGCGAAGGGGATGATGCGGCGCGAACTGGTCCGGGTCGAGACCCCCGGAACGGCATTGGAAGACGGATTTTTGGCGCCGCATTCGAATAACTACGTGATGGCGCTGTTCGAAGCCAGGTCGGGGGTTGCCGCAGCCTTTGCCGACAACAGCACGGGCGATTTTTTTGTATTCAGTCCAGCCAGCGCGACGATCGCCGCCCTGGAATCCGAGATCGCCAGAGTCAGGCCCTCTGAAGTTGTGGTGCCGGAAGGCGCCTTGAGCGAAAAACTCCGCGAACTGCTGGAGGCTTACGGGATCCTCATCAGTCCGTTCGATCCATTTTCCTTCAGCCCCTTGGAAGCGGAAAGGATCCTTCGATCCCAATTCGGTGTGGCCAGTCTGGAAGGATTCGGCCTGACCAGCGATTCACCCTCGCTTGGACCTGCTGGAGCTCTCTTAGCCTATCTTAAAAAAGCCCGACGCAGCGACCTGAGCCACATCAGCCGTTTGAAGGTCAGGCATGACAGCGCCTATTTACGCATGGATGCCTCGACCCGGCGGCACCTCGAATTGACCGCGAATCAAGAAGACGGCGGGGAACGGTCCACGCTTTTTGAAGTGCTCGACCATTGCCGTAGCGCCGCGGGCGCCCGCCTTCTGAAACGTTGGCTTGGCGCTCCGCTGATGGATATCGAGTTGATCGTCGCGCGGCAGGACTCTGTGGAAGAGTTCCGCGGCGATGCGTTGTTGTCGGAGGACATCGCCGAAGCGCTCAGTCGTACCACGGACATCGAACGCGTGGTCGGAAAGATCGGCTGTTCGGCGGCGAATGCCAGGGACCTCGCCGCGCTTCGTCAGAGCTTGCGGGTCTTGCCTGAACTTCGGGATCGAGCCGGATCCTGTAGTTCAGGATCCCTTCAGGCATGGGCGAAAAGGGAGCTTTTTTCGGGCCTTTTAACGGACCTGGAGTCCGCTCTGGTCGAAGATCCACCGGTGTCCCTTCGCGAAGGCGGCCTCATCAAGGCAGGGTATTCATCCGAATTGGACGCGATCATCGCGGACAGCCACGGCGGAAGAGCGTTGGTCCTCCAGATCCAGGAAAGGGAACGGATACGCAGCGGCAATCCGAAGCTGAAGGTCCTTTTCAACAACATCTTCGGATTCTATATCGAGGTGAGCAGGTCTCAATCCCAATCCGTCCCTGCTGATTACGAGCGAAAACAGACCCTGGTCAACGCGGAACGTTTCACGACCCCGGAGCTACGGGAGATCGAGCACCGGGTCTTGACCGCGGATGACAGGCGACACGCCTTGGAGGCGCAGATATTCGAGGGCATACGGGCCAAGGTGGCGGCGCTCTCGGCTCCGCTTTTGGATCTCGCCGGCGGCCTCGCGGAACTCGACGTCCTGGCGTCCCTTGGACTTGCGGCTCGGCGTTTCGGTTATTGCCGTCCCGAGATATGCGCTGAAGGTTCCCTAGATATCGAACAGGGACGGCATCCCGTGGTCGAGTTTTTGATGCGAGCCCGCGGGGGCACCTTTGTGGCCAACGATTGTCTGTTGGATCCG
>JAZKAF010000067.1:0-3344 GCA_040389285.1 candidate division FCPU426 bacterium
CATCTCGGTGACGCGGGATGCGTCTGCCTATGTCGACGTCTCGGCCTCGCTGTCGACGAGTCGATGGAAGCGAGTCGTCAGCGTCGAGACGACGGGCGAGTTGGGGGGCAACAACATCGTCGTGCTGGTCACCTGCGCCACCCCGCTGTTCCTGGGTATGGCCCATGACATCCTGCCTCCTGCCATGGAAGCGGATCTGCGCCAGTTCCTGTATCATGGATCCGTGGTGGCCGTGCTCGAGCTGGACCGCAGCTTGTCGCCCTACTATTGGCTGACCGTGCTGGACAAGAACCTGCCGTTCTTGGCCATCATCGAGCAGACCAAGATGATCCCGCCCTCGCAGTACCAGGGCCGGCACATCGTCTACCTCGCCAAGTACCTCGACACCGACGATCCCTTTTACAAGGCTTCGTCAGACGAGGTGATGAAGAGCTTTTACGCCAGCGTCAAAAAGGTCTTCCCGCAGTTCGACGAGGCCAGCGTGCTCAAGGCGCATGTCATGAAGGCCAAGTACACTCAGCCCATCGTCACCTGCGGCTATGGCAAGCGCATTCCTCCCCATCGGCTGGAGCCGAAGGGGCTTTACCTGGCGAACATGACCCAGATCTATCCTGAAGACCGTGGCATGAGCTATTCCGTCGGACTCGGGCGCAAGGTCGCCCGCATGATCCTGGAGGACTTTTCATGAGCAAGTTGCAGAGAAAGCCCGATATTTCCGCCTTTTTTCCGGCCTATAACGAGGAAGGCAACATCGTGGCCCTGGCCACCAAGACCGCCGGCGTGCTGAAGCGAGTGGCCCGCAAGTGGGAAGTCATCGTGGTCAACGACGGGTCGCGCGACCGCACCGCCGAAGTGGTCAAGGGTCTCTCCAAGAAAATGCCCGGCGTGCGCCTGGTGGATCACGTGGTCAACCAAGGCTATGGCGCGGCCGTCAAATCCGGATTCAAGGCCGCCCGCTATGAATGGATCTTTTTCACCGATGGCGACGGGCAATTCGACGTCGAAGAGATCGGGGAACTGCTGCCCTTGCTCGAACGTCATGACTTGGTGGTGGGTTACCGCATCCACCGGGCCGATCCCCTGCAGCGCAAGCTGAACGCCAAGGCCTGGGGCCTGCTGGTGAAGACCTTGTTCATGCTGCGCGGCGTGCGCGACATCGACTGCGCCTTCAAATTCGTGCGCAAGGACGTGTTCGAGAAGTTCAAACTGGAGACTGAGGGAGCCATGATCTCGGCCGAACTGCTGGTCAAATCCCAAAAAAACGGGTTTCGCATCGCCGAGATCGGCGTGCACCATTATCCGCGCCAAGCCGGCCAGCAGACTGGCGCCAAACTCAGCGTCATCGCCCGGGCTTTCAAGGAACTCTTTTTCTACGCCTGGAAATGGTACCGCAACGGCTTTCACTAGCCCTGGCGCTCAGCCTTCTGCTCGCCGCCTCTAGCGCGCGCGCGGGCAGCGGCGTCACCGGCGCCACCCTGATGGCCGAGCGCACGGGGGCCAGGGCCAGCGGAATGGGCGAGGCCTATTCCGCCTTGGGCGAAGACTTGGGCGTGGTCTTTTACAATCCCGCGGGCCTCGCGCCAGTCAAGCGGCCACTGGCCACCTTCCTGCACTACAGCGCCATCGCCCTGGTCAACATCGACTACTTCGGCTACGAGCATCCCTTTTCCTTCGGCCCCATGGCCGCCTCCTTGCTCGTCCGCGGCCAGCCCGACATCAACAACCCCCTGGCCCAGGACAATCCCGTTTCCGCCAACGATATCCTGGTCTGCGTTTCCTATGCTCAACGACCCTCTTACTTTTTCAAAGACCTGCCCGAGCGTTTCGTCCCCCTTGAAATGGGCGTGAACCTCAAATACATGCGCAGCCATCTGGGTACCTTTGACTCCGACGCCGTGGCTGTGGATCTTGGCGCCCGCTATCCCCAGGACGAGGCCACCACCCTGGCCCTCTCCCTGCTCAACTTGGGCCCGCCCGTGCATTTTGTGGCCACTTCCGATCCGCTGCCCATCACCGCCATATTGGGCGGCGCCCGGCGCTTCGAATTCGGCAGCAACGTTCTGAACCTGGCCGGCGACCTGGAATATCCCATCTTCGAAGACATCCGCATGCACTTCGGCGTGGAAGACTGGGTCAGCAAAAGCCTGGCCCTGCGGGTGGGCTATATCTTGGAGCCCTCGCAAAACCTGGGCGGCCTGACCGCCGGCTTCAGCGTCAAATTGGACCAGGAAGACCTTTCCTTCGGCTTTGACTACGCCTTCAAACCCGCCTACTACGACAGCTTCAGCTCTTTCGAACCCCAACACTTGCTGGCGATGAATCTGGGGTTTTAGGGGATCTATGGCCAAGAAAGCGAATAAGTCTTCAGGTCGGCTACTTTACCTCTTGGTAGGCCTTCTTGTAGGTATAGCTATTACGGTGGT
The DNA here is from genome assembly GCA_040389285.1 of candidate division FCPU426 bacterium. Lineage (GTDB taxonomy): Bacteria > Oederibacteriota > JAJYGY01 > JAJYGY01 > DAIDJD01 > JAZKAF01. The sequence goes on from JAZKAF010000067.1 coordinate 2,424, forward strand.
TTTCTTTGCTTACCGTGATCTTCATAGGATCTCGTTATAAAGAATGACTGTGATGTCTTGGGCAAGGACCAGAGGAGCTCGTGTTCTACCTTCGAGTTGAAGGACAGCATCAAATGAATCAAAAAATAATTAGATGAGTTTCTTAAAGGCGCTAACTTTCTCGATGTTTGTTATAGGCTGCGTCGCCGTATCTTCCGGGTTGTTCGCAAATTGGACCAGTAAAGTTGAAATGAGTTTGGAGTCTGTGACAAGAGATCTGGCGGCGATCGATGAACATCAAATAATTGCCTATGAGTTGCCTTCTGTGACCCTCCGGGAATCAAAAGATCCATTTGCAATAAGCAGTCACGGGCTCCCCATCTTGCCGGATATTGGCCATCTCCCTCCAAGAGACAATCGGCCGATACTTTTTGCGGAAGGTCCCACCGTCGGAGGTTCGCAACTTAGTGACGGAAATAAAAATTTTAAGACAGATAAGCCCATAACAATGACACGAAGAATTATTAGCGCGTTGGGAGAAGGCAGCTTAGGGATATTGGCGGGAATTCTTGTGACAGCTGGGTCTCCATCAAGGGATACGAGGAGCCTGGCTCCTGTTGTGGGAGCGATTGTCGGTGGCGTCATTGGTTTTGCCTTTCCATGGTGACCATACGATTCGGCTGCCCTGGCAAAAAGCTTGAATGCGGTCTCCCAATCACTTAGCATGGTCGCCGTTCGACCCTAGATCATTTGGACTGATTTCATACGTTCCGGAGAGAAAATGCGTTTAAGAAATTTGGCAATGGTCGGTTTGTTGCTTCCTTTGATCACGGGTTGCTCCGGCCTGGGGACTGCGCTCCTTAAACAGGCGCGGGAAAAGGACAATTGGGGAAATCAGGTTAAAGGCGACATCCCTGGGGTAATTCCGGTAGCGCAGAAGGT
>JAZKAF010000068.1:0-17190 GCA_040389285.1 candidate division FCPU426 bacterium
TCTTCGCGTTGGACGTGATCCACGGCTATCGGACCAGTTTTCCGGTGCCGCTGGCCGAAGCCTGCGCCTGGGATCCGGTGATGGCCGAATTGAGCGCCGAGGCGGCGGGCCGGGAGGCCTACGCGGCGGGACTTCGCTGGACTTTCGCGCCGATGGTGGATATCGCGCGCGATCCTCGTTGGGGCCGCATCGTGGAAGGCGCCGGGGAAGATCCTTATCTGGGTGCGGCGTATGCCGCGGCCCGAGTCCGCGGATTCCAGCGGGCTGGCATCGCGGCCTGCATCAAGCATTATGCCGGATATGGCGGAGCCGAGGCCGGCCGTGAATACAACACCGCGGACATCCCCCTGCGCAGGATGCTCGAGGTCTATCTTCCGCCGTTCCGGGCCGGGGTCGAGGCCGGAGCCGCGACTTTGATGAGCGGATTTAATTCGCTGAACAGCGTGCCTGTGTCGGGCAGCCGCTTTCTTTTGACCGACGTGCTCCGGACCTGGTGGGGCTTTAAGGGCATGGTGGTCAGTGACTGGGGTTCCATCGGTGAATTGCAGGCCCACGGAGTCGCGGGCGATGGCGTCAACGCGGCTTTGCAGGGGATCTGGGCCGGCGTGGACATGGACATGCACGCTTTTGTCTATCGCGACCATATCAAGGGCCTGCTCGATTCGGGCCTGCTTTCCACCAAGCAGTTGGACCAAGCCGTGCGCCGGGTCCTGTCTGTGAAGGCTTCGTTGGGGCTTTTGGACCGTCCCTATGCTGACGAGACCCTGGAAATCGGCGCGATGCTGCGTCCCGAGACCATCGCGCTTGCCAAGCGTTCAGCCCTGGCCTCTGCCGTTTTGCTGAAAAACGATAAGGTGCTCCCGTTCTCTAAGGAGATCGCCGGTCTCGCGGTGATCGGACCCTTGGCCGACAGCCAGGTCGATCCGCTGGGGCCTTGGTCGGCCCAGGGCGATAAAAACGAGGTGGTCTCGGTCCTGCAGGGATTGAAGGCCAAGCTCGGCGCAAAGTCTAAGGTGACCTTTGAAAAGGGCTGCGACCTCGAGGGCGCATCCACGGCAGGGTTCTCGGCCGCTTTGGATATCGCGCGCCGGGCCTCGGCGGTGGTGCTGGTGGTGGGCGAGGGCCGGGATTATAGCGGAGAAGCACATTCGCGCACCGATCTCGACCTTCCCGGAGTCCAGCGGCAACTGGTCGAAGCCGTGTTGAAGCTGGGCAAGCCGACGGTGGTGGTGCTGATGAACGGAAGGCCGCTGGCCCTGGAATGGATGGATAAGAAGGCGCCGGCCATCCTGGAAGCCTGGTATCTGGGCGGCCGCCACGGCGAAGCGGTCGCGGACCTGCTGTTCGGAGATGCCGAGCCTCAAGGACGGCTGGTCACCTGTTTTCCCCGCAACGTGGGACAGGTGCCGATCTACTATGCCCAGCAGAATACGGGCAGGCCCGCCACGGAGCAGCGCTACACCAGCAAGTATATCGACGCGCCGAACACGCCGCTTTATCCCTTCGGGTATGGACTTAGTTACACCCGCTTCGAGTACTCCGGCCTGAAAGTCCCGGCGCATGTCCAAGCTGGCGAAAAGGTCCGGGTCCAGGTGACCGTGAAAAACGTAGGCGCCCGGAATGGCGTGGAGACGGCCCAGCTTTATGTTGGCGATCCAGTGGCCAGCGTTTCCCGGCCTATGCGGGAACTGAAGGGTTTTCAGAAGGCGGAGCTTAAGCCCGGCGAGAGCAGGGAACTCAGCTTTCTTTTGACCCCTTCGGAATTGTCCTTCATCGGCAGGGACTACCGTTTTGGATACGAGCCTGGGACTTTCAAGGTCTGGGTGGGATCGGATTCCAACGCGACCTTGGAAGGCGCATTCAGCGTGGAAGGTGAACAGGATTTCTACGCTCTGGACCTGGCCCCGAAGGGGGACATGGAAGCGCTGCCTCCTAGGGCCCGTAGCCGGGCGGAGTCGCCAAAAAAACGGAAAGCCATCGTGGTCAAGGACGGTGCCACGGGTCCTGTCAGCGAATAGCGGCTTTTAGCTGGTTTTTTGCTATGGCGGCGGCTTAGCGCATTCATTATGATAGAGTCGTTTTCGGTGCTCTGAGAGGGTTCGCACGAGGCGGGCCAACAGAGAGAATAGGGAAGCCCGTAAAAGCGGGCGCGGTTCACGCCACTGTATGCGGGGACGAAAAGCCAAAGGCCACCCACAAGGGGAAGGCCGGCCGAGTAGATGGATCCGCGAGCCAGGAGACCTGCCGAAGCGTCAGCTTTTGTCTTCCTTCGTGAGAGAGGACGGCAGGCGGCCCGTTTCGCGGGTCTCTTTTGCCGCCCTCCTTTTTAGGAGGGCGGTTTTTTATTTTGGAACACACCTTGAAAAAACTGCATTCCAATGTCGAGAAGCCGGCTTTCCAGGCCCATAGCTACTGGGAAGAGATTCCGCCTACCCGGATGATCTTCTTGCGCCATGGCGAGACCGACTGGAACGTCCGCCGCGTGATCCAGGGTTGGCGCGGGACCGGATTGAACCCCATGGGCCTCAAGCAAGCGGGGCTCGCCGCGGCGCGCCTGAAGAAAATGGGGATCCAGCCCGAAGCCATATTGGTCTCGGACCTTCGGCGCGCCCGGCAGACCGCCCAGGCGGTGGGTAAGGCGCTCAAGATCCAGGTTCACGAATGGAAAGAGTGGCGCGAGAGGAACTTTGGGGATTGGGAAGGCAAGAGCGTGCTGGGCGTCCTTAAGAAATTTTCTTTGGGGAGCAAGCAGCGGGTCGATCCCTTCATGGCCTTCGATCCCAAGGGCGGCGAATCGATGCAGCGTTTTGAAAAGCGCATCGCCGGCGCCCTGAAAAGGGTGGAAACGGAATTCAGGGGTAAGACCGTGATCGTAGTGACCCACGGCGGTCCTGTGAGGATCGCCGCCTGTCTGGCAGCCGGCATTCCGTCGAAGAAATATTTCCTGCTTGGACGCCCGGGCAACGTGTCGCTGACCACTTTGCAAAGCCAGGGGGGTGTCCGTTGGATCGAAGGCTACAACGACATCGCCCATCTGGAAAAAAATGGCCGCTAAGCTGATCGCCTATTTGGGAGGGATCCGCTCCGGAAAATCCGTCCTTGCCGAAGGGCGTTTCAAGTCCTTGTTGGCCAGGCGCCGCGAAAAAACGGTTCATTATCTGGCGACTTTGGACGGATCCATGGCCGTGAGCGATCCCGAGCTGCGGAAGCGGATCGATTTGCATCAAGCGAGGCGTTCTTCAGCTTGGCGAGTCGTCGAATGCACCGACCGCCTTCAGTTGCCGGAAAAAGGCAGGGCCTTTTTAATGGACGGACTGGGCCCTTGGGTGGCGCGTGGCCTGGGCCGCAGCGAAGCGGGTTTGTTGAAGGAGCTCGAAACTTTCTTGGCCGCCCTCAAGAAACGGGATGCCTTGGCCGTGCTGGTGCTGGATGAGGCAGGGCAGGGAGGCATCAGCGCCAATCGTCTCCAAAGGCTTTTTTGCGACTTGAACGGACGGGCGAATCAGCTCGTTTGCGGGGCCTGTGACGAGATCTGGGTCGCGAACGCGGGTATCGCCACGAGGATCAAATAACCATGGTCCAACGTCACGGGGCCGACAATTTTTCGAAAGACGGGCGTCCGTCCGGCCTGCTCGACTTTTCCCATACCGTGGTGGAAGTGCCACCTCCCGCGGGCTGGGAAAAAAAGTTGGCCGCATCCATGCCTAGCCTACGAAGATACCCGCAGCCTTATGCCGTTGGCTTGGCGTCCTTCATCGAAAAAAGGCTCAGGCTTCCCGCGGGTAGCGTGCTGGTGGGCAACGGACTGAGCGAATGCCTGTCCTGGATCGCGCAATCGTTGCGTGGAAAGCCGGTGGTCCTTGAGACCCCTTGTTTCGGCGAATACGCCGTCTGGCTTTCACGGCATGGCGCCTTGACGCGCGAAGTGGGCGCGGACGAACCTTGGAGCCCCGAATGGCCGAGGCTCCAGAAGGCTTTGAAGGGCGCCGCCAGCCTTTGGCTGGCTGATCCTGCTAATCCGTCTGGACTGCTATTGTCTTCCGATGAGTTACGGGAGCGGGCTGAATTTTGCTCCAAGCAGGGGATACTTCTGGTACTGGATGAGGCGCTGAGGGCACAGGCCCTCAAAGACCCCGGAGACCGCAGCATCGCGCTGGCGGTGAAGAAACCGGGAATGCTGGTCTTGCGTTCCCTTGGAAAGGGCCTTGGCTTGCCCGGCCTGCGCCTGGGATTTGTGGTCGGCCACCCCCGTGAGATCGCCAAATTAGGTCAATACACAGACCCCTGGAACGTCGGATCCTTGGCCCAGGCCATGGGCCCTTGGATCCTTGATCAGGAGATCCGTGGATCGAGATCCAGGCGCCGGGTCCTGGCGTCCTGGAAAAAGGATCTTTTGGCCCGCATGAAAGAAGGGCTGCCTTCCGGCTGCCTGGCTCCGCGTCCCTCGGACACTGGTTTTTTTCTGGCCCGCTTGATGGGTCGCCGGGATGACAGCAGGACTTTGGTGTTGGAAATGGCCGCCCGAGGCATTCTTTTGCGCTCTTGCGCCTCTTATGGGGGCTGGGGGCTGGGCTACCTGCGTCTTAATGTGCGTGCGCCGGGCGACAACCAGCGATTAGTCGCGACGCTTGGAAAGCTGTATGCCAAAACTTAAATTTCAGGTCATGGTCCTAGGCACGGGGTCCCACGCGGGCAAGTCCCTGGTGGCCACCGCGCTCTGTCGCATCCTTAGCGACCAAGGCCTCAAGGTCGCGCCCTATAAGGCGCAGAATATGGCCCTGAATTCTGGGGTCACCGTGGATGGAGCGGAAATAGGCAGGGCCCAGATCTTACAGGCCGAGGCGGCCCGCTGCGTCGCCAGCGGTGACATGAATCCGGTGCTTTTAAAGCCTCTTCGCGGCAGAGGCTCGCAGGTTATCGTCCACGGCAAAGCCCGTGGGGTTTTCAGCACCCGCGAATATTTTCGCTTTTGGCCCAAGGCCGCCAAAGCCGCGAGGGATTCTTACGAGGAATTATCCACGGAGTACCAGGCCCTGGTCATCGAAGGGGCCGGGTCGCCCGCGGAGGTCAATCTGGCCCATCGCGACCTGGCGAACCTTGAGACGGCGAAGTTCAGTGGCGCGCCGTGGATCTTGGTCGTCGATGTCGAACGAGGCGGTTCTTTCGCATCGGTGCTGGGGACTTTGCAATTGGTCCCAAAATGGATGCGGCCGCGTTTTGCCGGCGTGGTCTTCAATAAATTCAGGGGCGACGCCAGCCTGATGGATCCTGGGGTCGCATGGCTTAAGAAAAAGCACGGCATTAGGACTTTGGGGATCGTCCCCTGGCTCGACGGACTTTCTTTGGACCAGGAGGATAGCCTCGGCGCGCCGGATCCCGGCATTTTGAAGAAGCTGGGCCGTGCGAAGGCGCCCCTGGTCGAGATCTTGTTATTACCCTCGCTGGCCAACATGAGCGATCTGGAGCCTCTGCGTCGCGACCCCAACCTGCAGATCCGGTACCGGCGTTTGGGACAGGCGGTGGAAGGCGACCAGGCGCCCGATCTTATTGTCTTGGCCGGCAGCAAGCATACCTTGGATGACATGCGCCAGATGAACCGTAGCGGCGAAAGCGGACGCATCCGGGCCTGGGCTGACGCAGGATCCTGGGTCTTGGGCATCTGTGGCGGCTTTCAGATGCTCGGCACAGAGCTAAGTGACCGGGACGGGGTGGATGGCAAAGCGGTCCGGTCCATGCGGGGTCTGGGCTTGCTGGACGCGAAAACTCGCATGGCCAGCCTGAAGATCACCACGCAGACCCGGACGCGCGTCCGTAGTTCTTTGGGGGATTTCTCCTTGATAGGTTACGAGATCCACCATGGCCGGACCTCCCTTGGCGACCCTTCGTCGGAATGCGCCCTTGATTCCCGGCCCTTGTCGCCGTTGCTGGTCCAGCAACCCGGCGGCAGGATCTGGGGCTCTTATCTGCACGGCATTTTGGATAACGACGGATTTCGACGGGCCTTTCTGAAGAAGATGGCTCATTCACGAAAAAAAAACTACGTGTCCACCCGGGGCACGCGGGCCACGGAACGGGAGTCCGAGATCCTGCGTTGGACCGCCCATGTGAGCAAACATCTGCAATTGGCGTCGATCCCGGGTTTTCCGCGATGATGTTCTCTCCGGTGGCTGGCGCGATGCTTTTGGATCTGGTTTTGGGAGATCCGGCGTTCCGTTGGCATCCCGTGCGGCTGATGGGATCTGTGATCGCCTGGGTGGAAATGCGCTGGCGCACGAAAGTTTCGGGTGTTCTTCTGGCGCTGGGGCTTCCGCTAGGAAGCGCGGCGATCGGCTGGGCGCTATTACGTTTCGCGGGCGGTTTTGGCGCTGAGGCCCGCTGGTGGACCTCGGCGCTGCTGATCTATTTTTGCGTAGCATGCCGGGACATGCTGGCCCATGCCGGGGCGGTGCTCCTCGCGCTTCGTAGGGATGACCTGGAAACCGCCCGTCTCAAAGTGGCCATGATCGTGGGACGGGATGCGGCTCAGTTGGATCGGCAGGGAATACTGCGAGCCTGCGTTGAGTCCGTGGCAGAAAGCGCTTGCGACGGTCTGGTGGCGCCGCTTTTTTTCGCCTATTTGGGAGGCGCGCCTCTGGCTCTGGCCTATAAGGCTCTTTCGACTTTGGACAGCATGATCGGCCACAAAAATGAACGTTTTGCCCTTTTTGGCTGGGCCTCGGCTCGCGGCGATGATCTTGCTAATTTGATCCCCGCCCGCATCACCGCTGCGTTGGCCTCCATGCTAGCGCCGCTGGCTGGTGGAAACGCACGCGCTGGATTGCTCTGCGCGTGGCGGGACGCGCCAGGGCAGCCTAGCCCCAATTCGGGCTGGCCCGAAGGAGCCTTCGCAGGCGCGCTGGGTGTCCGTCTGGGGGGGCCGGTGCTTTATGGGGGGATACCTTCAGAAAAGAATTTTTTGGGAACTTCGCTGCGGCCCCTGTCCCTGACGGTGGGGGTCCAGGCTTGCGTCTTGTTCCTCTGGGTGGGTTTGGCGACGGTCGTCCTCGGAGAGGGGATACTTCTTGCGCTTGGATAAAGGCCTATTGCAAGTCAATACCGGGGATGGGAAGGGCAAGACCACAGCGGCGCTTGGCCAGGCCTGGAGGGCTTCCGGCCGTGGCTTACGGGTGCTGGTCCACCAATTTTTTAAGTTGGAATCCGAGCCCTCAGGGGAGCAGTTGGCCCCCTTGCCTGGCATCACCTTTCGACGGGGGGATTACCGGCATCCCTTTTTTGACCGGCAGGCGGATCGCGCCGTGTTGCGGCTGAAGATCCAGCGGGCGTTGGATCAGATCGCCCGGGAAATGTCGGACGACCAATGGGATCTGGTGGTCCTTGATGAGATCAACAACGCGCTGCGAGATGGTTTGGTGTCCTGGCCCGAATTTTTGGCTTTTTTGGGATCAAAACCTGAAGCCTTGGAGTTGATATGCACGGGAAGAGGAGCGCCAGCTGAACTTTTGGAGCGGGCGGATTATGTGACGGAATTCAAGAAGACGAAACACCCGATAGAGAAAGGCCAAGGCGCGCGCCTCGGCATAGAATTTTAAGCTTTTTTGGATAAGCTTAGGAGAAGGCATGAACAAGGCTTTTAGCATTCCAGTGTTGGATCGGGCCGCCATGTTGGCGGTGGCAAGCCATTTGGACCGCAAGACCAAGCCGGTCGGTTCGTTGGGCAGGCTGGAGGAACTTGCTATCCATTTGGCGGGCATGACGGGATCCGCGTCCAGTTTCAAGCGCAAGATCGTTTTGGTCGCGGCGGGCGACCATGGCGTCGCCGCCCAAGGCGTCAGCGCCTATCCTGCGGAAGTGACCCCGCAAATGGTCATGAATTTTCTGAAGGGCGGCGCCGCGATCAATGTTTTGGCGAGACATAGTGGCGCCAAAGTCCGGGTGGTGGACGCGGGCGTGCGTGGGGTGCCTTTTGCTCCCCATCCCGACCTGATGGACTTCAAGATAGGCCAGGGAACCGCGGATATGACGCTGGGCCCGGCCATGACCCATGAACAAGCGGAACGCTGCCTTGAGGTTGGGCGGCTGGCGGTGGAACGGCTGGTGGCCGAGGGCCTGGATATGCTTGCGACCGGCGACATGGGCATCGGCAACACCACCGCGTCGAGCGCCATCGCGGCCGCTGTCCTCAAAATGCCAGTAAAGGAGATGACGGGCAGGGGAACAGGCATCGACGCCACGGCGTGGGAACGTAAGGTCGCGGTCATCGACCTCGCCCTCAGCGTCAACGCTCCCGATCCAAAGGATCCGATCGATATCCTCGCCAAAGTGGGTGGTTTTGAGATCGGAGTCCTGGCGGGCGTGATGCTCGAAGCCTCCCGCCGCCGCATCCCCATTGTGTTGGACGGCTTCATTTCCGGGGCAGCCGCCATCCTGGCGGTCCTGGTCAACCGCGAATGCCGGCACTTTATGCTGGCTTCCCATCAGAGCGTGGAGATCGGCCACCGGCATGTTCTCGAGTACCTGGGCCTGCGTCCCTACCTCAATCTGGACTTGCGGCTTGGCGAAGGAAGCGGCGCGGCGATCTGCTTCCACCTGGTGGATGCGGCTTCCGCGATCCTGGACGAGATGGAAACTTTTGAGAGCGCCGGGGTTTCGGAGCGGGAATGAGGCATTTCTTTCTGGCCTTGCGTTTTTTGACGCGCTATCCGATCCGTCCGCTCGCCGAAGAGCCCTCAGGGGCGGACCACGCCCGGTCCACGGGATATTTCCCCCTAGTGGGATTTGCCGTGGGGCTAGAGCTGATGCTGTTCCGGACTTTGGTGCTGATGGATCCAGTCGGCATGCATCAGCCTCTATGGGACCTGCTTATCCTGCTGTATTGGATATGGGTCTGTGACAGCCTGCATCTGGATGGATTAGCCGACACCTGCGATGCCCTGGCCTCGCGCGGCGAAGGGCCTGAGATGCTGAGGATCTTGCACGATCCGCGACTGGGTACCTTTGGTGTTCTGAGCCTGGTCCTCGCCGTGCTGGCGCGCTGGTGCTGGCTGCGCTATCTCCCCCAGCAATTTATTTGGTTCTTTCCGCTGCCGCTCGTAGCCTCCCGCCTCTTCCTTAGCCTGGCTTGCCAGGCCCGGCCCTACGCCGGAAACGAGGCTTCTCTTAGCTCCCAATTCATCCTTGGATCCGAAGGCCGCGACGCTAACCGGGCGCTGGGATTCGCCCTCGGGTCTTTTTTTCTGCTCGCAGCGCCCTGCATCTATTTTGGATCGGCCACGGCGCTGGATGCTGGATTGGCGCTGGGCGTTTGCGCCACCGGGATCCTGTCAGGATGGATCATGCTGCGGCTTCCGCGGCGCAGGCTGGGCGGCGTTAACGGCGATCTTTTGGGGTATGGCCAGCAGATCACGGAACTCAGCACCGCCTTCGGCCTTTTCTTTGTCCTGGTAAGGCAGTGAAGGCGCCCGCGCGTCTGCTCATCTCGGCCGCGGCTTCGTCCAGCGGTAAGACCACCCTGTCTTTGCTGATCTTGGCCTGGGCGCGCAAACAAGGCATCGCCACCTCGGCGTTTAAATGCGGTCCTGATTTCATCGACCGCCAGTACTTGGAACGTTTGAGCGGCAGGCCGGCCCACAACTTGGATGCCTGGATGGCCGGTCCCGTGGCAAAAAGCTTTGACCGGGGTCTGGATGGCAGCGCCCTGGCGGTGATCGAAGGGGTGATGGGACTCTATGATGGTAAACGCGGTGCAGCTTTTGGGCGTTATTCGAGCGCGGAGACCAGCAAGGCGTTGCGCTGCCCGGTGGTGGTCGTGCTTAACGCCAAAAAAAGCGGGGTGACGCTCGCCACCCAATTGCTGGGGTTACAAAAGGCAGATCCTTCGGTCTTGATCGTAGGGGCGGTGCTGGATCAGGTCTCGGGAGCCAAGGCCTATGAACTCATCGCTCCAGCCGTTCGAAGACTCTGCAAGGTGCCGGTTTTTGGATGGCTCCCCTACATCAAAGACTTAGAACTGCCTGAACGGCATTTGGGCCTGCAAGCGGCCTCCGAGATCCAGGAATGGGAAGATCGTTTTCGGGCCGGCTTGGAGATGGCCGAGAAAACCATTGATTTCAAGGGCCTTTGGCGAGCCGCCCGCCGGGCGCCGCTATGGGAACTTCGCTCGAGTTCGATCAAGGTTATAAAGCCTGCGGCGAGGGTCCGTATCGCCATCGCGAAGGATCGGGCTTTTCATTTCTATTACCCCGCGAATCTCAAAGCGTTAGAGAACGCCGGAGCGGAATTGGTGCCCTTCAGTCCTCTCAAGGACATGGCGCTTCCAAAAAATATCCATGGTCTCTTGCTGGGGGGAGGGTTTCCAGAGATCTTCGGAAAAGAGTTGCAGTCCAACCGTCGCTTGCGCGCGGAGATCCAGCGGAGAGTGAAGGAAGGCCTGTGTACCTGGGCGGAGTGCGGAGGATTGATGTACCTTTGCGCTTCCTTGACCGACCTCGCGGGCGAGCGTTGGCGCATGGCTGGCGCTCTCAAGGCCCAGGTCCGCATGACGTCTGGCCTCAAGAATTTTGGCTATTCGGTTTCGACTGCCGTTCGGGATAGTCCGGTGCTGACAAAGGGCGCCAGCTTGCGGGGACACGAATTTCATCACAGCGAGATCCAGTGGGATGTTTTGCCGCGCAGCGGATGGAATATCACCCAGACCAGCCGACCGTCGCGCCAAGAAGGCTTTTTGCTGCCCAATGGCGTGGCCACTTATCTTCACGCCCACCTTGGATCCAACTCTAAAGTAGCGAGCCGTTTTGTGGACGCTTGTGCTCGGGGTGGCTCAGAATGAGAAGGTGGCTTTGGATCATTTTGGCTTTGTCCATGCCGCTGCAGGGAATCGCAAAAAAGGCGGAGCGGCCCGGTGTCCTAGTGTGCCTTGGTGATAGCGTGACCGCCGGGTACGGGCTTTCCGAGGCTCAGGCCTACCCCTCCCTTCTGGAGAAACGCCTGAGTGGATGGCGGGTGATCAACGCGGGTGTCTCTGGCGATACGACGGCCGGCGGCTTGAAGCGCTTGGACTGGGTATTGAAGTCCCATCCGGATGCCATTTTCGTGGCTTTGGGCGGAAATGACGGGTTGCGCGGCCTGCAGCCTGCAGAGACTGAGCGGAACCTGGACTCTATCCTAAAAAAAGCTAAGGCTGCGGGATCTCAGGTTTTGCTGGCGGGGATGTTCGTCCCGACCAACTATGGCGAGTCCTATTCACAGGATTTTCATTCCCTTTATCGGCGCGTCGCCCAAAAACATAAGGCTCCTTTTATGCCATTTTTACTCACGGGAGTGGCTGGAAAGGCGGACCTGAACCAAGCCGACGGCATCCATCCGACGGCAGAAGGCCAAAAGATCCTGGCGGTCCACATCGGTACTTTTCTTAGATCCCATCTGCTCAAGACCGCGTCATACAAAGAAGGCCCAAACCAGGCCGAGAAAGTCATACGCCGTAAAGGAGATATGGGGCCATGAAGACAGGGGAGACTATCCTTGAAGCCACGGCTCTATTCAAAAGATATGGCAATTTAACGGTTCTTGCGGATTTCAACCTCGAATTATTGCGGGGCGAGACTCTGGCGGTGACGGGCGCCTCAGGCTCCGGCAAATCGACTTTGCTGGGCCTGCTTGCGGGGCTTGAAGCGCCGAGCCAGGGTCGGGTGATGATCGAAGGCAACGATATCACTGCCATGGGCGAAGGCGATCTGGCGTCCTTTCGCGGAAGGCGCATTGGATTTGTGTTCCAGTCCTACCGCCTCTTGCCGACCTTGAGCGCGCTGGAAAATGTGCGGGTGCCCCTTGACCTGGCGGGCCGTAAAGATGGGGCCGAATTGGCCGCTCATTGGCTCGACAGGGTGGGGTTGGCGGCCAGGGCCAGGCATCTTCCGTCCCAGCTTTCCGGAGGTGAGCAACAACGCGTGGCCATCGCCCGGGCCATGGCTCCATCGCCGGCATTGCTGATGGCCGACGAACCTACCGGAAATCTCGACAGTGGGACAGGCGCCATGGTCCGCGACCTGATCTTTGAGCTGGCAGTCGATCAGAACGCCTCCTTGATCCTAGTGACCCATGACGAGGAGGTGGCCAGCCGGGCTGGACGGCGTATCCACCTTAAAGATGGAAGGATCGCGCCCTGAACGCACTCACGGACCTTCGTCTTGCGTGGTGGCAGTTGCGTGGCCAAGCCTCCCGGGCCTGGCTCCTGATCTTTTGCGTCGCCGTGGGGGTATCAGCCAGGGTCAGCGTGGGATCGTTCATGGGCCAGGTGAGCAGAGCCCTGGACCGCGAAGCCCGCTCCCTGCTTGCGGCCGACCTGGAGATATCGGGCCTAAGGCCTCTGTCTTTGGCGGAACGCGGCGATCTGATCGCTGAAGCCGGGCAGGGATCCCGCGTCCAATCGAATGCCACTTTTTTGAGCGTTTTGGCGCCCGCGCAAAACCAGAAGATACGCCGCTCCCGCCTTTGTCAGGTATCAGCCGTTGAAGCCTCCTATCCGTTTTATGGCAATCTGAGGATCCGTTTACAAGATGGCCGGATATCCGAGGACGCAGTCCTGCTGAACGGATCGGAGCCCCTGGTGTTTGTCCAGCAGGAGCTCCTGCTTCAATTCGGGATCGAACTGGGAGCTCGGCTTCGGCTCGGCAAAGGCGTATTTCGAGTGGCAGGCCTGATCATAGAGGAACCCGGGCTGGGGGGAGGAGCTTTCAGCCTGGGACCCAAGGTCTTGATCGGGCGCCGGCACCTGGATTCCACGGGACTCACCCGGTTCGGCTCACGCGTTACTTACAACACCCTGGTGGCTATGCCGCGTCCGGAAGACGCGCCCGATCTGGCGAAGCGCCTGCGAGGGCGTTGGGGCCTGAAAGGGGAGGACAAAACTTTCAATCCCATGGCGCCCGCAGACAGCTTGCGCCTTCGCAGCTCTAAAGACGCCGAGAACAATCTGAAGCGTTTTTTTGAACGGCTGGCCGATTTCCTGAATCTGGCGTCGCTGATGGCCCTGATGCTCGGAGGCATCGGGATAGCGAGCGTGGTCCGTCTTTTTATCAGGGAGCAGGCGCCCTCCATAGGGGTTTTGCGCACCGTCGGCGCCGGAAGCCTCAGGATAGGGCGTATTTATCTTTTCCAGGCGCTGGGTCTCGGCCTTGCCGGCAGCTTACTGGGTGCGCTGCTGGGGACTGCCGCGCAAAATATGGTCCCTCTTTTGCTCGCGGATTTTTTCCCTGTGGCTCTAAGTTTTGGAATCGATCTTAAGGCCTGTTTGACCGGCTTGGGTCTGGGAATGCTTTGTTGCCTGCTTTTCAGCCTGTTACCGTTGTCCGAAATACGTAAGAGCAGCCCCGCGGAACTGTTCCGGGACGAGGCAACCAAAGGCGGTCTGGGCCTGGATTTTTGGATGATCGCCGGCCTGGGATCCCTGGTTTTTCTGGGCCTGGGCTGGGCCGAGGCCAGAAGTTTTCAGCGGGGCGCTGGTTTTGTGGCCGCCTTGATCCTTGGCGCCGCTTTGATCGCATTTTTTGCGACGGGTCTTTTGCCGATCCTGGCCGCGGTCCGACCCCAAAATTTCGGGCTTCGCCACGGGCTGTCCAATCTTGCGCGTCCCGGTCTTAGGCCGGCGGCTTCTGTCATCGCCCTGGGTTGCGCGGCCCTCCAATTGGGCGTCTTGGCGCTCTATCAAAACAGTCTTTTGGCCGAGTTGGACCCGGGTAAACGACCCGCCGAGATCCCAGGGCTATTCATGATCGATGTGCAGAGCGATCAGGTGGGACCCCTGGAGGCGTGGCTCAAGACGCAAAAAGGTTTGGAGATCCGCTTTAGTCCCATGGTCAAAGGCCGCTATCGCGGAAAAAATGGGGCCCTCGAAAAAAGCGCGGAGGCTTGGAGCCGCGAACAGGAAGACGCCCGTGAGATGCGTGATCGCGAGCAGAATCTCAGTTACCGCGAGGCGCTGAGCCCCGGGGAGCGTGTCGTGGCGGGACAATGGATGGATCCCCAAGGAGACACCCTGGAGGCGTCGCTCGAAGAGTGGTTCGCAAAGCGCCTCGGTGTTGGCGTTGGGGACAGTGTCCGTTTTGATGTCCAGGGCGTGTCCGTCGAGGCGCGCGTCACCAGCCTGCGCAAGGTACACTGGGCAAGTTTTCAGCCGAATTTCTTCATCCTGCTAAGCCCTTGGGCGCTGAAGGACGCGCCTCAGACCTGGATCGGTAGCATCGCCGGTGCCGGAGAGCGGCAGCGCCAGACCCTGCAGACCGATCTAGTGGAAAAATTTCCCAACGTGACCGTGATCGATGTGGCGGAGGGAAGCCGGAAGATCATGGGGATCATGAAAAAGATATCCTGGGCCATTCGCAGCGTGGGCTTCTTTTCACTGCTGACGGGCCTGGCGGTACTAGCCGGGATCGCTTTATCGACCGCCCGGGCCAGGCGAAGGGAAGTGGCGCTGATCAAGACTCTGGGCGCGGGCAGGACGACTATCTTGGTCGCCCTGGGAGCCGAATTTGGGGCCTTGGGGGTCCTGTCGGCTGGACTCGGCATCCTATTGTCTCTGCTCTTCGCCTGGATCCTGCTGGAAAAGGTTCTGGAGATCCCTTTCCGGGTGCCAGCGCTCGAGCTGGTCTTGCTCGGTGCGTCTCTGTCCCTTTTGGCGGCTGTTATCGGCATCGCCGCCAGTTATAGCGCCCTGCGCGTCAAACCCCTGGCCGTGTTGCGGGAAGAATGAGTTTCCAGTATATTATTCATACGTTTTCGAAGGGATAAGGAGCCCGCTTGCCAACCATGATCGTCGGAGCCTTTGGGTTACGGGATAGTTTTTCCTATGTTGCGGCCCGGGCCGCTTTCAAAGGGATCACTCCGGTTTCCGTTGCGAACACCAGCGACATTTTCAGGGATCTGCAGCGCGGCCGCTTGGACGCGGCGGTAGTCCCGCTCGAAAACACCTCGGGAGGCTGGATCGAAGATGTGCTCTTCGAGTTGATGAGCCTGTCGTCCAAGGATCCCCGCTTCCAAGTGATCAAAGAGGTCGATCTACCGGTCGTGCTCTGTGTTGCCGGGAAAAACGCTTTGGCCAAGGCGAAGCGCGTTTATTCGCACCCTTATCCACTAGTCCATAGCCGCCATTGGCTGGGCCAGCGCCTGCCAAAGGCCGAGCGCATCGCCACCACCAGCACCTCGGAAGCTGCCCTGCGCGCCGCCAGTGATCCAGAGGCGGTCGCACTCTGCAACGTCACGGCCGCGAAAAAAGCCGGCCTCAAGATCTTGGTGAACGAGGTCCCTTCCCAATCTCTGAACATGACGCGATTTGTGGTGGTCTCGCGCGGCGGACGCGGCGCGGCCCCGGCGAAACTGCGCAACAAATCCTGCCTCTGGTTCGCGGCTCCGAACCAGCCGGGCGCCCTGGTCCATAACCTCCAAGTCTTTGAAAAGCACGGGGTGAACATCACCCGCATCTCCTCGCGTTCCATGGACGCCTTCAAATCCTACCGTTTCTTTTTGGAGATCGACGGCGATCTCCGCGCCAAAAAGATGCAACCGCTGGTGCTGGACCTGAAAAAAAGTTCGGACGAGATGGTCATCATCGGTTCTTATCCCATACTGCATGTCTCGAAGAGCATTTTGAATAGCTTGGAAAAATAGCCGAAGGGAAGATAAGACCTGTGGAATCGGCGTTTTCCAGATTTGTTTTGGGTGGTTTTTCGCAGAGTTTTCCGTTTTTTAGGCCCGAATAACAGAATAAACTAGTGTCCTTCGCCCCACCGTAGTGGCCCGTTCGAAACTCCGCTCAGCGGGTGCAATGAACAGCCGATCCAGAACCTTTCCGACCCATTGCTTCATCATCTTCCTGGCGCTTTTCTCTCTGCTGAACCCGGTAAAGCTCGGCGCGGTGGCGAGCTTATCGCCGCAGCCACGCATTTTGGTCGTTATCGCGGACGATAATCAGGACAGCGGGGCGCTGACCGTCTTGACGCTGCTGAACCTGGTCTTTGGAGGGATGACTCCGGCGCAGCCCTACGATGTCGTGGTGGTGAAAAGCGCGACCGAGGGGACGGGGAGCATCGCGCCGGCCTTGAGCCGGGGCAAGGCGGTCAGCAATACGGTGGCCGTGGGCTCGATGACGTTCACTGGCGTGCCTGTCGTGCTGGCCGATTATTGCCAGATCTGGGACATGCGTTTTGATCTGGGGAACAACCCGACCCCCACCGCCAACACCATCGACGCGGCGACCCAGCAGCTCTACGCCGATTTTGTCGCGGCTGGCGGGCGGCTCTATCTGAACGGCGAGAACGCCGGATATGAGAGCCGCAACAACGGACTGACGCAGTTATTGACGCAATTGGGCACTGGCGCGCCCTTCGTCAATCCCGGCAGCGAAACCGGGACCAATACTTGGAATATTTTTCCTTATACCAGCGATCCCCGGACTTTTCCCACCATCCTAAACAACCTCCCGGGCATTGGAGGTATCCCCCAGCCGACGGTGCCCGGCTGGTACAACATCTGCTCGACTTGTTCTGGCTGGGGGAGCAGCCATCCTTTGGCCGCGCGGCTCAATGGCGGGGTCACCGAAGCTTTTATGTTCGGATTCCTTCCGTCGGACCTCCGGGCTGGTGTGGGAAGGGTGATCGTCGCGTTTGATTGGAACGGCTTTGTCCTGTTCCAGCAGGTCGCGAATGTTCCGGTCTTTCAGAACATCTACGCCTGGCTTGGGGGATGTGACACGCGCTACACCGTGAGCAAGACCTCTAGCGTGGCCTCCGTCAATATCGGATCCAACTATAGCTATATCCTTTGCGTGCAGAATACTGGAAGCAGCACCTTGAACCAGATCCTTTACGATACGCTTCCCGCCTGCAGTAGTTTTGTCAGTTCGGTTCCAACAGCGACGGGTCATAGCGGCCAATATTATTGGTGGACCCCGCCTTCCATTACGGCGGGGACTGGAATGTGCGTGACCGTCACGGTGCAAGCCGCGAATTTGGGATGCCCATGAGAGGCCTTTGGGCCTCCCTTAGTTTCGCCATGGCTCTGTTCGGAGGCAGGGCCTTTGGCGCCTGCGGGACTCCGAGCGCCGACATCCGCGGCGTGTGGCTGGAACCGGCTTTTTTGTGCGCGGGGCAGACCGTGACCGTGCATTTTGAGGCTCGCCGCGGAGATGGTTGCACGCTGAAC
>JAZKAF010000068.1:17200-17792 GCA_040389285.1 candidate division FCPU426 bacterium
CTTTCAGCGCGGATGACAGTTATTTCATCCACGACCACGCCTCGATCTACTACGAAAGCGTCAGCTGGCCGATCAATGACGCCTTGTTGAGCCCAGGCCTTGTCACCACCAAGTGGGATCCTTTTACCTACACCTCTCCTATCAACGTCTCGAACACCAACTATCTGCCTTTCAGCGCCGTTTTCACGGTCCCGGCGGTGACTTCCGGCAGCACTTATTACGTGATGTTGAAGGTGAACAACGGGACGACCACGGGATTCGCGACCGCGGGCAGTGCCCAGGTGGCCTTTGCGGTGGAGGCCTCCTGTTGCAAAGTACTGGTGCATAACAGGGCGGGCTACGGGGAACAGTTCTCTTTGACCGGCAGCGCGGACGTGATCTACGACGGATGCCAGAGCCCGACCCGGACCCCAACGCCAGTTCTTGGGTCACCCACCAACACCCCGACCCTGACCCAGACCCGCACGCCGACTTTGACTTTCACACCGACCTCGACCCACACGATCACCCTGACCGCATCGCCCACGGCGACCGCGACTCCCACCTACACGCCGACTTCGACCTCGACACCCAGCGGTACCTATACGCCGAC
>JAZKAF010000069.1:0-3416 GCA_040389285.1 candidate division FCPU426 bacterium
GCGAGGTCCTGGAGACTTTGGACCGCCAGAAAAGGACGCTGAGCAGCGGGGACTTAGTCATCGCCGACGCGAAGAAATCCGTGGCGGTTGCCGGGGTGATGGGAGGAGCCCAGACCGAGGTGTCGGATGGGACCATGAATATCCTGGTGGAAGCCGCTGTATTTGACCCGGTGAAAGTGAGGCGGTCTTCCCGTCGCCTCAACCTTCGATCCGAGTCTTCCTTGCGCTTCGAGCGGGGCGTGGATGCTTCCTCGACCGCCGAGGCCTTGGATAGGGCCATCAGCCTGATGCAAGAGGTGGCAGGCGGCAAGGCCTCGCGGCAGCGGCCCAGGGTGTCGGTGCCGGCGAAGGCGGACCGGACTATCCTAGCTTCGGCGGCCAGGATCGACCGATTGCTGGGTAGCAGCTTTGGGGCCGCCAAGATGGCCGCCTTGATCGGGTCCCGGAATTTTGAGGTCATCCAAACCGGTGACGATCTATCCGTAAAGGTGCCGAGTTTCCGGCCGGATGTCGTTTCCGAGACGGATCTCGCCGAGGAAGTCGCCCATCTCGCGGGGATGGAGGCGATACCCTCGAGCCATCTGCCCGAGGCGCGCATCACGGACAATGACGGCCTGGAGTGGAGCAACGGATGGATCCTAAGGCGTATGCTGTCCGGATTCGGGCTGCGCGAGGCCTATACCCTGAGTTTTATGGACCCGGCCCAGGCCTCCGCATGGGGCTTGGAAGGCGTGGCCCCGCGGATCAGCAATCCCTGGAGCGAGGACATGGCCTTGTTGAGGCCGTCGCTCATACCTAATCTTTTTCGTTCCGCCTCGGATTCCTTCGAACGCAGGGCCAAGGCAGCGGCCTTGTTCGAATTGGGGCACGTATTCAGCCAGGCCAACGGCAAGATGTCGGAAAACTGTTCCTTGGCGATCGTCATCTCCGGCGAAAAAATACCTCAGTCCTGGGGATCCAAGCCGGTCGCTTTCGACTTCTATGACCTAAAGGGCATGGCAGAGGCGTTGGCAATCGGGCTCGGAAGCGCCCTGCGGGTATCGGCGGCTGGTGCGGAAGCGCCCAGCTACCTGCATCCCGGACAAAGCGCCCGGATCCAGATCAACGCGATGTCCGGATGGATGGGCGGCTTGCATCCCGCCCTCTGCAAGGAGCCAGTTTTTGTGTTGGAGCTGGGGCCCTGGGATAAGAAGCCGCTGGCCTCCGTTCCCCGTTACAAACCTTACAGCCGCCTTCCTTTTGTGGAGCGCGACCTGTCCTGTCTGGTCGAAAAAACCTTCGAGGCGGGGACGCTGCTGGAGGCCTTGAGGAAAGAAGGCGGTTTTTCCGCCGCCCAAGTGGCCCTCAAGGACCTTTTTGAGGGTGCCCCTTTGCCGGATGGAAAGAAAAGCCTCACCGTTTCCCTGATCTACCAGTCGATCGGACAGACGCTGACCGATGAACAGGTGAACCTTCGGCACGAAGAGCTTTGCGCCAAGCTGGAGAGCATCCTGCCTATGGAGATACGCCGCTGATGGATTCCTTGGAACGTCTTTCCCATAGCCTTGAGCAGGCGGTCTCCCTGATCCAGGGCCTGCGGCGTGAAAATCGTTCGCTGGCCACCCAGGCGGCCGAGGCCTTGCAACGTTTGAATGAAAAGCCCGCGCTGGACCTGGTCCCTCAACAGCGTTTGGAGGAAGCCGAACAGCGGAGCGCCGACCTTTCGGCCGAGATCGAGAGGCTGAGGGCCGAAGGCCAGGCTGAAAAGGACGAACTGGAGAAGCAGAACTTTGAGCTGGCGCTCCGGGCTGAGGAACATCTGCTCGAAGCCAACGCCCAGAGGGAGCGCATCGGCATTCTGGAGAATGAGAGCGCCACCTTGGTGGGTGAATTGGAGCAGGCGCTGCTGGAAAGGGATCAAGAACGGACTGTTTTGGAGGGACGCTATACGGCATCTGAACAACGCGTCCTCGAGCTGACCCGGCGTGCCGAGCAGGACGGCGGGTCCCTGCAGGAGTCCCAGTCCCGTTTGCGCGACCTTGAAACGGCCTTGGAACAGGCCCAGCAGGACCGCCAGCTTGAGGAACTTAGGTTTCAAGAGGTCGGGGCGGCCGTGGCGAGAGAGCGGGACCGTGCCGACCTGGCCGAAGCCGAGCTGCTGGACCTCGAGGTCGCCCTTGACGAGGAAAAAAGGCTCCGTGAGGCAGAAAAAGCCGAGCTAGAGTCGGGGTTGGACCTTCATATGAACGTGAAGAACAGCCTGGATGCTGAACTGAGCCGTTTGCGGGCCGAGAAGAACGACCTGGACCAGGTCCTGCGCCAGCGTCTTGAGGATAAAACTGCTCTCGAACGGCTGTTGTCTGGAGTCGAGGCGGAGCGCAACGACTTACAAAAAGCGTTGGGAGACCGTGGCGTCGAGTCCAAGGAAATGGAGGCCTGGAATGCCGGCCTGGTGCTGCGGATCGCAGAGCTCACTTCCCTTTCGAACACCCATAAAACGGACGCGCTAAAGGCTGCGTCTGAAGCCAAGGCGTCTGAGACGCTGGCGAATGAACAAGCTTTGCAAATACGGCAAAAAGACGAGGCGATCTCGCGGCTGGAAGGCCAGCTGAACGAGGCGAAGGTCCAGATGGACCGGGACAAGGCAGTGGTCCATGACCTTGAGGCGCGGATCGGATCCGCGGACGAAGGCCTTGGGATCCAAATTGAAGCCTTGAAAACGGCCAACGCGGCGAAAGACGACCTGGCCCTGCGATTGGAGCGATCGACCGCCTCTGAGGAGGCTTTGAAGGAATCTGCCCGGCGTTTTGAATCGGAGGTCAACGCCGGAAAGGCCGAGATCGCCGTCATCGAGCAGCGGCTTGAGGAGGCTTTGGAAAGCAACGAAGGCCTGGCCGAGCGGCTGGAACTATCGGAAATAGAGGCTCGGGAACAGAAAGAACTTGCGGTCAAGTCCGATACGCTGGCCAAAGCGCGCGAAGAGGAGATCGGTTCCCTGACAAAACGGCTTCAACAGTCGCAGCGAGAGGTGGATGAGCTGTTCCATCGGGTCAACGAGATGAGCGCGCAGGCCGACAGTCAACGCGAGGCCGTTCAACGAGCGGAAAGTGCGGCTGCGGATACGGTCGCCGCGGCCGCGGAACTGAACCGCGAGGCTCTTCTAAGAGCGGAAAGCGCGGCCAAGGACGCCATCGCCGCGGCTGAGGATCTGAACCGCGAAGCCGTTCAGCAAGCAGAAAATTCGGCCAAGGACGCCATCGCCGCGGCTGAGGAGCTGAGCCGCGAAGCGGTTCAAAAGGCGGAAAGCGCGGCTAGGGACGCGATCGCTGCGGCCGAGGAGTTGAAACGCGAAGCCATTCAAAAGGCGGAAAGCGCGGCTAGCGACGCGATCGCTGCGGCCGAGGAGTTGAAACGCGAAGCCATTCAAAAGGCGGAAA
>JAZKAF010000070.1:0-51260 GCA_040389285.1 candidate division FCPU426 bacterium
TGGGATTGATGACCGCGAGGGCGTCGGGAAGGACCGGTCCAGGAAGGTGATGGTCTGTGACAATGAGGTCCAACCCCATCTCACGTGCCGCCTTAGCCTCTTCAACGGCATTGATCCCGCAGTCGACCGTGATCACCAACGTGGCGCCGGCTTGGCGCAGGGCCCGAAAAGCCACGACGTTGGGTCCGTAGCCTTCCTTCAGCCTGTCCGGGATATAAAATTCCACGGTGCCGCCCAAAAGGCGGAACAGCTTGACCAGGAGCGCGCTCGAAGTGACGCCATCCACGTCATAGTCACCGAATATCACGATCCGCTCACGGTTGCGGATAGCCAGGGAAGCCCGCTCCACAGCGACCCGCATCCCGTCCAGGCTCCAAGGATCGTGGCAACGTGACAACGAGGTATCGAGAAAGGCCATCGCCGCTTCCGCCGACCGGTACCCGCGCGCGCTCAATACCCTGCCCAGGATGGGCGGCAGTTCCATCGCGGCGGAAAGGGCGCTAGCTGCGGCGGCGTCCTGCTCCCTGATCTTCCAGCGCCTAAGCATCGCCCAACATCGCATCGACGAACGACGCGGGATCAAAGACCTGAAGGTCCTCAACCGTTTCTCCGACCCCGATCATTTCCACGGGGATCTTCAGTTCGTCGATCACCGACAGCACCGCCCCTGCTTTCGCGGTCCCATCGAGTTTGGTGATGACGAGCCCTGTCAACGGCACGGCTTCGTGGAAGAGCTTCGCCTGAGAGAGCATGTTGCGGCCCGCCGTGCCATCCAGCACTAGCAAGACCCGGTGGGGCGCGCCTGGCATCGCCCGCCCGCAGACGCGGTGGATCTTCCTGAGCTCCTCCATCAAGTTCGTCTTCGTCTGCAGTCGACCAGCGGTATCGATCAGCAACCTGTCGTGGCCGCCTGCCCGGGCCTTCGCCACGGCATCGAAGGCGACAGCTGCGGGATCGGTGCCGGGCGCCTGGGAGATGAAATCCGCCCCAGCGCGCTCTGACCAAAGCCGTAATTGCTCCACCGCAGCGGCTCGAAAGGTGTCGGCTCCGGCTAAAAGGATCTTTTCAGATTGCTTGGACCAGAGCGCCGCGAGTTTTCCGCAGGTGGTGGTCTTACCGCTGCCGTTCACCCCCAGAACCAGGATCACCTCGGGGTGTGCGGCCGCCTGTTGCAGCAACCCCGCCCCGCTGGAACCCGCCCCTTGGGCAAGTTCCAGCATCGCCTGCCGTAGGCCTTCCCGAGCGACCGAAAGATCGGAACCTTTCAACTTGGCGAGAAGCCGTTGGGTCAGCTCGGGCCCAAGATCCGCGCCGAGCAGCGCGGCCTCGAGGGCTTGCGCGTCCGCGCCATCCAGCTTCCCCGGCTTCAAAACAGCGGCCAGACCCGTTGCCAAGGTCTGGCGTGTTTTGGCTAGTCCGGCTTTTAGACGGTCAAAAAAACCCATGTGCCCCACAAAACAAAAAAAGCGGCGCCCCCGTCTGGAGACGCCGCCTTGAAAGAAAGCCTGCCTTAAGAAGCCACCATAGGACGGTCTTCCTTGAAACGCGCGGATACGATCCGTGATACGCCGGCTTCTTCCATGGTGATACCATAAAGGATATCCGCCTTTTCCATCGTGATCTTGGAGTGGGTGATCACGATGAACTGCGACTTCCCGGAATACTCCGTCAGCAACTTGGTGAAACGGGTGATATTCGCGTCGTCCAGCGGAGCGTCGATCTCGTCGAGAACGCAAAAAGGCGATGGCTTGCACTCGAAAAGCGCGAACAGGAGCGCGATCGCCGTGAGAGCCTTTTCGCCGCCGGAAAGCAGGCTGATGGTCTGCTGCCTTTTTCCCGGAGGACGGGCGATGATCTCGATCCCTGCCTCGAGCAAGTCCCCTTCTTCCATCAGCGTGAGCTTGGCCTCGCCGCCTCCGAACAAAGTGCGGAAGATCCTCTTGAAGTTCTCGTGAACGGCGTCAAAGGTCGCGATAAAACGTTCGCGGCTCTCCTGATTGATCTTGGCGCCACGAAGGTCTTCGACCTGGCCCACCAGCAGCGAATGCCTCTGCTCCAGCTCCCGGTATTCCTCAGCGGCGGCCGGATTGACGATGCCCAACTCTTCCAGTTTTTCCTTCAGCTCGCCGAGGCGCTGCTGGGAAAGCTCCTCCTCCGGAGCGTCCAAGCTGATCTCTTCCTGGGCGCCGTCACCCATCTCGATCCGAAACTCGGTGAAGAGGCTCTGTTGCACCTGTCCGAGCTTCAACTTCAGCTCCTGGGAGGCCATCTCCTGGGTATGCTTGGACTCGGATTTATCCGCCAATTCATTGCGAAGTTCCCTGAGCTCTTTTTCCAGGGTCAAAAGCTCGCCCTGGTGCCCTTGGCGGACCTCAGCAGCCTTGGTCACACCGACCTTGGCCTCCTCCCTGCGGGCGAACGTCGCCTTTAACTGCTGTTCCAGCGTTTCGTTCCGCTGGGCCAGATTCTTTTGCTCATTCTCAGCCTGCCTGCTCTCCGCCTCATGGCGGGCAGCCTGCTGACCGGCCGAGGTGAATTCAGATTCCAGCCGCGATACCGTTGATTGAAGATGGTCGGACCGCTGGATCAGCGAAGCCTCGCGCACGCGGATGTCAGCGACCAGAGCCTGGTGCCGTTCTTCTTCCGCGCGCAAGGCGTCGGTCTGTCCGAGGGAAAGGTCCAGCGCCTCCTTCAACGTCGATTCTTCACGCATCATATCCGCGAGCTGCCGCTCCAGAGATTCGGACCGGGCCCGATAGCCGGCCGCCTCGACATCGGCCGCCTCCATCGAACGGCGTTTTTCTTCCGACTCCCTGGCAAGGCGCGACTGGTCCTCCTGCTTGGAGGAATGTTCTTTCTGCAATTGGGCGATCTCGATCTGGACGTCCTGCAGGCTGGCCGAATGTTTTTGTATTTCCGTGGATAGCCCGCTCAGCTCCGATCGAAGGCCGTCGCGTTCCGACAGACGTTCCGCCAATTGACGTTCGCCGTGCTCGATCTTCCGACGCAGATCCTCTGTCTCCCTTTCCCGTCCGAGAATGCCCCGTTCCGAGGTCTCGGTGGAGCCTCCCGAGATCAAGCCTTCGGCGGAAACGATCATCCCCTCAAGGGTCACAGCGGAACAGGCTTCTGGCAACCTCAGCCGGATATTCAGGGCTGTTTCGAGGTCACGGACCAGGAGCAACCGCCCTCCCAGCCACCTCAAGGCCGGCTTTAAAACTTCGTCGGCCTGCAGCCGATCCGACAAAACTCCGATCACGCCATCCGTCGTCAACAGGTCCGCGGGGAACACGGACCCCGGGACCCTTGCGTCCGAGGCGACCATGAAAGACGCTCTTCCCTGCTTATTGTCCTTCAGCCATCGCAATGCCTTGAGGCCATCATCGACACTCCCACAGAGCAGCGTCTGCAGGCTGTGCCCTAAACCCAATTCAACGGCCAATTCATATTGAGGATCGGTGCGGACCCTGTGGGCCAAGCTCTCGACCCCAGGAAAATCCGCGAGGCCCTGTCCGCTCTGGAGCAGCAACGCCTTCGGTCCGGCCTCGTAACCTTCCAAAGCCTTTGTCAATTCCTCCAGGACCGCCAAGCGGCTCTTCTCGGAGCTCAACACCATCTGGGCAGCCGAATACGCCTCCTCAGCCAGCCGCAGGGCCTCTTCCAGGTCAAGGCGACGCCGCGTCCGGTCCCTGAGAGAATCCTCAAGATTCCTGACTTCCTCTTTCTTACCGCCCACCCGTTGAAAGGCTTCCTGCAGCATCTGCCCCGCCTGGTGCAACATCGACTGGGAAGCGTCCAGTTCTCCGAGCAACTGCCGCATACGGCTTTCGATCTGCGCGGTCCGTCCGTGGAAAGATTCGATCTCGGCTTTGACGCCGGAGCGGCTGTTCATCAGCTCCAAACTGCGTTGCTGCAGGGTCTGGGCCTCATCGGACCCCGCGCGCCGGCGCTGCGAAAGCGAACGGAGCATCGCCTCGGCCTCGCTGATGCCTGATTTCAGGGCCTGAAGGGCTTTGGCTTCGGATTCGCGTTCCTCGCGAGCGACCCGCAGTTCCTCTTCCAAAATGCCGCGGCGTGAGCCGGCGGCGGCGGCCTCGGCAAGAGCCCGGTCTTTGCGTTCGCCCTGATAGATGATCTGGCTGCGGTTGATCTCCACCTGCTTGTCGATCTGGGCGGCCTCTGATTCGATCGCGTGGACGCCCTGGGTCGCGGCCGACAAGGAGGCTTCGTCTTCGATCAGGGATAGCTGGATCCCGGATATCGCCGCGTCCTTTTCCTTGATCGCCGCCTCAAGAGACTGGGCGGCGTCACGCAACCCCTCCAGTTCCCGCGCCATCGCCGCCAACGCGGTCCGATTTTTTTTGAATTCCCGCACCAAAAAACGGCTCTGCAGCCCGTCGAGCTCCGTCTTCAGGATCTGGAATTTTTCGGCTTTCTTCGCCTGCCGTTCCAGCGAATTGATCTGGCGCTTCACCTCTTGCACGATGTCATTCACCCGCAGCAGGTTCTGCTCGGTGGAGTCCAGCTTCCGGAGCGCCTCGTCACGCTGGGCCTTGTAGGTCGTGATGCCTGCCGCTTCCTCGAAGACCGAACGACGGTCCATGGGCTTGGAGGAAAGGATCAAGTCCATCTTTCCCTGCTCGAGCAGGGAGTAGCCGTCGGTGCCCACCCCGGTATCGGAGAACAGCCGCGTGATGTCCTTCAAGCGGCTCGGAGCCTTATTGATGAGGTATTCATTTTCGCCCGACCGATAGGCCCGGCGCGTGACCGTCACCTCGGAAAAATCGATCGGAAGCTTGCGGTCCTCATTGGAAAGGGTCAGGGAGACCTCAGCCATGCCGGAGGGCTTGCGCGAATCGGTCCCATTGAAGATGACATCGGCCATTTTGGAACCGCGCAAAGCCTTCGCTGACTGCTCGCCCAGCACCCAACGGATGGAATCCGAGATGTTGCTCTTGCCGCATCCGTTGGGCCCGACGATCGCCGAGATCCCGGGCTCAAAGCTGAGCAGAGTCGGGTCCACAAAGGACTTGAACCCCTGAAATTCTATCTTCTTGAGAAGCACGCGGATTTCCTTGGATGAAGACTAAAAATTTAAAAAGCGCTGAGCGAAAGCAGGGGCGCCGGGAACAGGCCCCAAGCCAATATCAAGCCGACACAGGCCAAGAGCACGGCGCCCGTCAGGCCGCCAAACGCGGGAGACGCCTGGGTTTCCGTTCTGGGGGCCATATAGAGCGCCACCAGCACGCGCAAATAATAGGCCGCCGAGATCACGCTGTTGAGCACGGCCAAGACCAGCAAGGTGGAACGTCCACCCTCCAAGGCCGATTTGAACACGTTCAGTTTCGCGACAAAACCTGCCGTCGGCGGTATCCCCGCCATCGCGAACATCGTGACCGCCAGACAGAACCCAAAAAACGGCCTTTGAAAACCAAGGCCTTGGATCTCTTTGAAGGTCACCGGCGAACCCGATTCTTCGAGCATTAAAAGCAGCGAGAACGCGGCGAAATTCATGACCGCATAGACCAGCACATAGTTCAAAACGGCTCCCGGCGCCGAGGGAGCCCCGCCGGCCAACGCCACCAGCGCGTATCCGCTGTGCGCCACGCTGGAGTAGGCCAAAAGGCGCTTGATCCCCTGCTGCCGGAGGGCGCCAAGATTCGCCAGGGTCATCGTGGCCACCGCGAGCCAGCCTAACATGGTCACAGCGGCGGGATGGGAAAAAGGAAAATAAAGTGACATCTGCGCCATCATGGCGAATCCGGCGACCTTCGCCCCCGCCGATAAAAAGGCGGTCACCGGAGTCGGTGCGCCTTCGTAGGTGTCGGGCGCCCAAAGGTGGAAAGGAGCCAGGCCGACCTTGAATCCCAGTCCCACCAACAACATGCCCAACGCGGCCATCAGCATCCGCCTCCTGGGATCGTCGGAAGCCAGATTCTTCAGCAATTCCGGCAAGGTCTCCAAGGAAACGGATCCGGTGACGCCGTAAAAAATGGCGATCCCAAAAAGGAAAAAGGCGGCCGCGAAAGCGCCGATCAAAAAATACTTCAAGGCGGCTTCACGGTTCGCGCGGTCCCGGCGGTTGAATCCGGCCAAAACATACATGGCGAGCGAAAATGTCTCCAGCACGACAAAAGCGACGATCAGATTTGCCGACGCCACGAAAACCATCATCGCGGCGATGGCAAAAAGCAAAAGCGCGTAATATTCCGCGTGGACAAGGCCCAACCGCGTGGCGGGCCGCCGGCTGAGGGCGATCGTCAGAGCGCCTATGACAAGCAACACCAGACGGGCTGCCTGCGCGAGCCGTCCGCCCAACAACATGCCAGGGAATGCCGGCGACAAAGCGCTATTCCAATCCCTCAGCAACAGAGCCAACGCCAAGCCCAATGCCAACATCGAAGACCAGGCAACAACGCCCTTTTCTTTGTCGGCCCGCAAGGGAATGTCTACGGCCAGCACGAAAAATGCGCCCAAGAGGACCGTGATCTCTGGCCAGAGGTTCTGAAGGCTCGCAAGGGTGACGATAGGGTTGTTTAACATCTCATATCCCAGAAGGGCCGCTGCGCAAAAGGTCCAACAACCCGGCGTTGACAGCCGCTTCACTTGAGTTCAAGACCAGTCCAGGAAAAACACCCAGCACAAAGATCAGGATCACCATGGCGCCCAGCGTGACGATCTCCCTGGGGCGAAGGTCAGTCAGCTCCTCCATCTTATGGGAGGCCAGAGGTCCGTACATCACCTTTTGAGTCAGGCGGAGCATGTAGGCCGCGCCCAGGACTAGCGCCGTCGCGGCGAAGGCTCCAGTCCAGGGATTGAAGCGGAATACACCCCGCAGCACGAGCAACTCATTGACGAAGCCATTGGTTCCGGGCACGCCCATGGACGAAAGGGCCACGGGGAGGAAAAGCAAGCCCAGCACCGGCATCTTCAGCACGGCCCCACCATAGAGCGAAAGGTCGCGGGTGTGGATCCGCTCGTAAAAAATGCCGACGATCAAGAACAACGCGCCAGTGGAAATGCCATGGTTGATCATGGTCAAAAGCGCCCCCTGCTGGCCAGGCAGGTTAAGGCTGAAGATCCCGAGCACGCATATCCCCATATGCGAGACCGAGGTATAGGCGACCATCTTCTTCAGGTCGCTTTGCACCATCACCATGGCCGCGCCATAGATCACGCTGATGAGCGCGAGGACCATCACCGGACGCTGGAATAACACCGCGGCATCGGGAAAGATCGGGACTGCGAACCGCATCAAGCCGTAAGATCCTAATTTAAGCAGCACCCCGGCCAGCAAGACCGATCCGGCCGTCGGAGCCTCGACATGGGCGTCCGGCAGCCAGGTGTGCAAGGGGAACAACGGCACTTTGACGGCGAAGGCCAAGAAGAAAGCCACAAACAGCCAGCTCTGCGCATCGGCGGAAAGGCTCAAGCTTTTCCATGTGCTAAGGGAAAAGCTGAACGCCTGGGTCTGTTCTTTGGCGATAAAAGCCAGCTTCAGCATGGCGAGCAGCATCAACAAAGATCCGCCCAGGGTATAAAGGACGAATTTCAACGTCGCGTAAACCCGCCGTTCCCCGCCCCAGACGCCCACCAGAAAATACATCGGGATCAGCGATGCTTCCCAGAACAGGTAGAAGAGGAAACCGTCCAGAGAAAGAAAGACCCCATAGACCGCCGTCTGCAGCATCAGGATAAGAAAATGGAATTCTTTCACCTTTTCAGTCACCGCATTCCAAGAACAGAGGATCGCGATCGGGGTCAAAACGGCGTTCAGGACCAGCAGGTAGATGCTTATCCCGTCGACGCCGAGATGATACTTGATGCCCCAGGACGGCAACCAGGCCCTTATCTCCTCGAATTGCATGCCGGCCTTGCCGCCTTCGAAACGCGTCAGAAGGAACGCCGCGAGCGCCAAGTTCAAAAACGACGCCGCAAGCGACGCCCAGCGAAGGCCCTTCCCGTCGCCTCGTGGCATAGCCAAAATGCCCAGGCCGAAGATCAGAGGTGACCAGGCCAAGAAACTCAGGATCATTCTAGAAAGCCCTCAAAACGAGCAACAAAAGGACTGCGGCTCCGAAGACCAAGGCGCCCGCGTAAACACGGACGTAACCGTTGGCGAGGCGCCTGCCCAAAAGGTCTCCACCCGCTTTAGCCAAGGAAGCCAAGCCATTCAAGGCCCCGTCGATCACACCAGCTTCGAAATATCGGTAGACCACCCGCGCCGATCCCAGGAATCCACGGACAAAAACCAGGTCATAAAGCTCATCGATATAGTATTTATTCCATAGGATCTTGTGCACATAACGGAACGCACCTGCGACCCTTCCCGGGGTCTCTGATGGCCGGGCGAACCACGCCCAACCAAGTCCGATAAATGAGAAGGCGATGACCGTGTATAACCCCATCAAGGGAAGCGGATCGACCGTTGCTTCGACCTTCGAGGCGCCCAGATCTGAGAAAACAGGCTCCAACCATGTTTCAAAGGGCGCCCAATGGGTGAGGAAATGCGGTAAACCCAGCAGGCCAACTGCGAGCGACAGCACGGCAAGGATGACTAAAGGAATGGCCATCGCGGGCGCGCTCTCGTGGGCATGTTCCCAAATATGGTGATCCCTGGGTTCCCCGTGAAAAGTTTTGAAGAAAAGCCGGGACACATAAAAGGCGGTGCACATCGAAGCGAGGACTCCTAGGAACCACAAGGCGCCTGATCCGTGCGGGGACACCAAGGCCTGGTAGAGGATCTCGTCCTTCGAAAAGAACCCGGAGGTCAGGGGGAAACCGATGAGGCATAACGAGCCGATCAAAAACGTCCAGTAAGTCACCGGCATCTTCGAACGTAGCCCGCCCATCTTCGTGAGGTCCAGCTCGCCATGCAGGGCGTGCATCACCGAACCACACCCGAGGAACAACAGCGCCTTGAAAAAAGCATGGGTGAATAGGTGGAAAAATCCGGCCCCATAGGCGCCCACGCCCACACCCATCACCATATATCCCAACTGCGACAACGTGGAGTAAGCCATGATCCGCTTGATGTCGTTCTGGACCAGCGCGATGCTGGCCGCGAAAAGCGCCGTCAAGGCGCCCGTCCAAGCCACGAACGCCATGGCCACAGGCGAAAGCTCGAACAGCGCATGGCATCGGGCGACCATGAACACGCCCGCCGTCACCATGGTCGCAGCATGGATAAGGGCCGAAACCGGGGTGGGGCCTTCCATCGCATCCGGAAGCCAGACATGCAGCGGCAGCTGAGCCGACTTCCCCATGGCTCCCATGAAGAGCAAAAGGGCGATCGCCGTCGCCATCGAGCTCCCCGCCACGATCTTTGAACCGGGCTGAGCCAGCACCTCGCTGAAGTTGACGCTCCCGAACAGGCCGAGGATCAAGAAAATGGCGAGGATGAAGCCGAAATCTCCGACCCGATTGACGATAAAGGCTTTTTTTCCGGCGTCAGCCGCGCTGGTCTTGGAGCGGAAAAATCCGATCAGCAGATAAGAGGACAGACCGACCAATTCCCATCCGATGAACAGCACGATAAAATTGGCTGACAGCACCAGGGTGAGCATCGAAAAGATGAAGAAGTTCAGATAGGCGAAGTAGCGCGCGTATTCCGACGGCGATTCCTCGTGCATGTAGTTGGACGAATAGACGTGGATCAGAGATCCGACTCCGGTCACCACGCCGATCATCACCGCAGAAAGCGGATCCAGCATCAGATCGAAACGGAAGTTCTCGGCCCCGACTTTCAGCCATTCGAACACCGGGACCACGACATGCCGATGCTCGGGTTCCAAAGCCGCAAGCCGTAAAAACGACGCGGCGGCGAAGATGAACGCCACTCCGACCGACGCACAGGCCACCAAGGCGACCATGGTCTTACCCAGGCGCGCGCCCCATAGGCGGATCAACGCCGCGCTGATCAAAGGCAGGAATAAGACTGGATAGAGAGTCGACATCAGTTGGTTTCCATCATCCGTGCAGGTTAGAAATGCCGTCCACGTCCACGTCCTTTTCCGTCCGGAAAATGGCGATGATGATGGCCAGCCCCACTGCCACCTCCGCAGCGGCCACCGCGATCACCAAAAAGACCACAGTTTGCCCTTCGATCTTCCCGAAATAATCGGACAAGGCGACCAGGGCAAGATTGGCGGCGTTGAACATCATCTCGATGCTGATGAACATCACCAACGGGTCCCGGCGCATGATGACTCCCATGGCGCCGATGCAAAAGATCAGCGCCGACAGGGTCAAAGTGAGATCGATGTTCATCATGCTCCGCTACTCCAATTTCCGCTTAGCCATGACCATGATCCCGACCACGGCCACCAGCAGAAGCACGGCTGTGGCCTCCACGGCGAAAAGATAATCCCGGTAGAGCATGCGCCCAAGATTGGCCACGTTATCCACCCATAAACCAGGCGATCCCTCAGGGGCTCCAGGCGCCAGCGCCGAGGCTATGTGAAAACGATTGGACAAGCCAAAAAAAGCTCCGATGAGGAGCGATCCAAGCCCGCCCGCCCAGAGCATCGACTTCAAAGACCCGCCCTGGGTCAGTTTTTCAAGTTCGTTCGCGTCAAGGATCATGATGGCGAACACGAAGAGCACCATCACGGCGCCGCCGTACACCATCACCTGGACCACCGCCAGCAACGGAGCGTTCAACAGCGCATAGATCCCCGAAAGGGCCATCAGATGGGCCACGAAGAACAAAGCCGCGTAGACCGTGTGGCGCACGAAGACCACCGCGAGGGCCGAGGCCACCGCGAACGCCGCTAAGGCCGCAAAAAGCAGTCCGTTCAATCCCAATCCATGCCTCCACGCCGCCACTCGTAGATCAACCCGAACACGAGGACCGCCAGGAAAACCGCCATGCTGAAAAATCCGAAGGTCTTCAGGTCCGTTTTGTAGATCATCGCCCAGGGATACATGAAGACCACTTCGATGTCGAAGATCAGGAACAACATCGCCACCATATAGAAGCGGGCGTGAAAACGTCCCTGATTCGGGCCGACCGGAAGCGAACCGCACTCGAACGCCTCGTCCTTCACGGGGTTGCGGCGTTTAGGACCCAGCACGGTGGTCAGCGCCAGCATCCCGGCGAAGTTGCCGGCTACCGCCAGAAAAAAGACCAGGACCGCCAGCGCCGGGCTCACGGCCGGCTCCGGGTGATGGCGGTGGCCCCGGAGGGGACCGCATGCGGATCCTCGTTGAGCAGGAAATCCTTGTCGTAGATCAGCGCTTTGCGGTCGAAGAACGCCAGATGAAAATCGCCGGTATCCATGCGGATGGCATCTTCAGGGCAGGCCTCCACGCAGAACCCGCAATAAACGCATTTCGACATGTCGATATCAAAATGCCGCGGCCGCTTTTCAATGGCAGGATCCGGATGCTCTTCCGCCTCGATGAAGATGCAATCAGCTGGACAGGCCGTGGCGCACATCATGCAGGCCACGCATTTTGGGCTCCCATCTTCGCGCTTGGTAAGGCGGTGCCTGGAGCGGGCGACCAAAGGAAAGGGACGCCGGACCTCCGGATAGCTGATGGTCACCATGGCATCGCGGTCTTTGGCGAATCCAAGAGAATGCAAAGTATGGATAGCCATATTCCTAAAAAAATGGCGCGAGGTCAGGATCAGCCCCATGAATATTTCAGGCAGGTAGAGCCGCTCAAAAAAGGTCATTTTGCTCTGTTTCATCAGCCTCTCACAGGTAAAGGATGACGATGGAGGTGATAAAGACGTTCGCAAGGGCTATCGGCAGCATGATCTTCCAGCCCAAGTGCATGATCTGGTCATAACGAAAACGCGGCAGCGACCAGCGGATCATCATCTGCAGCCAGCAGAGCGCCACGATCTTGAAGGTGAAAGCGGCCGCCTCCAGCGCCACAGCGCCCCAATAGCCCACATTGAACATAAGCCAATGCGTTTGCCCACCCGTTTCAGGCACCACCAGTCCAGGCAGGTGCCATCCGCCCAAGAACAGCAGGACGATGATCCACGAAAAGAGCAGGCTCTCGATGAATTCGGCCATCATGAAGAGCATGAACTTCATCCCGGAATATTCGATCGAATAGCCGATGATCTCGCTCTCTCCCTCAGGCAGATCGAAGGGGATGCGCTTCATCTCGACGATGGTCGCGGTGAAGAACAGCAAAAAACCCACCGGCTGATACAGGATCCCCCAGGCGTGCATCTGCTGCCATTCCACCATTTTGCGGAAGTCCAGGGTCTGGTACATCATCAGCGCGCCGAGGATCGTGAGTCCGGTCGCCACTTCATAGGAGATCATCTGGGCCGAAGCGCGAAGGGCTCCGAGCGTCCCGTACTTGTTGCCGCTCACAAAACCCGAGAGCACCACGCCATAGACCCCGATGGACAGCAAGGCGAACACAAAGAGGACTCCGACCTGGCTTTCAACAATGCTGAGCGCGACTTTGCCGCCTGAACCCGGCAGGATCACTTCCCCGCCAAAAGGCAGGACCGCGAAGGCCGCCGTGGCCGTGAAACAAGCTAAAAAGGGCGCGAAGGTATGGAGGAACTTGTTCGCGCCGGGCGGGATAAAATCCTCCTTCATGATGCCCTTAAGCGCGTCGGCCAAGTTATGCACTAGGCCCATCAGCCTGAATCCGAAGATGGAGGCGCGATTGGCCCCGATACGATCCTGCATGATCGCGCTTTGCTTGCGTTCGACCCAGGAAAGGATTAGCCCCGAGGTCATGACCACCGTCATGACAAAGACCACCTTCGCCATCAGCGCTAGAAATTGGATGATCTCTGGACTCCAAACCATCTAGACAGCCCCCTGCACCGCGGACAGACCCAACTTGCCCAGCGATCCATGACCCTCTTCTGCGATCCCCTTGTAGCAGGCGATATGCCGGAATATCTCGGCCGCATCCGCTGCGGGGGCGGCAAGGCCGAACCGTTGCCCGATCAAAAACGCCAGCTCCCAGCCTGTTTTGGAATCCCCAAGGGGTTCCATGGCCTTGTTCACTCGTTGCGCCCTGCCATGCATATTGGTGAACGACCCCTGCTGTTCGGCATAGACCGCCCTGGAAAGCGACACATGGGCGGCCCGCTCGGTCGGAGTCGAATGGCTGAAGATCCCGCCAAAAAACTCCAACTTGCCCGACACCACGGCGGCATCTTGCAGCTCATGGTCGATGCAGATCAGGGCCTTGAGGCCTCCGCTGCTGGCTCGATCCAACATCGCCTGGGCAGGCCCTGAGATCCCCTGGTCCTGCGCCCCGCGGCTGTTGGGGTTCTTGTCGGCTTTCATCAAATAGCCGTCGGCCTTGCCCGAGCGCCTGATGTCGTCGCCAAAGGCGACCTGGGTGACGCCCAAGGACTCGGCGAGCCATTTCCATGCCCAAAGTTCCTCATTGGTCATCTGCGGACTGAGCAGGAACGCCACGCCTTCCTTGCCCTGGTCCATGGCTTTTTTTAATCCGGCCGCCATCCGCTCCAAGGCAAAATCCAGGGTCACCGCCGCGCCCGAGAGGCCGGCCGATTCCTTCCGGTTCTCATCAAAGGCCTTATAGGAATAACGACCTTCGTCGCAGATCCAAAACTGGTTCACTTCCGCGTTTTCGCGGGGATAGATGCGGTACGCCCTCTTGTCGCCCACTTTGTTATAGGGGTTGGTGTTGGTGTTGAGCACGATATTGCAGCCCTGCGCGCAACCCCCACAGACCGTTTCGGTCTCCTTCAAGAACCAAGGGCGGGACTTGAAGCGGAAATCCTTGTCGGTCAGCGCTCCCACCGGGCAAAGGTCGACGACGTTCCCCGAATAATCGTTGTCGAGACGCGTGCCTTCGGCAAGGCCGATCTCCTCGGTGGAACCCCTGCCGAAGATCCCGAGTTCATGGGTCTTGGATATCTCGTCGGTAAAACGGACGCAACGGGAGCAGAGCACGCAGCGTTCCTTGTCCAGCATCACGTGGGGGCCGATATCCTGGGCCTTCTCTTTTTTGTTCTTTCCCAACGGGAAGCGGGACGGGTTCCGGTCGTGCGCCATGTAATAATCCTGCAGGTAACATTCTCCGGCGCAATCGCAGATCGGGCAGTCGATGGGATGATTCAAGAGCAGGAACTCCATCACACCCTGCCGCGCTTTCTTGACCTTGTCGCTCTCGGTCAGCACGACCATGCCCTCGGCCACGGCGGTGTTGCAGGCGATCTGCAGCTTGGGGGCCTTTTCGATCTCGACCAGGCACATGCGGCAATTGCCGGCCACCGATAGGCCCGGATGATAGCAAAAGTGCGGCACCTCAGCGCCAGCCAGTCGCGCCGCCTGGATCAGGTTGGTACCTGCCGGGGCTTCGATCTCTTTTCCGTTCACGGTGATCTTCGGCATCAGTGCGCCCCCGCCCCGATTACCGGAGCTTCTTCTTTCCAGCCGGTGATGCTCATGCGTTTGCCCCTGCGTACGTATTCCTCGAATTCTGGACGGAATTTCTTGATGAAGCTCTCGGCGGGAAACGCCGCCGCATCCGCCAGGACGCAAATGGTGTTCCCCACCATGTTCGTCAAGATATCCAGGATCTTGTCGAGGTCACCCGATTCACCGCGTCCGTCAGCGATGTCATGGATCAATTTCGAGATCCAGCGCGTGCCTTCGCGGCAGGGCGTGCATTGGCCACAGGACTCGTGGGCATAGAACCTAAGAAGGTTGTCCAGGGCGCGCACCAGCGAGGTGGAATCGTCCATGACGATCACCGCGGCCGAACCGAGCATGCTGCCCGCTTTGCCCAGGGAGTCAAAATCCATGCGGACGTCGATCTCGTCAGGCGCCTTCAAGATCTTGGCCGACGACCCGCCGGGGATGACCGCCTTGATGGTCCTGCCCGGAAGCGGGCCACCACAATGGTCGTAGAGCAGTTCTTTAAGGGTCACCGAATGGGGGAGCTCATAAAGCCCCGGACGGCTGATCTGCCCGCTGACGCAATAAAGTTTCGTGCCGCCATTTTTCTCGCAGCCCAATGCGGCCCAAGCTTCGGCGCCCAAAGTCATGATATGGGGCACGCAAGCCAGGGTTTCCACATTGTTGACGATGGTCGGCTTGCCAAAAAGGCCCTTGATGGCCGGGAAAGGCGGCTTCAGTTTCGGAAAACCTTTTTTGCCTTCCAACGAGCTGATCAGGCCGGTTTCTTCGCCACAGATGTAGGCGCCAGCTCCGGGATGGGGGCGGCATTCCAGGGCGAAGGAAGAGCCCATCATCCCCTTGCCAAAGATGCCCTTCGCATAGCATTCATCAATGGCATTCTCGACCGCGCGATAGGCTTTGTAAAATTCCCCGCGGATATAGACGTAAGCGGTATGGATGTCCAAAGCGTAGCAGGCGATGGCGATGCCCTCGAGCATCTGATGGGGATCCAGCTCCATCAAAGGGCCATCCTTGAAGGTCCCAGGCTCGCCTTCATCGGCATTCACGCACATGTATTTGGGGCCGTCGGTCTTCGGCAGAAAGCCCCATTTCACGCCCGCGGGAAATCCGGCGCCGCCGCGGCCGCGAAGGTTGGCCTTCTTGACCTCTTCGATGATATCCGCGGGCGCCATGCTCAGCGCCTTTTTCAGTCCCGCGTATCCGCCACCCGCGACGTATCCGTCATAGCTGGCCGCCGCGGGGTTCTTGAAATTTTTGGTCAGGTAAAGCGGCGTGGCCATCAGGACACCTTTTCCATGTCATCGATCGCCTTCAGCACGCTTTCAGGCGTCAAGTGGGTGAAAACACGCTCTCCGACCTGCATCACGGGGCCCTCGCCGCAACGGGCAAGGCACTCCACTTCTTCGACGCTGAACTTCCCGTCAGGGCTGACCTCGCCGCCTTTCAGCCCGAGCCGCTTGTTCACGGACGCCATCACGCCTTCGCAGCCCGTCAGCTCGCAAGGAAGCGTGTGGCAGACCATCAGGTGATTTTTTCCGCGTTTCTTCTCGGAGAGCATCGTGTAAAAGCTCACGACCTCCTGGACCTTCACCACGGGGACGCCCAGATAATCCGCGACCGCAGCCTGCGCCTCGGCGGTCAGGAAACCCTGGCCTCCCTTTTCCTGCATCAGATGCAGCAGGGGGATCACCGCGGCCTGGCGCTGGTCGGGCGGATAATAAGCGACCAAGATGTCGAACCTTGCACGCAGCTCAGGGGTGATCAAGCTCATCGGTCCAGCTCCCCGCCGATCATGTTCACCGATCCGAAGATGGGGACGATGTCGGCCAGATTTTCTCCCAATACCAGCTCTTCCACCCCCGCAGTGATCGGAAAACAGGGGGGACGCACCCGGACCCGGTAAGGCCTGTCCGTTCCGTCCGAAATGACCCAAAACCCGAGCTCCCCGTTGCCGCCTTCGACGGCCTGGTAGACCTCGCCCTTCGCAGGCCGTATGCCATGTCCGGGCATCAGCAGCTTGAAGTGGTTCATCAAGGCTTCGATGTTCGAGTAGACCTCTTTTTTCGGGGGCAAACTGACACGGGGATCCTTGGAACGTATCGGTCCTTCGGGGATCTCCTTGAGCGCCTGGCGGATGATCCTCAGGCTTTGAAATATCTCCTGGATGCGGACCTGGTAACGGGCGAAGTTGTCGCCCTCGGTCGCGGTCGGCACGATGAAATCCATGCGGTCGTAGACCAGATACGGGGCGGCTTTGCGCACATCGTAATTCAAGCCCGAGGCCCGGGCGAAAGGACCGGTCATGCCGTAAGACATCACGCGATCCAGTTTCATGACCCCCACGCCCTTCATCCGGTCGATGAAAATGCGGTTCTTCTCCAGCAGGGCCCGCACTTCATCCACGTTTTCCAGGATCTGGCGTTCGATCCAATCGAAGCGCTCCTCGAAATTCGCGGGCAGATCCCTGACCACGCCGCCGACCCGGGTGTAGGAGATGGTGAGCCGGGCTCCGGTCACTTCCTCGATCAATTGCCAGGTATATTCGCGCGCCTTGATGAAATACAGGAACGCGGTCAGCGCGCCGAGCTCCATAGCGGAGGCGCCGATGCAAGTCAGATGGTCGCCGATACGGCTCAGCTCGCTCATGATCACGCGGATATACTGGCAGCGCTCGGGCACCTCGATGGCCAGAAGATTTTCAACGGCCAGGGCGTAACCGACGTTGTTGATCAGGGGGCTGACGTAATTCAGTCGGTCGGTATAAGGGATCGCCTGATTCCAAGTCTTGTGTTCCACCGTCTTTTCGAAACAGCGGTGCAGGTAGCCGATCTGCATGTCGGCGCCCACCACCCGTTCGCCGTCCAACTTAAGGACCAGCTTGACCGTGCCGTGCATCGCGGGATGGGAAGGGCCCATGTTGATGTACATGGGTTCGATATCGAACTCTTCGGCCTCATCGCGCGGCGAGTCAGGGAATTTATCTTTCAGTTCCATGGGCATGGCGTCAGTCCTTCTCCCCAGAGTCTAGGCGGTTTCTGACGGCGACAGCTTCGTAATCCACGGCGTTACGCATCGGGATCAGGGGCTGCATTTTCAAGATGGGATAATCTTTGCGAAGGGGATGTCCGACGAACTCATCGTAAAGCAAAAGCCGCTTCATATACGGGTGTCCCCGAAAGACGATCCCATACATGTCCCAACATTCCCTTTCATACCAATTCGCGCCAGCGAAGATATGCGAAAGGCTGTCGACCTCAGCTTGCTCGACAGGCAGATAGACCTTCAGCCATGCACGGTGGTTATACTTCGGGGAATAAAGGTGATAGGACACGCAAAGCGGAAGTTCTTTCGGATCGGAATAAGTGCTGTAATCAGCGCCTCCCAGATCGATCAGCATCTCAAAAGCCAGTTCGGGATCCTCACGAAGGACGCCGATACAACTGAGCAAAGCTGACGCAGCAAGGACCATGACTTCCCTGCCGCCCTGTTCCTCGCGACCGGTCAAGCCGGGCCCCAGCGCCTGGCGCATCTTTTGAAATAGAGGGGATTCTTCCATAGCCCTAGAGGACCGCCTGGCGGGAATTCTGGATGCGTTCCTGAAGTTTCAACAGCGCGTCGATGACGGTTTCGGGGCGCGGAGGGCAGCCGGGGATGTACATGTCCACTGGAAGAAAACAGTCGATGCCCGGCACCGATCCATAGTTTTGGTAAAAACCTCCCGACGTCGCACAGACCCCGAAAGCGACCACCCATTTGGGCTCGCACATCTGGTCGTAGACGCGTTTCAAGATAGGGGCCTGTTTATGGGTGATGGTGCCGACGACCATCAAGAGGTCCGCTTGGCGAGGTGAAAAACGGGGAAAAGCGGCGCCAAAGCGGTCCGTGTCGTAATGGGAAGCCGAAGTGGCCATGAATTCCATGCCACAGCAGGCCGTGACAAAGGGATATTGGAAAAGGGAGTATTTCCGGGCCCAACCCAATACCTTGTCTAGTTTGGAGGTGACTACCACATCCTGTAGGGGGTCCCCGGCCACGCGCGCCTCGTGAAAATGCTTGTTACCGACGCAGTTTACTTTGTGAAAATTTTCGCAAAGTTAAAAAATATTAAACGATGCGATGGAAAGAATCAAGCGGTTTGCCTAGGCATTTTCGAAGCCTTCAAGCGCCTGGGTTGCCCCATCTTGCTCGGCCTCTTTCTTCGTTTTACCCCGCCCCCGGGCGGCGGTTTTCCCTTCGACCACGACCTCGATCTCGAATTCTTTGGCGTGGTCTGGACCTTTGGTCCTGGTCACCCGGTACTGGGGAGGTTTTTTGTAGAGCCGCTGAGTGTATTCTTGAAGGCGGCTTTTGGCATCCTGAGTCTTCTGCAGTCCCCGTGACAGAGGGATGGAGCGCAGGCAGCCAAAAATGAACTCCCTCGCTTCTTTCCATCCGAGATCCAGATAGATCGCTCCCAGGACCGCCTCGAATCCGTCCGCGAGGAGCGCGGCTTTTTCCCTTCCGCCCGTCTGTTCCTCGCCTTTGCCCATCACCAGGTATTTTCCCAGCTCGAAATGAACGGCAAGATTGGCGAGCGCCGCTTCGGATACCAAGGCTGATTTCCGCCGCGCCAGTTGGCCTTCGCTGAGGTCAGGATGGGAAAGATAGAGATATTCAGAGACGGCGGCGCCCAGGATAGCGTCACCTAGAAATTCTAATTTTTCATTCGAAATGGTTTCTGCGGCGTTCTCGTTCAGAACTGAACGGTGGGTCAATGAACGCTCGAAGAGCGCCTTATCCTTCGGCTTGAGCCCAAGGGCCTCGAAAAACTCCTTTAAGTCTGTGGAGTCGCGACGCTTCGCCACCTAAGCCTCAAATGCCTTGAACAGCAAGGACGCGTTGACCCCGCCGAAACCAAAGCCATTCGACAGGACATAGGTCAACTTTCTTTCCCGTGCAGTGTTGGGGACGTAATCCAGGTCGCATTGCGGATCCGGACTGGTCTGATTGATCGTCGGGTGGACCTTTCCCGTTTGGATGCTCTTGATGCAGACCGCCGCTTCCACGCCGCCCGCCGCGCCCAAAAGATGGCCTATCATCGACTTGGTCGACGAGATCCAAAGTTTCTTGGAAATGGCGTGGTCGCCAAAGATGCGCTTCATGGCCAGGGTCTCGACCAGGTCGCCCAAAGGCGTCGAGGTACCATGGGCATTGACGTAATCCACCTGTTCCGGATTGACCCGGGCGTTATCCAGCGCCATTTTCATCGCCTGATAGGCTCCGTGCCCGTCTTCAGGCGGGGCGGTCATGTGATGGGCATCGCCCGACAGGCCATAACCCACCAGCTCCGCGTAGATCCTGGCGCCACGCGCCTTGGCGTGTTCCAGGGATTCAAGGATCAGCAGTCCGCATCCTTCGCCCATCACGAAGCCGTCACGATCCTTGTCAAAAGGACGGCTGGCTTGTTCCGGGGAGTCGTTGCGCGTCGAAAGCGCGCGCGCCTGGCAGAAACCAGCGAGACCAAGGGGCGTGATCGCGGATTCAGAGCCACCGGCCACCATGATGTCCGCGTCGCCGCGCGCGATGATATGGGCGGCGTCGCCGATCGCGTGGTTGCCTGTCGCGCAGGCGGTCGCCACGCATGAATTGGGTCCACGCAACCCGAACTTGATGGAAACATGGCCGGGGGCCATGTTCACGATCAGCATCGGGATCAGGAAAGGATTCACCTTGCCGGGACCCCTTTCCATCAGGATCTGATGCTGCTCCTCGATGATGCGAAGGCCTCCGATGCCGGATCCGATCAGCGCTCCAAAACGCTCCCGGTTGACCTTATCAAGGCTGATGCCTGCGTCCTTGATCGCCATATCGGCCGCCGCGATCGCGTACTGCACGAAGAAATCCATGCGACGGATCTCTTTTTTGTCCGCGAGCTGGGGGCTCAATTCGAAGTTCTTGATGCAGCCGCCGATATGCGCATCCTGTCCCGAGGTGTCAAAAGCGGTGATCCTTCCCACTCCCGACTTTCCCTCGAGCATGGCCTTGAAGGCCGTCTCGATGTCGTTACCCAGCGGCGTCACGGCGCCGATGCCCGTGACCACCACGCGACGTTGGAACATGCGACCCTCTTCAAAAAACCAACGCCGGAAAATAGCTTTCCGGCGTATGGCGTTCACTTGGACGCGTCAATGCGCGTCCACCTCAACAGGGCTCAGGACTTGGCGTGCGCCTTGATGTATTCGATGGCGTCGCCCACCTTCTTGATCTTTTCGGCGTCTTCGTCGGGGATCTCGATGTTGAACTCCTCTTCGAACGCCATCACCAATTCCACTGTGTCCAGCGAATCGGCGCCGAGATCATCGATGAAGGAGGCTTCCGGATTCACCTGGCCCGCTTCGACGCCCAGCTGCTCCACGATGATCTCTTTGACTTTGTCTTCGATAGCCACGCTGAACTCCTGAGTAATAAAAAAAGCTTCCGCTTACATCATCATGCCGCCATCTACCCGCAGCACTTGTCCCGTCACATAACGGGAACGATCCGACGCTAGAAAGAGAGCCGCTTCCGCGATATCCTCGGACTCCCCGAATTTCGCCAAGGGTATCTGGTTGAGCAAAGCCTTCTGGGCTTCTTCCCCTAATTCCGAAGTCATGGCGGTCCGGATAAAGCCCGGAGCCACCGCATTCACCCTGATCCCCCGCGAAGCAAGTTCCTTGGCCACCGACTTGGTCAGGCCGATGAGACCGGCTTTGCTGGCGGAATAATTCGCCTGCCCGGGATTTCCGTTGAGCCCGACAACGCTTGATATGTTGATGACGCTGCCGGCCCGCGCCTTCAGCATGCTCTTGCATACCGCGCGCGTACAGTTAAAAGCGCCCTTGAGATTCGTGGCGATCACATCGTCAAAATCCTGGTCGCTCATCCGCAGCAAAAGCCCGTCTTTGGCGATCCCGGCGTTATTGACTAAAATATCAACGCGTTTGAAGTTGTCAAGGGCATTATTCACCATGGCATCCACATCGGCGGAAAGCGCCACATCCGCCCGCAGTCCCAGCACCAGGCCGCCGGTTTCCGCCGCGATCGCGGCCGCGGCCGCGGCCGCTTTGCCGGCGTCCCTGCCGCTCAGGACCACCCGCGCGCCCGCCTGGGAGAACCGTCGGGCGATCGCATAACCGATGCCTTGGGTCCCGCCCGTCACGATCGCGACCTTTTCCTTTAGCTCGCCTGAGTCAGCCATGGAGGACCCTTTTTGATCGAAGCCAAATCACCCGCGCCAAAACAAGCCGCGCTTTTCTCGATCTTCTTCATCAGCCCCTGGAGCACGCGTCCGGGACCGACCTCGACGAACCGGTCAGCGCCTTTGTCCAAGAGGGTCCGCATGCAGGAGGTCCATCGGACCGGCCCGGAGACCTGGGCCACCAGGCCTTTGCGGATGGAATCCAGGTCGCCGTAAGGCAGGCCGTTGATGTTCGAGACCACCGGCTTTCGCGCGGGATTCCAGGCGACCTTAGAGAAGGCGTTTTCCAATCGCGATCCCGCGCCCTTCATCAGCGAAGAATGAAAAGCTCCTGAAACAGGGAGCATGATGCATTTCGCGGCGCCGGCCTCCCTGCAATACTCAGCCGCCTTCTCCACCGCGGCCGAATGCCCGGAGATGACCACCTGCCCCGGAGAATTATAATTCGCGGCCTGGACGGTCAGGGGATGCACCGAAGCGCGTTCACAAGCGGCGTCGATCAGGGAATCCTCCAGCCCGAGGATCGCAGCCATCGATCCAGGCTGTTCTCTCGCCGCTTCCGCCATGGCCTTGGCCCTGGCGTCCACCAGCTTCAGCCCGTCCTCAAAACTAAAGACGCCGGCTTCGTGCAGGGCGCAATACTCTCCGAGGGAATGTCCGGCCAAAAAGTCCGGTTCCTCGGCCCAGGCTCCGGATCTGATCATGGACGCGGCGGCCACGTTCACCACGAACAAGGCGGGCTGCGTGTTGGAGGTCTCTTTCAGAGCCTCTTCCGGCCCTTCAAAGATGATGCGCTTCAAGTCACGGCCTAAAATCTCATCGGCCTGATCGAAAAGTTTTGCGATGCCGGGATCGGCTTCAGCGAGGTCCTTCCCCATGCCGACCGCCTGCGAACCTTGGCCCGGGAACATGAACACCATCATGCTATCACCACTCGATGACCGCCGACGCCCAGG
Source organism: candidate division FCPU426 bacterium (assembly GCA_040389285.1). GTDB lineage: Bacteria > Oederibacteriota > JAJYGY01 > JAJYGY01 > DAIDJD01 > JAZKAF01. Next base: position 22,557 of record JAZKAF010000070.1, read on the forward strand.
TGAGCCCCGCGCCAAAAGCCACAAGAACTGTCTTATCTCCTCGTTTCAAGCGCCCGGCGGCCTGCGCCTCATCCAGGGCGATGCCCACGGACGCCGCCGAGGTATTCCCGTATTTATCCAGATTGATGAAGACCTTTTCCATGGGCAGCTCCAAGCGCTTGGCCGCCGCCTCGATGATCCGTATGTTGGCCTGATGGGGGATGAAAAGAGAGATGTCTTCGGACTTCAGTCCCGCCTTGGCCATGGCCAGCTCGGCGGCCTCGCCCATGACTTTGACCGCGAACTTATAGACCTCTTTTCCGTTCATATGAAGGAAATGCTTACGCTCGGCCAGGCTCTCCGGGCTCACCGGGCAGACCGTACCGCCGCCCGGTTGATAAAGCAGCTCCACGGCGGTCCCATCCGTGCCGAGATGCGTGGATAAGATCGCTCCACGGCCCTGATTGGGTCCCACGACCACCGCACCGGCCCCATCGCCAAAAAGCACACAGGTATTGCGGTCTTTCCAATCCACCACGGCGCTCAGTTTTTCAGCCCCGATGACCAATATATTTTTCGCGGTCCCCGCGGCGACCATCGCCTGTGCCAGGCTGATCCCGTATACAAATCCCGAGCAAGCGGCTGAGATGTCAAAAGCGGAGGCGCGGAACGCCCCGAGCTTGCGCTGGACAAGGCAGGCTGCGGCCGGCCAGGTGTAGTCCGGGGTCAGCGTGGCGAGGATGATGAGGTCGAGCTCGGACGCCTGAATGCCGGCGGATTCCAGCGCGGCCTTTCCCGCGTAGGTGGCCATGTCCGAAACATGCTCGTCGGCCGCCGCGATCCTGCGTTCGCGGATCCCGGTACGGCTGCGGATCCATTCATCCGAAGTCTCGACTATTTTTTCAAGGTCCGCGTTGGTCATGACCCGCGAGGGGACATAGTGTCCCGTCCCAAGGATGGCCGCCAAAGGCTTCATTGGGCCAGGTCCTCGCGCGAATCGATGACCGCGGTGATCTTTCTGAGGATATCCTGCCGCGCGTTCTCGTAGCAGACGCGGATGGCGTTTTTCATCATCACCCGGTTCGCCGAACCGTGGGTGATCACAAAGATCCCATTCACGCCCAACAGAACCGAACCGCCCGCCTCTTCCGCGCTGACGCGTCGGCGGACCCGGTTGAACGACGGTTTTGCCAGGAGACCGCCTATCTTTTCAAAGGCGGATCCATTTTGAAAAGATTCTTTAAGGCTGTTCATCAGCATCTTTCCCAGGCCCTCGGCGGTCTTCAACACGATGTTGCCGACAAATCCGTCGCAGACACAGACGTCGCAGCGGCCATTGAACAGGTCTCGCCCTTCGACATTGCCGATAAAATTAAACGCGGCGTTCTTCATCTGCGGAAATGTCTCGTGCACCTGGGTATTGCCTTTGCTCTCCTCTTCTCCGATGGAAAGCAGGCCCACCCGCGGATTCTCGACGCCAAGGATCTCTTTCATATAAACGCTTCCCATCAGCCCCCACTGCACTAAGGCCTCTGGCTTGCAGTCGACCCAGGCGCCACAGTCCAGGAGCGCGGTCGAACCATGGGATGCCGGAAACAGCGCCATGATGGCCGGCCGCCTCAAGCCCTTGATGCGGCCCAGGATAAAGGTGGCCGCCGCGAGGCTGGCCCCCGTGTTCCCCGGGGAGGTCACGGCGTCCGCCCTTCCTTCGGCGATAAGGCGGGTCGCCACGGAGACCGAGGCGTCCTTTTTCGCTTTATAAGCGGCGCCCGGTTCCTCATCCATGCCGATGACCTGCGTGGCGGGAACGATGACCAGCCGGTCTCCAAAATTTTGCTTCTTTAGGAATGGCGTGATGACGCCAGGATCGCCCGCAAGCAGGACCTGCAAGTCAGGAAATTCTTTAAGGGCCCGGATAGCGCCGTGCACCACCTCTTGGACGCCTTTTTCAGCGGTCATGGCGTCGACGGCGACCCTGATCATTGCGGCCACGAGTAAGGCTTACGCCTCTTTGGCGACGATGACTTCTTTGCCGTTGTAATGGCCGCAATTAGGGCATACACGGTGCGGCAACTTGGGTTGGCGGCACTGGGAGCAGAGCCCCAGGCTGTGGCTTTCCATCTTCCAGTTGGCGCGCCGGGTGTTGCGGCGCTGCTTGGAATGGCGTCGCTTTGGATTGGGCATTTCAGTTCTCCTTAGCTTTCTTGAAAAGTGTTTTCAATCCGGAAAAAGGGCTGTCCTTTTCCAGGGCGGCGCATCCACAGTCCGTTTCATTTCGATTGCAGCCGCAGACCGGACAAAGCCCTTTACATTCATTTTTGCAGACCGGGGCCAAGGGCACCTGCAATTCCATTTCCTGGCGGATCTCTTCTCCCAAGGGCAGGTGATCGCCCTCAAAAAATACGACCCCAAGTTCCGGCGCGTCCGGGTCCAGGCCCTTGCGCGGATCTTTTTTCTCGGGCATCGCCTCGAATTCGGCGACAAAATCGGCCGATACCGATTCTTCGAAATGCCTGAGGCACCGGGAGCACTCCAATTCCAGCTCTCCCGAGGCGTGAAACTTTCCCAGCACTTTGTCCTGGATGCGCCGAAGCTCATAATCCAGAGTCAAAGCTGGTCCGACAAAAACTTCGCTCAATCCCAGGTCAAGCGGACTGAGCTTCAGCCCTTGCTCCCCAAACATACCCTCTTCAGGGACCAACGACAATTTCACCCGAAACACTGATTTTCTCCTGCATATTCCGCATTTTGCGGAAGGCAAACAATAGCGGAGGCTTCAATTTTCGTCAAGTTTTTAATATTTTCGCGTTATGAAACAACGCTAAATCACTAACAAATCTGCTGAAAAAGGCCCTCTGATCAGAAAAGCTTCACTCCCGCCAGCAATACCGGCCTTTGCGCGCTAGGAAGCAGGGACCAGCGATTCTGCTCCGTGCTAAAAGCGATCATCACGCCCTGCGGTGAAAATACTGGCTGACGGGCGAAAAGGCCTGCCGGGGTGAGGCTCCGTACAGCCTTGCTCTTCAGGTCCAGCACCAATCCGCTATAGAGATCCGGCCTGACCACCCTCAAGCCCATCGCGTTGTAGCTCCAGCGCTCCTCGAAGGCGATGTGCTGTCCCGTGGGCGACCAGGAGATCCCCGACAATTCCCCGCTCCCACGATATCCCATTTCCGGATTCGAACCGTCTTTGTCAGCGACCCATAACTCCTGGCCGGATTCCTCTCCGCCACTACGGTCCGCGAACCAAGCCAATCTCGCTCCGTCAGGGCTCCAGGACAACGACCGCACCTTTTCGTCGCTGGCAAAAAACCGCCTGCGCCACGCGCCATCCGCCATCATCGACCACACCGCATATTTCTTTCCGGTGCGCTCGATGAAGGCGAGCCTGCCAGAATCGGGCGCCCATACCGGCGAAAGGATCTCATCGCAAGGCGAGATATAAAGCATCCGGGGACGCCGTCCCTCAGAGTCGGAAACCCACAGCTCCCTTGGGTATTGGTATTCACGGTTATGAAGCGTGAACACCTTTCCGTCGTCGCTCTTCCAAATAGTCCAAGGTATCTTCTTTTTTGGAGTGATGTCGCGGGCATCGCTCTTATTGTTCGCGCTCATCACCTTCATGGATCCGGCCTTGTCGACAAAAAGCACCTGAGTCTGTTCGGCGTTCCAAGCCGGGAACCGCGCCATCTCGTTCTTGAGCACAAAGCGCCGGGAGTTCAATCCCTCCTTGGTGTCTCCCAGATCGAAAAATTTGTCGTTTTCCTTCTCCAGCACGTAAAGGAGCTTTTTGCCGTTCGGCGATATGGCCGGACTGATCTTAGACCCCCCGCTTGTGATCTTGGACAGGCGGACCTTGTCTTTGTCTGACCCGAAAGTGGCTTTCCAGATGGCCACGCCACCAAGCTTGCGCAACGATGCGGGCGCGGCGAAATACAGGTGCCGGCTGTCCGGAGACCAGAGCTGCCCGTGGTCGTCGATAGGCATCGCGTCCTGGCCCTTGACGATGCTCCGCAATGCCTGGGGAGCCGTTGCGCCCCCCTCGGTCCAGCGATAGAGGCTCAACCTGTTCTTATGGGTCTGCGGATCCGTGCCGACCGCGGCCAACCGCTTTGAATCGGGCGACCACCGGGCCGGGCCGGGTCCCGGATCCATGGGACTATTCAAGGTGAAGGAAGCGTCCTCAAGATGGATGTGGATGCCCAATGTTTTTTCCCCATCCTTTTCGTCCGTAAAGGCGATCTTGTCCGAATAAGGGATGTCTCCTATCGCCCCAGCCTGGTTGTTTCCAGGTGCCCAGGCGAGATTTCCGACCTGGCGATCCAGTTCCTTCTGCATTTCGTAATAACGCGGCAGGAACAAGGAGGCCTGAAACACAGGCTGAACATCGACGAAGAAAACCTGCTTTATAAAAAATGTGCTGAACGGAAGTCCCAGGAGCAGGACCACCAAGGCAACGCTCGAAGCCAGCGAGCCGGCGATCTTGACGACCCCACGAAAAACCGCCCAACCGGCGAAAAGAAAAGCGGTAGCGCAGAGTACTCCAGCCCAATTGAGGCTGAACAATACGGCGAAACAAAAGAAGGAGGCGAACTGGAGCGCCAGAGCGGCGAGAAGAAGGGCGTGAGGAAAGATCTCTTTCGAACGGGTGGTCAGTTCCAGAACGTAGGCGACGACAAAATAAAGGACAGAAAAAGCGATCCCGGCCATCAATAAACTATTGGCGCCCGAGGCAGGCAAATAATGGAGGCCCTGGGCGATCAGGGCCCCGCCGAGAAGGCTGAAGAAAAGCGCCCTGCCGATATTGACAAGGTTCCTGGCGACGACGTCCTTGCCGCTCCACTGGCGAAGAGCCGCGCGTTGTCCGAAAAAGTCGAGCAGACCCCAGCCGAGAAGGCCGCCACCCAACAACCACGGCAACGGCCGGTCCAATGCATAAGAGAAGATCCCGGCTACCGCGCCCACGACAAAGATCAAGCTCACGGCCAACCAAAATCCCTTTTCTTTGCCATCGGTGCTTGCGGCCTTTACGGGACTCTGGCTATCCTCTGTCTGTGATTCCGGCTTGGGCTCGTCCGCCATGCGTCTGACCTCCCAGATTGAAAAAAGTCGCGATCCTTACCAGGCGAAGTAGCCGATCCGTCGGCCCCGCGCTCCAAGTTGCTGCCGGAACCAGCCACGGATATCAGCACGGCTGATCCCCGTGATCCATTGGGCAAACGGCCTCGACTCCCGGTAGGTCACGACTTGGGGATCGTCTATCCCGGCGATGTCTGCCGCGACATCGATAGCACGGTCCAGCCCGCCCAATTCATCCACCAGGCCGAGTTCCATGGCTTTTCTTCCGGAAAAGATCCTCCCATCGGAAAAACTTTTCACGTAAGCCCTTATCTCCGCGAGATCGATCTGTTTTTCCGGGATCTTTTTCAGCTTTGCCAGCGAGGTCCGCAAGGCATCTTCCCTCTCAACGACGACCACATCGACAAATTGGCTATAGACGTCATCGATCACGCCCTGAAAAACGGCCTTTTCGCGGGAAGTCATCGCCTTGGAAAAACCTCCGCTATCTTTGAATTCACCTGATTTTACGACCTCAAATTGGAGGCCGATCTTATCGAGGATCTTTTGGGCATTCATGGTCTCCATGATCACGCCGATGCTGCCAGTCAGCGTTCCGGCGTCCGCAACGATCCGATCCGCCGGACAGGCCACATAATATCCGCCGGAAGCCGCCACGGAACCTAGCGCGGCGACCACCGCGATGTCGCTATCTTTAAGGCCTTGAACCGCCTCACAGATCTCTTGCGCCGCCGCGACTCCGCCACCAGGGCTGTTGATCGAAAGCACCACGGCCCCAACGCCTGGCACATTGTCGCGATAATGATTGAGCACCCGCACAATGCGGTCAGGGGAATCGATCTCGTCATCGATGCTGACGACGGCTACCTTGTTCTTGACCAGGGCAAATCCCAGTCCAGGTTTCATTCCGAAGAAATGGCTCCTCGTCATCAACGACGCAACCGCCAAAATGACCGCTGCGGCGATCCCAATACGCCAAAGCGTGGAAGAGCGTTCCATATCGAGCCTTGTAATAAACAAAAAGCTTCAAATTTCCACAGTTTTCCAGAAATCCAAAAGCCGAAAACAAGGCTAACACCCGCAAAAAACTTTGTCAAATCAAAAGACTTTTCGAGCCTTGGGTCCTCTATTGACTGTTAGAACCAGCCGTTTTACCATTTGAAAACTTTTTAGGCCGGAGTGGTGGAACTGGTAGACGCACTGGACTCAAAATCCAGCGTACGCAAGTACATGTGGGTTCAAGTCCCACCTCCGGCAAATCTCGTCACCTGGATCCCATTCATGCCCTTGATCAAACCCCATACAGAAACACGTAGCAAGGAGCGAGTCACTACGGTGCTGGCGGTCGACTGCAAGGTCAGCGGCCTTCCTTCCAACCGCGGTCCCAACTTCCCCTTAAAGATCGGGGACAGTTTTGGGGGCCGAACCATCAATGTCAGCGCCGACGGTGTTTTGATCAACTCCGACTATCAGGTGGATAAAGGCACGCTTCTTGATCTGGCCATCAGTTCCAGTGAACAGGGCAAACCAAAGACAAAGCTGACAGCCAAGGTGGCGTGGTCCCGCCGGAACGCCTTCGACCTTTATGGCAGGTGGGCCATGGGAATGCAGTTGGTCAAGGGCAAGACCGAGGACCTGAAAAACCTATCTATCTTCTTTAAGCAGGCCTGAATCCTCAATAGTTCCAAGGATTGTCAGGCACATCTTAAAGGTCTATACTAAATATCGTATTTTTTATCAGAGGTTGATATGGCCGTAGCAGGGCTTGAGGGGATCATCGCGGGTCAGACCGCGATAAGCACCATCGATGGCAAACGCGGTGTCTTGACCTACCGGGGTCTTTCGATCCATGACGTCGCCGACCACAGCAGCTATGAAGAAACGGTATTTTTGCTTTGGTTTGGCCGGCTTCCGCGGAAAGCCGAGTTAGAAGACTTTCAAAACCGCCTCTGGTCGCAAGTCGCCCTTCCAGCGGAAACCGCCGATCTTATCAAGCAGATGCCTGGCGAAGCCAACCCGATGTCGCTTTTGCAGGCGGCTGTCTCGGCTTTGGCCCTGACGGAACGAAGGGTGTCCGAGGACATCAAATCCGAAGTCCCCGCTTCCGCAACCGACCTTCTGGTCGGACAGCTGAAATCGGATGGGCCTGGTTTCACGATGTCCAATCCCCTGGTCCAAAAGGCCATTCGCTTGACCGCCCAAATGGCGCCGCTGGTGGCCGCGATCCAACGGGTCATGAAAGGCCTGCCTCTCGTCGAGCCAGTGCCTGGGAAAGGCATCGCCTTCAATTTCCTGCGCTGCATGACCGGTTCGGATCCGGACCAAGCCCTTGAGAAGATGTTCGACAAGTGCCTGATCCTTCATGCCGACCACGAGTTCAACGCCTCCACCTTCACCGCAAGGGTAGCGGCCGGCACCCTGACCGACCCGCATAGCGCGGTGGTCGCCGCGATCGGAGCCTTAAAGGGCCCCCTGCACGGCGGCGCCAACACAGCGGTGGCCAAGATGCTGCTCGAGATCAAGGATCCTGCTATCGCCAAGGCCTGGGTCAAGGATGGGTTGGAAAAGAAAAAGAAGATCATGGGTTTTGGCCACCGGATGTACAAGACCGAGGACCCACGCGCCACCCATCTGCGCCGCATGAGCGAAGAGCTCTGCAAGAAGACAGGCAAGGAATACCTGTATCTGCTGAGCCGGGAAGTCGAGGCCGCGATGCTGGAATACAAGAACATCTATCCCAACGTCGACTTTTATTCGGCTTCGGTCTATTACTGCATGGGCATCGACCTTGAGCTCTACACCCCGATCTTCGCCCTCAGCCGGGTCAGCGGATGGCTGGCCCACATTCTGGAACAGCTGGCCAACAACCGCCTGATCCGCCCCGAAGGCGAATATGTCGGACCCCAAAACGTCGTCTATCGCCCCATCGAAGACCGATAGGCTTCAGGAACCTTCCAAATAAAAAGCCCCGTCCGGATCCGGACGGGGCTTTTTATTTGTCCAAGGAACGATCTTTTCTAACGTTTGATCAAATTAGCGACCGCTTCACCGATCTTGCTGGGATTATCGACGGTGGTGATGCCATAGCCCGCCAGCATCTTCAGCTTGGCATCCGCCGTGTCGTCGGCGCCACCGACGATCGCGCCCGCGTGGCCCATGCGCTTCCCCGCCGGAGCGGTCCGGCCGGCCACAAAGGCGACGATCGGCTTCTTCATATTCTTCTTCCAAAATTCCGCGGCCTGCTTTTCAGCATCCCCACCGATCTCGCCGATCAAGACGATCACCTCGGTCTCCGGATCGGCCTCGAACAGGGGCAAGATATCCAAATAGGTGCTGCCAAGGATCGGATCCCCGCCGATGCCCACGCAGGTGGTCTGTCCGAATCCCTGCGCCGTGGTCTGATGCACCGCCTCATAGGTCAAGGTCCCTGATTTCGAGACGATCCCAACATGCCCTTTCCGGTGGATATAGCCGGGCATGATCCCGATCTTGCATTCCTCTGGGGTGATGATGCCCGGGCAATTGGGGCCGATAAGGCGCACGGACGGAAATTGCGCCTTCAAGATGGCCTTCGTGCGCGACATATCGAGCACTGGGATCCCTTCGGTGATGCATACGACCGTCTTGATGCCGGCGTCCGCCGCTTCCAGGATAGCATCGGCCGCTCCGGGTGCCGGGACAAAGATCATGGTAGCGTCCGCACCGGTCTCCTTGACGGCCTGGCGCATCGTATTGAAAGCGGGAAGGCCCTCGACCGTGGTCCCGCCCTTCTTCGGCTGCACCCCGGCGACCATCTGGGTGCCGTAATCTTTGCAACCCTTCAGGTGAAAGGTTCCTGACTTGCCGATCCCCTGACAGATGACTTTGGTGTTTTTGTTGATGATGATGGACATTATTTCACCGCCTGAACGATTTTGAGTGTCGCGTCGTCAAAGCCCTCGGCGGGCGTGATGGGAAGTCCCGATCCGGCGATCATCTTGCGGCCAAGGTCCGCATTGGTGCCCTCAAGCCTGACCACCATGGGGACCGATAGTTTGACTTCCTTAGCCGCGTCGATCACGCCTTGGGCTACCAAGTCGCAGCGCACAATGCCGCCAAAGATATTGACCAAGATCCCCTTCACCTGGGTGTCAGAAAGAAGGAGCCGGAAAGCCGCGGCCATGGTGTCCTTGTTCGCGCCGCCGCCGACGTCCAGAAAATTATTAGGCGAACCGCCGTGCAACTTGATCAAGTCCATGGTGGCCATGGCCAATCCGGCGCCGTTGACCAGGCAGCCGATATTGCCTTCCAAGGCGATATAATTGAGCCCAGATTCCTGGGCCTTGACCTCTTTAGGATTCTCCTCGGCCACGTCCCGCATGGCTTCGATGTCGGGGTGGCGGAACAAAGCGTTATCCTCGATGGCCAGTTTTGCGTCCAAGGCCACCACCTTATTTTGAGGGGTGATGATCAGTGGATTCACCTCGACCAGGGAGGCGTCGTATTTGAAAAAAGCCCGCGAAAGGCCCATCAGCAGTTCCGTCAATTCGACGTAAACCGTGGAATCCGAGGGATAGCCAGGCGCCAGGCGAAATGCCAGATCCCGCGCTTGATAAGGCTGGAGCCCGGCCAAAGGATCGATCAAAGTCTTGAGAATGGCTTCGGGCTTCGAAACGGCCAACTGCTCGATCTCCATGCCGCCTTCGGCGCTGGAAATCATCATCGGCTGGCCGCTATGACGGTCGATCAGCAGGGACACATAGATCTCTTTGGCGATATCGCAGGCTTCGACCATCAGGATCTTTTTGACCTTCACGCCCTGGGGCCCGGTCTGATTGCTGACCAATTGCATGCCCAGGATCGCCTTGGCCTTTTCCTTCAGCTCTTCCTTGGTCTTGGCCAGTTTGACTCCGCCAGCCTTGCCGCGTCCGCCGGCGTGGACCTGGGCTTTGACCACCCAGGGCCCTGACCCGCTGATCCCAGACACAGCGGCGTCGATCCCCGAGGCTTCAGAGACGACCACGCCTTTGATCACATAGACGCCGCAGGTCTCGAGAAGGTCCTTTGCCTGGTATTCGTGGAGTTTCATATGATATTCCCCTATGCCATCAGCTTATCAACGGTCTCGCATAGCTCTTTCACCGCGGCGGCTGAACGGTCTAGGGCGGCTTTCTCTTCGGACGAAAGCTTCATCTCGATGATCTTTTCCATGCCACTGCGTCCCAGCACGACCGGCAGTCCGACAAAAAGGTCCTTGATCCCATATTCCCCGTTCGCGGAAACGGCGCAGGGAAGGATACGCTTCTTGTCCAAAAGGATCGATTCCACCATCGCAACGACCGAAGCGGACGGCGCATAGAACGCGCTGCCGGTCTTGAGCAATTTGACGATCTCGGCGCCTCCGTCGCGGGTGCGCTGGACGATCGCGTCGAGGCGGTCCTTAGGGATCAATTCCGCAAGCGGGATCCCGGCGACGGTGGAATACCCGAGCACCGGGACCATGGTATCGCCATGTCCGCCCAAGACCGTGGCGTGAACGTCTTCCACGCTGACACCCAGTTCCATCGCGATAAAGGTCCGGAAGCGGGCGGAGTCAAGCACGCCAGCCATGCCCAGCACCCGGTTGCTCGGGAATCCCGAGACCTTCGAAGCCACGTAGGTCATCGCGTCGAGCGGATTCGACACGACGATCAATATCGCGTCGGGGGAACGAAGCGCCGCCTGTTCCGTGACAGACTTGACGATCCCCGCGTTGGTCTTCAATAGGTCGTCGCGGCTCATGCCAGGCTTGCGAGGGATGCCCGAAGTGATCACCACGATGTCGGATCCCGCAGTCGCGTCATAATGGTTGGAACCGGTGATCAGAGTGTCATAGCCACATACCGGGCCGCTCTGCATCAGGTCCAAAGCTTTGCCCTGGGGCATGTCCTCGACGATGTCCACGAGCACCACGTCCCCGAGCCGTTTTTCAGCCAGGCGTTGCGCCGTGGTGGCGCCGACGTTTCCGCCACCGATCACGGTGATCTTTGCCATGAAAACCCCTCAATATAGGTGAAAAATAATTTTGGAGGTGGCGATGGGATTCGAACCCATGAATAACGGTTTTGCAGACCGTCCCCTTAGACCGCTTGGGTACGCCACCAAAACGAATACCGGACTGAGAAAAATAGCACCCTTTAATGCAGGGCGTCAATTTTCTTTTTTATGCGTTGCATGGCCTGTTGAAGGGAGCTTTCATCAGCGGCGACGGCGGTTTCGCCGGGAAAGAACTCGCGAAGGATCTGGTTGAGCTTCAAGCGCACGCGCCTGAGATCAGACTCATCGAAATAGGCCTCAGCGGCCTCGAATCGCTCCAACAGCACCATCAACCGCTCTTCCTTTTGCATGGATCGGCGATGCTCGGCCTCTTTTTGGAGCTTCCGCCGTTGTGCCGGACCCGGGTGCTGCGCTGGAGGAGAAAGCCGCAGGCGAATGACGGCCCCACCCTGCTCATAATGCTGGGATTCGATGCTGCTGTAATAAGCCGAAAGCACCTCTTTCTCCACGCGGGAGCGCAATCGCGGGGTTCCATCGCCGTGGATGCCGATCCCCGTGATGATCCTGACCTCTTTCCATCCGTTTCGGAGGGCCATGTCCAAAAAACCACGGCAAGCCGCAAGGGCGGGTTCCGGCCCAGGCCCGGGGATTTTTTCGGGATGCAAGTCAATAAATGGGAGCTCTGACATTAATTTTCCGGTCCTGTTTTTGCATTGAACTTCCTGGCCGGTTGATTATAATGACTCCGCTTCTGAATGACAGCCCTCGATACGTTTTTTTGAGGCATCGACTTGACGCTGGTCAAAGAACCCCTTTGGCGCCAGACGCTGGACCTATTGTCCTCCAAGCTGGACGCCTCCTCGTACGATACCTGGTTTTCTTCCACATCGGCCACCTGGACAGAAAATACCCTGGTGATCCACGTCCCCAGCCAGTTTATCCTCGAATGGATAAGCATGCACTACCTGCCTGCCCTCCGGGAATCCATCGAAAAGGCAGCGGGAAAACCGGTCGAATTCTCCTTTAAAGTCGATGAATCGAGCCGCAAACGCTGGGAAGACCAGATCAAAAAGGGCCACGACGCCGCCCTAGAGACCGGCACGAAGGCCGTCCCTAAAGCCATCGCCTACCAGCCGTCCGCCGAGATCCTAAAAGGGATCCCCCTCAACCAGCGCTACAATTTCGATAATTTCATCATCGGCAACAGCAATCGCTTCGCCTGCGCCGCTTCGATGGCGGTGGGCGAGTCCCCGAGCATGTCCTATAACCCCTTGTTCATCTACGGCAAGGTGGGATTGGGCAAGACCCATCTGTTGCATGCCATCGCCAACCATATCCGCCGGACCCAGCCTGAAAAAAGGGTGCTCTACGTGTCCTCCGAGATATTCTTGAACGAGATGGTGCGCTGCCTGCGGTCCAACCGCATGGACGAATTCCGGACCGGATTCCGCGACATCGATGTGCTGCTGGTGGACGACATCCAGTTCATGGAGAAAAAAGACTCGATGCAGCAGGAGTTCTACCAGACCTTCAACGCCCTGTTCGAGCATTCCAAGCAGATCGTGGCCAGCTCAGATTCCCACCCCAGGGACATCCAGGTCTTTGACAAGCTGCGTTCCCGTTTTGAGTGGGGCCTGACCGTCGATATCCAGTCCCCCGACCTGGAGACCCGCATCGCGATCTTGAAGAAGAAGTGCGAGTTGGAAGGCCTGATGGTCCCCAACGATGTGATCCTCTTGATCGCCGAATCCATGCGCAACAATATCCGAGATATGGAGGGTTCGCTGACCAGGGTCGCGGCCTACGCCTCCCTGACCAAGCAGGAGCTCACCCTGGATCAGGCCCGCCAGGTCTTACGCGACGTGCTGAACATCGAGACCCGGGTGGTCGGCATCGACAGGATCCAGAACGAGACCGCGGCCAACTATAATATCAAGGTCTCGGAACTCCGGGGGCGCACCCGCACCGCGAACGTCGTCATGGCGCGCCAGGTGGCCATGTACATCGCGCGCGAACTGACCCAGGCCTCCCTGACGGAAATCGGCGAGAGCTTCGGGGGCAAGAACCACTCCACCGTCATCTATGCTATCGAACGCGTCCGCGAAGAGATGGAGAAGAACGGAGTCTTTGTCTCCCAGGTCGACAACTTGGTCAGGCGCATCAAGGCCTGATCGACCGCTTCGTTTCAAAATAAAAAAGCCCGCTGAGATCAGCGGGCTTTTTTATTTTATAAGGCGGGATCAGGCGACCCCGCGGACCTTGGAACGGGCGACACGCCGCCGAAGGTGGTCGGCCACATAGCCCTTCAAAAGAGCGTCCGCGAAAGTTCTTGGATCCAAACGCAGGTCCTTCAAGCCAAGCGTCTTCACCGGAGTCCCTTCGGAGACGACATTGATGCCAAAGTGGATCTTAGACGATACCGGGGTCAAGGTGGCGATCGAAACGCTCATCTTCGCCTTCCCCGCGTACAAGTCATTGCCGTCCCGGACGACCCTGACTTTTTTTTGGGACCGATTCAGGAGATCCTGGGCGGAGCACACCAACAGATATTGCCGCAAGATCGCCGCTTCAAGGTCCTGGTCAAAATGCTCGACGATAAAATGGAGCATGCTTTGGGAGTAGATAAAGGCGCCGGCCAAGGCGTCTTCAACGTCGACCAGGGCCTCCACCGTCACCTCGCAGGGGCCCTGAAAAGCCACGATCGAATCTCCCTGCACCCCATATTTTTTGTATGCCCACAGGGACTGCAGGGGTTCCCCGCCATAGGCGATCTCGCCTTTTAGATACTTTTGCTTCATCGTTTGGGACCTAAAACGACCTGGGTGACCTTAGGTAACGGGCGGCCGAGGAATCGCCTGCCCATGACCCCAAAACGCCCGGGAAGATCCGACACGTAGAATTCGTGGGTGGAAAAAGGCCGGTTTTTTTTGAGGGACAGCGATCCGCTGAGGCGGAGCACCTCTTTGACCTCGCGGGCCGTTTCCCTGGCCGAATCCACCAGCGCTATCTTGGGTCCCAGGACTCGGGCGATCACGGAACGCAGTAAAGGGTAATGGGTGCAGCCAAGGACCAGCGTATCGATCCCCTTAGCTTTAAGGGGAAGCAGATATTCCCTGGCGATCTCTTCGGACGCCTTGTGGCCGCTCCAGCCTTCTTCCGCCAAAGGCACGAAAAGAGGACACGCTTTGACGAACACCTTCGCGCGGGGGTTCAAGTCGCGGATGGCTCGCTGATAGGCTCCGGAAGAGATCGTCGCGTGGGTCCCGATGACCCCCAGCTTGGGCCGCTTGCCGCCGGGCGCCGAGGTCGCCGCCCGCGCCCCTGCAAGGATCACCCCGAGCACCGGGACCGGAAAGCCCGCCTGAAGGGCAGGCAGGCTGTAGGCGGAGGAGGAATTGCAGGCCACGACAAGGAATTTTATTTTTTTAGAGCTCAGGAATTTGGCGTCTTCGAGGGCGAAGCGGATCAAGCTTTTGGGGCTTTTGTTGCCATAGGGGGCGCGGGCGGTGTCGCCAAAATAAACGATGCGTTCCCCGGGCAATTGCCTAAGTATCTCGCGCACCACGGTCAAACCGCCGATGCCGGAGTCGAACACGCCGATGGCCCAGTCGCGCCCCGGCTTCACCCTTTGACGCCGTCCTTGGTCAACTTGTATTCCAAGGAATCGACCAAGGCTTCCCAGGACGCCTGGATCATGTTCTCGTGCACGCCCACGGTATTCCAGGTGTCCTTGCCGTCCGTGGATTGGATCAGCACCCTCACCTTGGCGGCGGTGCCGCCAGCGGAATGGAGCACACGCACCTTATAGTCCGTCAGGATCACCGATCTCAAGGCGGGATAGGACGACGAAAGGGCTTTCCGGAGGGCCAAGTCCATGGCGTTGACCGGGCCATTCCCCTCGGCGGCGGCCAACTGCCGCTTCCCCTTCACCATCAACTTGACCGTCGCCTCGGACGGCTCCAATTCATGGCGGCGCTCGACGTCCACGTGATAGCTCTCCAACTCGAAGAACTTCTTGCGGCTTCCCAGGTGGGAAAGCATCAGCATCTGAAAAGACGCGTCCGCGCCTTCGAACTGATAGCCCTGCTGTTCGCGATCCTTGACCAACTCCATGATCTCGCGGGCGCTCTCTTTATCCTTCAGCTTGAGCCCGTATTGGGCGGCTTTGGACTGGATCGCGGCCCGTCCCGCCTGCTCGGAAACCAGCATGCGGCGCTCATTGCCGACGCTCTGGGGGGGGATATGCTCGTAGGACCTCGAATCCTTGACCATGGCGTCGATATGCACCCCCGCCTTATGGGCAAAGGCCGAAAATCCGACAAAAGGCTGGTGGTCGCTGAGGGGCACGTTGGCGATCGAAGAGATGGCGCGAGCGATCTCCGCAAGCCGGGGGATGGACTTCTCAGGGATGCTATCGATGCCCATTTTGAACTTGAGATTAGGTATCACCGACGCGAGGTTGGCGTTTCCGCAGCGTTCGCCAAGGCCATTCATGCATCCCTGCACGTGGATCGCGCCGCGCGCGACCGCCGCCAGGGTATTCGCCACCGCCAGTTCCCCGTCATTATGGACATGGACCCCGATGCGCCCGGAGGGAAAGCTCTTCACCACCTCGGTGACGGCCTCTTCGATCTCCCAGGGAAGGCAGCCTCCATTGGTGTCACAAAGCACCAGCCTATCCGCGCCCGCGTCAAAAGCGGCACGCAGGCACCGCAGGGCGTAGGACGCGTTGCGCTTGTACCCGTCAAAGAAATGCTCCGCGTCAAAAAAAACCATCTCCCGGCGTTTCCGCAGCTCGCGGACGCTGCTGGAGATCATGGCCAGATTTTCGTCGAGCGTGGTCCTCAGGACCTTTTCGACGTGAAGGTCCCAGGTCTTTCCGAAGATGCAGACCAAGTCGGTCTCCGCTTTGAGCAAAGACCTCAGCAGCGGATCGGTTCCCGCCTTGCCATTGGCCCGGCGCGTGGCCCCAAAGGCCACCAAGCGCGAGCGTTTCAGTTTCAGGCGCTTGGCGCGCCGAAAAAATTCCATGTCCTTGGCATTGGCGGGCGAGGGCCAGCCGCCTTCGATGAAATGCATGCCCAGCTCATCGAGCTTCTGGGCGACCGCCAGCTTGTCTTCGATCGAAAAGCTGACGTCCTCGCCCTGGGAGCCATCCCGCAAGGTCGTATCAAAGATCTCTACCCGTGGTTTCATGGCAGCCTTAGTCCAGCACCAGGCGGATGGCGGCCATATAAAGGGCCCCAAGCGTCACCGCGATCGCGGCCACCGCGATCCCATGCCAGGTCGATCCGAGATCGCGGTCAGAGATAGCGACCGCTCCGTGGTCGGCTCCCCTCGCCATCAGCGGGCCGCTCCGAGCTCGAATTTATCGTGGATGGCACGCACCGCGGTCTCGACATCCTTTTCGCTGATCACGCAGGATATCTTTATCTCCGAGGTCGATATCATCTGGATATTGATGGACTTTTCGGCCAGCGCTTCGAACATGCGGGCCGCGACGCCCGAATGGGAGCGCATCCCGACGCCCACCACCGAGACTTTGCCGATATTCTCGTCGGTCGACACGCCGCCGGCGGACAATTCATCCGAAACGCTGCGCAGGACCTCCTGGGCTTTCTTAAGGTCGTTCTTGGCCACGGTGAAGGACAAGTTATTGATGCCCGCTTCGGAAACGTCCTGGACGATCATGTCCACATTGACCTCCGAGACGGCCAATGACTGGAAGACCTTGGCGGCGATGCCGGGTTTGTCGCGAACGCCCAACAGCGTTAGCTTGGCCTCATCCTTGTTATAAGTGACCCCTGAAACCAATACTTCTTCCATGCCTGTCGCCTCCTCGGTGATCATCGTTCCGGGCCCGCCATGAAAACTGGACCGTACGTGGATGCGGACCCCATTCTTCTTAGCAAATTCGACCGACCGGGAATTCAGCACTTGCGCCCCGGAAGAGGCCATTTCGAGCATTTCCTCATAGGAGATCGCTTCCAGCTTGCGGGCGTCGGTCACGACCCTTGGATTGGCCGTGAAAACGCCGTCCACATCCTTATAAAACTCGCAGACATCGGCGTTGATCGCGGCCGCCAGGGCCACCGCCGTGAGGTCCGAGCCGCCGCGCCCCAAGGTCGTGATGTCCTGAGAAGCGGTCTGGCCCTGAAATCCGGCCACAATGACGATCTTCCCCAGTTTCAGGGCGGTCCGGATCTTATCGTCGCCGATCTTGACGATGCGGGCCTTGCCATGGAACTCGTCGGTGATGATCCCCACCTGCGGTCCCGTGAACGAAATGGCGTCAAAACCAAGATCCTTGATGGCGATCGCCAACAAAGCGATGGACTGCTGTTCGCCCGTCGCAAGCAGGACATCCATCTCCCGTTCGTCAGGTTCCTCGGCGATCTGCCGCGCCAAGGCGATCAGATCGTCCGTGGTGTCTCCCGGCGCCGACACGACCACGACCAGGTCGTTGCCTTCCTGACGGGTCTTCACGATCCGCGCTCCCACCGCCTTCATCCGTTCTGGCGTGGCGACCGACGAACCTCCGTATTTCTGCACAACAAGTGCCAAAGCTTCCTAGCCTCCTGATCGATCAACCCTTGATAAAACGTCCCATCAGATCCCAGCCCTCGACAAGATGCCGGCCCGTCGAAAGGGCCGAGGCTTCGTCAAAGGGCAGTCCTGACCCGCTTGTGGCACGGCTGTCCCAGATGAAGTAGGGCACCGGCTCGAAGATATGGGTCTTCAGTTCGAGTGGGGTGGAATGGTCCGGAAGGACCATGATCCGCAGGTCCTGGCCCTTGAGGGCCTCCAACATCGGTCCCAGCACCTTGGAATCGATCTCCTCGATCCCCTTGACCTTCACCGCGGCATCGCCTTTATGGCCCGCTTCATCCGTCACCTCGAAATGCAGGAACAGAAAATCCCGCTTTTTCAGGGCCTTGATGCCTGCTTCGGCCTTCCCTTTGAAATCGGTGTCGATCCAGCCCGTGGCGCCTGGAACCTCGACGACCTCGAGGCCGGCGTAGCGTCCCAGGCCTTTGATCAGATCGACCGCCGAGATGACCGATCCCTTGACGCCGTAACGGGAATCGAAGCTCGGCAGCTCCATCCCTCGGCCCTGCCCCCAGAGCCAGATCATGTTGGCGGTCTTTTTTCCGGCCGCCCTGCGTTCCCGGTTGACCTCGTGGCCTTCCAAAAGGAAGGTCGAATCTTCCATCAGCTTGCGGAGTTCTTTGTTCTTCGCGCCCTGAGGCAGGTAGTCCGCGATCGGCTTGCCGCTGATGTCGTGCGGAGGGGTGCAGCGGGCGTTCTCAAACCCCGCCCCTTTGATCATCAGCAGATGGCGGTACTGGGTTCCCCCGGCAAACCTGACCCCTGGGGCGCCCAGACGCTTGTTCAGCATCTTGATCAATTCCCGGCCCGATTCGGTGTCCAAATGGCCGGCGCTGTAGTCGTCCATGACGCCGTCTTTGACGTGAACGAGATTGCACCGGAATGCCGTCTCGCCTTTGGAGAGCTCCACGCCGAGGTTCTTCGCCTCGAGAGGCGCGCGTCCGGTGAAATATTTCCGGGGATCGTAGCCCAGCACCGTCAGGTTGCCGACATCCGATCCCATGGGCAATTCCGCGACACCTGTGTTGAGCAAGCCCGTTTCACCCTGGGAACAAAGCCGGTCCATGTTCGGTTTCACCGCCACCTGCATGGGAGTCTTATTGCCCAGCCCGGGCTGAGGGTGGTCGGACATCCCGTCGCACAAGAGGACCAGGTATTTCACTTCTTGCCGGCGTCCGAGCTCTGATATTGCTTTGGGATATGCTTGAGGAGCTCTTTCTGCTCGGCCTTCATCTCTTTAAGAGCCTGCTTGGCTTCCTTATCGCGCTTATCGAGGACCAGGATATGCTCGTAGGTCTCTTTGGCCAGATCCAGGTCGTGATAGGCCCGGTAGGACTTGGCCAGGCCCTTCCACGCGTCCATGAATTTAGGGTCCAGCTCAACGGCGATCTTATACTCGTCGATAGCCTTCTGCACCTCGACATGGGTCAGCGCCTTGTCCTTCTGCGCCCGGATCTCCTGCACACGGGCGAAGACCACCTCGGCGAGGTTATAGTGGCCTCCCGCAAACTTCGGGTCGATCTCAACGGCCTGCCGACAATCGGCGAGGGCGTTATCCCAGTTGCCGTCATGCCAGGAAGCCACGCCCCGGTTGGAGTAGGCCTGGGCATAGTACTTGTTCTCGGCGATCGCTTTGGTGTATTGGTCGATCGCCTCGGGATAACGCCCGATGATGTCATAAAGGCGTCCCAGCTCGTTGCGGGCTTCAGCGTAATCCGGGACCATGGTCAGGGTGGCTTCCAGATGGAGCATGGCGGCCTTCAGGTTCGGCTTGCCCTCGGTCTTCTTCAGCTCGAGATCGCGCAAGAGCACCCCGGTGCGGTAATGGGAATTGGCGACCGCCCGCTCGTCGTTCATCGGCGAGACCGCCAAAGCCTTGGCATACGCGGCCAAGGCGTCCATAAACTGGGTTTTCTGGAGCTTCTTGACGGCCTTTTCGTCGTCCTTGACCCGGTTGTCCAGGTGGATGTTCTCATAGCCCATACCGAGGTTATAAAGCGCCTCGGTGTAACGGGGGTTCATCTGGACAGCCTCTTTGAACTTGATGATGGCCTCAAAGATCTCTCCCTGGTTGAAAAGAGCTTCGCCCCACTTATTGTAGGCATCCCAGTAGTTTTTTTTCAGTTCCGCGGCCTGCCGGAACTGCTTGGCGGCTCCCTTCCAATCGTTTTCGCTGAAAAGCCGTTCACCCTTGCTGAAGGTCTCCTCAGCGCTGTCTTCAGCTAGGAGCGGGGCGGCCACAAAAAAAAGTGCCGCAGCCAAAAGTGCAAGCGTCCTGTGAATTTTCACCGTCAAACCTCCAAAAAGTTGCGGTTCAAACCTTCAACAGCGCGGTCAATGCCTTCAGATCCGGGCGGACGATCTT
Organism: candidate division FCPU426 bacterium; assembly: GCA_040389285.1. Classification (GTDB taxonomy): domain Bacteria; phylum Oederibacteriota; class JAJYGY01; order JAJYGY01; family DAIDJD01; genus JAZKAF01. The sequence goes on from JAZKAF010000070.1 coordinate 42,604, forward strand.
AGGACGGGGACTGTGCCCGATGGCGGTATCAGGATCCTTAAGGCCATTCCCTGTCAGGACGCAGACCACCTTCAGCTTCCGTTTCTTGGCCGTCCGAGCCCGCCTGAAATAGCCCTCTTTGGCCAACAGCCGCAGGCCCGCGATGCTGGCCGCTGACGCGGGCTCGCAGAAGACCCCCTCCAGCCTCGCGACCATATGGTAGGCCTCCAAGATCTGGGCATCGCTCACCGCCTCAATGCGCCCGCCAGACTGTTCACGCGCCTCGACGGCGGTCTTCCATGACGCCGGATTGCCGATGCGGATGGCTGTGGCGATGGTCTTCGGCGAAGGAACGACCTTGTTCCTTACGATCGGCGCGGCACCGGCCGCCTGAAAGCCGAGCATCACAGGCAGCCTTTTACTGAGTCCGACTTTCCTGGCCTCTTGGTAGCCCATCCAGTAGGCCGAGATATTCCCCGCGTTGCCCACCGGAATGCTGTGAAAATCCGGAGCCTGCCCGAGCTGTTCCAGGATCTCGAAGGCCGCCGTCTTCTGTCCCTGCAGGCGGTAAGGATTCACGGAGTTGACCAGCGTGATGGGCTGGCTGGCGCAGATCTGACGCGCGAGTCCCAGAGCCTCGTCAAAATTTCCGTCGATCGCGATGACCCTGGCGCCGTGCACCAAGGCCTGGGCCAATTTCCCAAGGGCAATGGCGCCTTTCGGCACCAGCACAACGCACTTGATGCCGGCCCGCGCCGCATAAGCCGCCGCCGAAGCCGAGGTATTTCCAGTGGAAGCGCACAAGACCATGCGGCTTCCAGCTTCCACGGCCTTTGAAACGGCCATGGTCATGCCGCGATCCTTGAAAGATCCCGTTGGATTTTGTCCTTCGCACTTCAGGAAGATCTCGATATTGGGATCGATCTGGGCGGACAGCCGCGGCGCCGGCAGCAGATCCGTGCTCCCTTCGTGCAAGGTGATCACCGGCGTCTTCGCGCTGACCGGCAGAAAACGGCGATATTTATGGATCAGGCCCTGGTAGATCATGCTGAATAATTCTCCGGTATCTCCAAACGCATCACCAAGGTGCCCTGCTTGACCGCCGGGAGCGCCTCGATAGTCGCTATGGCCTCTCGCATCGCTTTTTCGGTGGCGGTATACGTGGAAAGATAGACCGGCACCGAGCTTCCCTTTTGCCGCTCATTTTGGGCGACCGACGAGATGGAAATGCCATGTTCCGCGAGGATGCTCGCGATCCTTGCCAAGACCCCGGGCTGATCCATGGCGGTGAAACGAAGGAAAAAGCGGTTGCGGATCTCGTCCGCCGGCACGATGCGACGGCTCTCGACGTGATCGACGTCATAGGCCACGGCCGGCACCTTTCCAGCCACCCCCACCGCGACGTTACGGGCTATATAGATGATGTCCGAGATCACCGCGCTGGCCGTGGGCATCTTCCCTGCGCCGCGCCCCGACAGCATGACCCGTCCCACCGCGTCGCCCGTCACCAAGATGCCGTTGTAGACACCCTCCACGCCCGCCAGAGGATGATCCAAGGGTATCAACGCGGGCACCACCTGGATCTCCAGGCCTGCGGCCGGCGCGCCCGATTCGTCCCTTGAGCGCGCGATGGCTAGATGCTTTACCGTGCAATTCATCTCGGTGCGGGCAGCGTCGATATCGGCCTTGGTGATGCCTCGAATGCCCTGGAGGTGGATATCTTCGATGCGGACCCTTTGGTCGAAGGCGATCGAGCTCAAGATGGCCAACTTATGGCAAGCGTCCGTGCCATCGATATCAAAACTGGGATCCGCCTCGGCATAGCCCTTTGCCTGAGCGTCTTTCAGGGACTTTTCAAAGGTCTGGCCGTAATGGGCCATCCCGGTCAGGATAAAATTGGTGGTCCCGTTGATGATGGCGGTTAATTCCTGGATCCGATTAGCGGCCAATCCGTCGTTGATCGCCTGCACGCATGGGATCCCAGCCCCCACGGAGGCTTCCAAATAGACTTCGACGCCCTTATCATGCGCGGCTTGAAATATCTCGTCCCAGTGCTTGGCCATGACCGCCTTGTTGGCGGTCACCACGTGTTTCCCCTTTGAAATGGCCTGCAGGATATAGGTGCGGGCCGGCTCAAAGCCACCCATCAATTCGACCACAAGGTCGATCTCAGGATCGTCGAGGATATCGGAGGGCTTCTGGGTGATCTTGGTGGACGCGGGAACGGCGGAACGCGCCTTGGAAAGGTCCCTTACCAAGGCCGCTTTGATCTCCAATTGGGCGCCAACCCGGCTTTCGATGTGCTGGCGGTTCTTTTCCAGCAATTCAGCCACACCGCTCCCAACGGTCCCCAGGCCCAAAAGGCCTATTACGATTTTTTTCTTTCTAGCCATGAATACCCGTCAAAAAACAGAAAATTCATTATATACAAGGCTTTTAGCGTCCGTCAACGGCGGCTAGGCCGTGCCTTTGAAATAAATAAGCCCCTTTCGGGTGCCAAAAGGGGCTTAATCAGGGACCTAAAAACCTGCCGAGCGAGCTTGCCGGATCAGCCCTTCAGGCCGGTTGTGGCGATGCCCTGGATAAAATATTTCTGTCCGATGAAAAACAGGACCAAGATAGGCATCAAAACCACGGTGCTGGCAGCCATCAAAAGATGGGTCTTATTGCCGTAAAGCGACGAAAATTGGGTCAATCCTATGGCCAGGGTGAAATCCCGGGTGTCTTTCAAATAGATCATCGGATTCAGGAAGTCATTCCAGTTATATACGATGGCGAAAATGCTGATGGTGACCAAGGCCGGCATTGAAAGCGGGAGCAGGATCCGCCAAAAGATCCCCAAGGTGGAACATCCATCGATCTTGGCGGCCTCATCCAGTTCGACCGGAACGCTCATGAAAAACTGCCGCAATAAAAAGATATTGAACGCCCCTCCCAGCCACGATGGCACGATCAACGGCAAAAAAGTCCCGACCCAGCCAAGGGCGCTATAAAGGATGTAGGTCGGGATCATCGTGACCTGCGCCGGCACCAGCATGGTGGAGATGAGCAACAAGAACAGCGCGTTGCGCCCGGGAAAGCGCAGTCTTGCGAATCCATAAGCGACCAAAGCGCCCGAAAGCACGGCGCCGGTGGTGGAGCAGATGGTGATGATCACCGTGTTCCAGAGGTAGATCCAGAAGGATTCCTTCTCTCCAAAGAAATTCTGGACATCGGTCCAAAAATCGCCGCTATGGCTGGGCAGCCCCTGAAGATACCAGGCATCCCTGAAATTTTGCCACTGCCAATCCACCCGGAACGGAGGATTTTGGAAGACGTTCTGGGGTTCCTTCAAGGAAACGCATACCATCCAGACTAAAGGCAGCATCATCACAAAGGACAGCAATAAGATCACGGTGAACGCCAAGGTCCCGCGCAGCGCCGCCAAGCGACGCTTGCTCGCCCAAAAATCATAGCCCGCGGGTTTGGAGGCGGAGGAGCTCAATTTTTTACCTCGCCTTCATAGTAAACCCACCCGGAAAACTTGAACTGCAGCATCGTGGCGCCCAGGATGATCAAGAACAGTATCCAGGCCATGGCGGAAGCATAACCAAAATGATGGAATTGGAAGGCCTGTTGATAGATATAAAGCACGAAGAATAGAGCCGCATCCGCAGGCGACCCATTGCCACCGGACAGGATATAGGCCTGGGTGAAGATCTGAAATGACCCCACGATCGTCAGGATCAGGTTAAAAAAGATCACCGGCGACAGCATCGGCATGGTCACGTTCAAGAACTGCTGCCAGGAGCTGGCTCCGTCGATATCGGCGGCCTCATAGAGCTGCTCCGGGATGCCCTGCAGTCCGGCTAGGTAGATGATCATCCCCGATCCGATGCCCCAAAGGCTCATCACCACGTAGGCGGTCTTCACCCATCGCGGATTCGCGAGCCATTCCGGTCCCTGGAAACTGATCTGCCCAAAATGGAAGATCCAGCGAGCCGGCTCGGCAATAAAATTCAGGAGGATGCCGAGATGTTCGATCAGGTAATTGAACAGGCCGTATTGAGGCTGAAAGATATAGAACCATAATAACGTCGAGGCGACGCCGGCTGTGACTGACGGCAGATAAAAAATGGTCCGAAACAAGGCGATGGATTTTAGCTTCTGATTCATGAGCAGCGCGATCAAGATCCCGCCCGTCATGATGAGGGGCACGGAGCCCAGCGTATAGACGAAGGTGTTATAGACGCTCTTCGGAAAACGCTCGTCCGAAGCCATATTTTTGAAATTATCGAGTCCCACCCATCGGATGGCTTCCACGCCGCCGATGCCGTTCCAATCCGCAAAAGACAGGAGCAGTGAAAAAAGGATAGGACCCGCCAAAAGGCAGGTGAATCCTAGGAGCCAGGGGGAGATAAAGAGGTATCCGGTCAGGCCCTCTTTGGTCGAGGCCTTCATAAAGAGACGCTGATCATGTCTATTTTTTACCCCAAAAGCCGAAAAGTTAAGGAATCATAAAGACAAAAGCGCACACCGTCAACGCCTTATATGCCTGCAGCAGCACGCAAGGCCAACTCGTAGGATCTGGGGCCAAATCCGCTGATCTGGCCGATCGCCACCGCAGCGACCATGGAGTGCCTGCGAAATTCCTCACGCCGATAGATGTTCGAGAGGTGGACCTCGATCGTGGGTAATTTTACCGCCGAAATGGCGTCCGGGATCGCCACCGAGGTGTGGGTATAGGCCGCGGGGTTGATGATGATAACGTCCGCCTTGCCAACCGCGCCTTGGATGGCCTCCACCAATTCCCCTTCGTGGTTCGACTGAAATATATTCAGCTCGACCCCCAATTCGGCCGCCAAGTCCGTCAGCCCCTTATTGATGGCCTCCAAGGAACTTTTTCCGTAGATATCGGTTTCACGGGTTCCAAGCATGTTTAAATTCGGCCCGTGGAGCAGTAAGATCTTTTTTTTCATGACCTGCCTCTAAAGGGTTTTCAGGATTATAGCTGTCGGTCCCCGCGTTTTCGATGTCTAAAATCATTTTGCTTCCACTCCGACTCCTTCTCGTCGTATTTCGCCTCCAGACGGTAGTGGTAGAGCCCCGACTTGATCGGCTTTCCGTCATTATCCCGCGCTAAAAACGAGATCTGATGGGTGCCGGGGGAATAATCATGGTATTTCCCCTCAAAGACCTTGGCTCCCTTGGCGTCATAAACCATGATCCGAACTGCGGCCTCGCGCTTGATGCAGAAAAAAACATAAGCTCCCCCTTCCCCGAACGGCTCCGGAGAACTGCGAAGGCACCCGAGTCCATGGCGGGCTGTTCCAGCGGCGATCGAGGGCCCCGGAGAAGGGGCCGGGACGTTGGTAGGCACGATGGTCGGCCGCGTCGTCGGCCGGCGTTCAGGCGCTGATGTTGGCACCACCACGACGAACAGCTCGGTCGGAGGGATGCTGGGAATCGGGCTAGGTTGCCGTGTGGGCGATGGTGAAGGCGGCATCATGGTCGGACGCAAGGTCGCTGTCGGTACCGAAGTTGGGAGCTTGGTCGGTACCTCAGTGAACGTCGGTGTAAAGGTGTCTTGCGGCGTGGGCTCGAAGGTGGCGGTTTCGAGGGGCAGCTCCGTAGGGATCTCGGTGGGAACCTCTGTAGGGATGGCCGCCACAGGACGGGATTTTTCGCCGGTCAAAGCGGTCTTACGGGCGCCTGCGGCCAGGATGGTATTCAGAAGTAACTTTCTCGAACGCCCCGCAAAAGTGTCATCCTGTTCGAACGGATGAAAAGCAAATCCGACCACCATCCCCGATCCTTCATCCGGATCCGGGAACGCGTAGGCGCCGTATACCGGGGCCCGATTTCCGTCGGGATACGCAAAAGAATCCCGATAAAAAAGCGGCACGACCGCTTTTTGCAATAATTTCTCCGGGGCTACTCCAAAAGCCGCCAGCGAAAGTCCTCCTTCCAAAGACCCGCTTGCAGACTTGAACTGAGTGACCTGATAGGGGCCCAAGCTGGCCAGTCGGATGCTCTTGGGCCAGATCTTTTCAAGATCCCATTGGGCTATGTCAAAAAAAACGGCGGTTCCCCCGTTGTTAACAAAACGGCGGGCCGCGTCCCGTACTGAATTTGGGATCCGTGAAGGGCCGCTCGGAGGATTCGCGAAATTCCCCCACCAGCCAGGGGAGGAAAAGACGACCATATCCCAGGCGGCTGGATCAAACCATTGCTGGGGCGACCGTTCGACTTGCTCATATTCCGCCACTTTTATGGACAGCCCCCAGGTAGCCATATCCTTTGAAAGCGGGTGCACACTGGAGCGGTTTTCAATGACGACGATACGGGGGGCTAAAGTTTTAGCCATCCAATTGCCTTTCTTAGGCAATCCCTCCGACGCCACACCATAGGATCCGCGGTACATCAGGACGCTACGAAGTCCTTCAGGGCTCCAGCGGCCATCCGGTTTGGGCCTGATGACGGATTCTCCAAAATCCATCCAAACGACCCCACCTGCCGAAAGGACTTCGGAAAGCGCCGCCACCGCCCGCGCGGAGGCTTTGGGGGCACCCTCAGGAAATTCGACCCCCCGCTCGGCCCGGCTTATCCGCGCGAACGCAATAACAGCCACAAAGAATAGGATCCTAGGCGTTTTCATGCGTTCCACGGAAACCGCAGCATGGCTCCTCTGAAACCATCAGCCAAAGCGAGGCTGCCGCCTGCAGCTGCGACATGGTCCGTGTCGTTCATTAGCCATACGCTCCATTTTTGTGCCCCATCCCTGGAGCTACAGACCCAGCGGCGACCTTCCAGCGCCAGGCATTCGCCGAGATCGGAAACCGCCTTCCAGCGCACCCGGTCTTCTGATCGCCTGGACCAGGACCTTTCGCGGGTAGCGACGATGCTAAGGGTAAGGCCCGCAGAGGGGTCCTCCCACAGGACCAGCGATCCATGGGGGCTCAACACGGGATGGTCGCCCGATCGCTTCCACAGCAAGTTGCCGTCACTGTCAAAGATCCTGAATTCATATCCCCCACAGTAGAGCTCGGCGACCAGCCTCCGCCCATCCGCACTTAACGCGAGCCCGCGCAGATGGGAATTATATCCTGATTCCTCGGCGCCGGCCCACTGGGCATGCCATCCTTCAGGACCCTTGGCCCAGCATCCCCAACGCGCCTCCGTGCCCCGTCCCTCATCTTCCACCAATTTCGCTCCGGCGAAATAAACCCTCATGCCATCCGGTGATAAAGCCGCGAATTTCATGAAATGGCCGGTTTGCTCGCAGCTGATCCTTCCGCTTTCGGACTGAAGATCAGCCGAGAAAAAATGCAAGAACCACGGGGTATGGAGCATGAGCACCGATCCGTCTCCGGACAACCCAAGGTGGTAAGACTGGATGAACGGCGGGGCTTCAAAGGCCTGCCTGGCCGATTCGCTTCCCTGGGCGTCGACGAGCAATAATGCGCCCTCCATGGCCAGGTAACAGGCGCCATTTTCAAGCGGCAGGACGTCCAGGATCTTTTCGTCCCATTGGACACTCCAGCAAAGTTTTCCACTGGAATTGTAGAGGCTGACACCATGATCAGCTGATACAAAAGCGGCTGCCCGCCCCTTAGCCGAAATACGGACGAGCGCCGCCGGACGCAAAAGTTCGAAGTTTGCTTCACGGGACACACCGGTCGCGCAAAATCGAAAACGGGTCCGTTGCCGGGTTTCATAGGCCAGCCAAGCAAGTAAAGCCAGGAGTCCCAGAGACCCGGTTTTCCAGCCAAAGGCAGCATAGGCAACGGTAACCCCAGCCAGCAGGCTGATAAACACCATTTTTTTAATCGAATTTCCGCGCATTGACACCCAAATATGGTTTTGCTAAACTCACGGCTCTTGAAAGCATCCTTCGCGATTACGGAGAACAACCAGTGCCCATCAAAAAGTCATCTATTAAAGACGTGCGCCGCATCAAAACCCGCCGTGAACGCAACATCGCCGTGATGTCACGCCTTCGCAGCACCGTAGCCAAGGTCGGCAAGGCCGTTGGTCCGGAAGCCGCCAGCGCAGCCCTTTCCAAGGCAAAAAGCCTGCTGGACAAGGCCGCAAGCAAGAACCACCTTCATCACAAAACCGCGGCCAGGAAAAAGTCCCGTTTGGCCCGCGCGGTCAATAAACTGAAAAAATAACACAGACTGAAACATTAGACAAAAAGGCGCTCCACGTGGAGCGCCTTTTTTATTTGGCTGGCTTGGATGTGGAAGTCAAAGCTTGGAACAACGCCTGCCAAAGTGGCGACTGACCTGTCGTGGTCACAGCCGCCGGAGCCGCCCTTACCGCCGGCCGGGTCCCCCCCAAGATCCTGAAAAAGGCCAGGCCTTCGAGCCGTCCATCGATCAGAAGACGGATATGATACTGGCCCGGCTTGACCGGCAGGGCTTTTTGTCCCGCCGACGGACGAATGTCATTGGTGCCGACCGCCATGCTGAAGGTATGGGGGATGTATTGCGATCCGCCAAGAGTCACATAATCGGTGGAAACACGGACCGGCATGGTCAGTCCCAGGTAGGCAAGTTCCCCGCCCTCAGGATCCAGCCAGTGCGCCTCGGCGAAATAATGGTCCGCCACCGCCACGCTGACCGTGGCGGTCGAAGCCCGCGCGCCGCCTTGCTGGGGCAAGAGCGGGAAAAGCATGTGAGCCGAGAACACGACCT
>JAZKAF010000071.1:0-22106 GCA_040389285.1 candidate division FCPU426 bacterium
GGATCGTCAAATTCCTGCTCTGGCAGCGCGGCGGATTCAAGGTGCTGCTCAGCGGACCGCCCGAGCTGGTCGCCCAGATCAAGGCGGTCTACGCGCCCGGCGGGAGCCGGGCTTTTGACGCCGAATTTTTCTGCAAGGTCTATGAGGTCAAGAAATTCCAGGTGCTCGCTCTGGACAAGTCCAAGATGCCCAAGGCCTTTGAACCTTCCAAGGCCATTGGACGCCATCTCGGTGGCTGCCGCATCGGCTTCGACGCGGGAGGATCCGACCGCAAGGTGGCCGCGGTGATCGACGGCAAGGAAGTCTTCGTCACCGAAACGGTCTGGGAGCCCAAGGTCCGCGCGGACTGGCGCTACCACTTTGACGGCATCGACGAATCCATCGCCCAGGCCGCCCGCCACCTTCCCCGCATCGACGCCATCGGGGTCAGCTCGGCGGGCGTCTATGTCGACAACCGGGTGATGGTGGCCTCGCTCTTCCGCAAAGTGCAGAACGAGCAACCGGCCGAGTTCGAGAAGCACATTAAGAACATCTATCTCGACATCGCCAAGAAATGGGGCGACGTGCCCATCGAAGTGGCGAACGACGGCGACGTCACCGCGCTGGCCGGCGCCATGAGCCTGGAGGACACCGCGGTGCTGGGCCTGGCCATGGGCACTTCGCAGGCCGCGGGCTACGTGGACATCCACGGGCATATCACCGGCTGGCTGAACGAGCTGGCCTTCGCGCCGGTCGATTACGCGGCCTCCGCGCCCCACGACAGCGAATGGTCCGGGGACCGAGGCACCGGGGTCAACTATTTTTCGCAAGACGCCGTCATCCGCCTGGCCCCGAAGCTGGGCGTCGAATTTTCGCCCAAGGATTCGCCGGGCGCCAAGTTGAAGCATGTGCAGACCTTGCTGAAGAACGGCGACAAGCGCATGGCCGCCATTTTCGAGACCATCGGCGTCTGGCTGGGCTACGCGATCCTGCAGTACGCCGAGTTCTATAAACTGCGCCATGTGCTGATATTAGGCCGGGTGACCTCGGGAGCTGGCGGGGAAGCCATCCTTGCCAAGGCGCGGCAGGTGCTCGCCGCGGAGGACCCGGTGCTGGCGCGCCAGATCAGCGTGAATTTACCGGACGAGGCCAGCCGCCGCGTGGGCCAGGCCATCGCCGCGGCCAGCCTGCCCGAGGTCAAAAAAATCGTTTTCAAGAAAAAGGCCAAGAAAAAAGTCGAAAAAAAGGCCCCGAAAAAGACGGGAAAGGCCATTTCCAAGCCTAAACCTAAGGCCAAAGCCACCCCTAAAAAAAGGCGCGCCTCATGAGCTCCGCATTCAAATTCAGCGCCCAAGGCGCCGAGGTCTACGTCCCCGATGAATTGGCCTTGCCCAAGGCCCTGACCCGGGTGACCCACCTTGGCGTGGGAGCGCACCAGGACGACCTGGAGTTCATGGCCTTCGCCCCTATCTTGGAATGCTTCGGCGCTGAGGATAAGTGGTTCGCCGGCGTGACCTGCACCAACGGCGCGGGCAGCGCTAGGGATTCCATCTACGCGTCCTACACCGACGCCCAGATGATGGTGGTGCGGCGGGGCGAACAGCGCAAGGCCGCGCTGATCGGGGAATACGCGGCGCAGTTCCAACTGAACCATCCCTCCTCGCTGGCCAAGGATCCCAACGACGAGCTCTTGGTCGAGGATCTGCTCCGGATACTCGAGGCCACCCGCCCCGAGGCGGTCTACACCCATAATTTGGCTGACAAGCACGACACGCATGTGGCCGTCGCCCTGAAGCTCATCACCGCCATCCGCCAGTTGCCCAAGGCCGCGCGGCCCAAGTCGCTCACCGGCTGCGAGGTCTGGCGAGACCTGGACTGGATGGAGGACGCCGACAAGGTGGTCATGGCCGTCGACGGCCACGAGAACCTGGGCGATGCGCTGATGGGTGTCTTCGACAGCCAGATCTGCGGGGGCAAGCGCTACGACCTGGCCACCCGCGGACGGCGCAAGGCCCACGCCACCTATTTCGAGAGCCATGCCACGGACAAGAGCCAGAACCTGATCTTCGGCATGGACATGACGCCCTTGATCGAGGACGACAAGCTCTCACCCGATGACTTGATCAAGAGCTACATGAAGAATTTTCAGGACGAGGTCCTGACGCGTTTGAAGGGACTGCAGTAATCCAAGGGGGGATCATGCCGAAAGCGCAGAAGAACCTGTCGAACCTTCTGGTGGAAAAAAGGAAATTCAAGCCTTCCTCCGCCTTTGTGAAGCAGGCCAATATCAACGACCCGAAGGTCTGGGCCAAGGCGGCCAAAGATCCGGACAAGTTCTGGGCGGGATGGGCGGACCAGTTGCAGTGGATCAAGCCCTACAAAAAGGTCTCCAGCGGCAAGATGCCCCGCACCCAGTGGTTCACGGGCGGGAAACTGAACGCCTCGGCCAACTGCCTGGACCGGCACCTGGACGGCGCCCGGCGCTACAAGGCGGCCATCATCTGGCAGGGCGAGAACGGCGATTCGCGGATCCTGACTTATTGGCAGATGACCCAGGAAGTGGCCCGTTTCGCCAACCTTCTAAAGAAAAGTGGCGTCAAAAAAGGCGACCGCGTGGCCGTTTATATGGGCATGATCCCCGAATTGCCCATCGCCGCGCTGGCCTGCGCCCGCATCGGCGCGGTCCATTCGGTGATCTTCGGCGGCTTCTCGCCCGCCTCCATCCGGGACCGGGTCAACGACATGCAGGCCAAGCTGCTGGTCTGCGCCGACGGGTCGCGCCGCAAGGGCGGCCACGTGGATCTGAAAAAGAACGTGGATGAGGCCCTGGAGAACGGAGCTTGCCCCAGCCTGAAAACGGTGATCGTCTTCGAGCACGTGGGCAACCCCATCCAGATCGTGGCGGGCCGAGATATACGCTGGAAGGAGGCGGTGAAGGAAGTTCCCGCCGAGTGCGAGCCCGAGGCCATGGATTCCGAGGACACCCTGTTCCTGCTCTACACCTCCGGCTCCACTGGCAAGCCCAAGGGCATCCAGCACAGCACGGCCGGATACCTGACCGGGACCATGGCCACCCACAAATGGGTCTTCGACGTCAAAGAATCCGACCTATTCTGGTGCACGGCCGACGTGGGCTGGATCACGGGGCATTCTTACTTGACCTACGGGCCCCTGCTGAACGGCGCGTCCTGCTTCATCTATGAGGGCACCCCGGACTATCCGACCAAAGACATTTTCTGGCAGCTGATCGAAAAATGGGGCGTGACGATCTTCTACACCGCCCCCACCGCCATCCGCGCCTTCATGCAATGGGGGGACGAGCTGATCGACGGCCACGCGCTCGGCACCCTGCGCCTGCTGGGCAGCGTGGGCGAGCCCATCAATCCCGAGGCCTGGATCTGGTACCACGAGCACGTCGGCAAGAAGCGCTGCCCGATCGTGGACACCTGGTGGCAGACCGAGACCGGCTCCATCATGATCACGCCCTTGCCGGCGCTGGTGCCGACCACGCCCGGATCGGCCACGAGGGCCTTTCCCGGCACCTTTCCCGAAGTGGTCGACGACAACGGCAAAGCGGTCAAGAAGGGCGGCGGCTACCTGGTCTACAAGAAGCCCTGGCCTTCCATGCTGCGGACCATCTGGGGCGATGACCCCCGCTTTTTGGACACTTACTTTTCGCGCTTTCCGGGCGCCTACTTCGCCGGCGACGCCGCGCGCCTGGATGGCGACGGCAATTTCTGGCTGATGGGCCGGGTGGACGACGTGGTCAACGTGTCCGGCCATCGCATCGGCACCATGGAAGTGGAAAGCGCCCTGGTGGACCATCCGGCCGTGGCGGAAGCCGCTGTCATCGGCCGCGACGACGCGCTCAAGGGCCAGGCTTTGGCCGCCTTCGTCATCCTTAAATCGGGCCATCAGCATACGGATCAGCTCAAAAAAGAGCTGCGCGAGCACGTGGGCAAGGTGATAGGTCCCATTGCCAAGCCCGACGACGTGGTCTTGACACCCGGCCTGCCCAAGACCCGCTCCGGCAAGATCATGCGCCGGCTGTTGCGCGACATCGCGGAAGGGCGGACCCTGGGAGATGTCACCACCCTGGCCGACCCCGGCGTGGTGGAGCATTTGAAGGGTGAATACGCCAAGATCGGTAAAAAATAGAAATGACGAAAAAATCAATCTCAAGAGGCACCATGTCCGCAGAGATCATGCGCCGCGAAATACTGGAACAACCCGCCGTCTGCGACACGCTGCTTTCCCGTGAAGAGGCCTCGCTGGCGCCGCTGGTCCGCCGCCTGCAAAAGGACCCGCCGCTGGGTATCGTGCTTGCGGCGCGTGGCTCCTCCGACCATGCTGCCACCTACGCCCGTTATTTCCTGGAATACATGACCGGCATCCCCACCCTGTTGGCCGCTCCTTCGCTGGTCAGCGTGTACAAGCGCAGGCCGGACTTCCGGCGCTATCTGGTGATCGGGGTGTCGCAATCCGGACAGGGCCCCGACATCAACGCGGTGATGGCCGAGGCCGCGCGGCAGGGTGCCAGGACCTTAGGCATCACCAACGATCCCAAGTCAGGCTTGGCCAAGGTCTCCGGCCATGTCCTGCATCTGGGCGCGGAAAAAGAGCAGGCCGTGGCCGCCACCAAGACCTTCACCACCGAATTGACCGGGCTGGCGCTGCTGGCCGTGATGTGGATGGAGGATAGGGGATTGATGAAGCAGCTGAGGAAGATCCCGGAGCAGATGCGCCAGGTTTTGATCGACACGGACGAGGCTGTGGAGCGGACCGCCAAAAAATTAAAGAACCTGAAGGCTTGCGTGGTGCTTGGGCGTGGATTTCAAATGGGCGTGGCCCACGAGATGGGGCTCAAGATGAAGGAGTGCGCCGGCGTGCCGGCTCTTTCCTACTCCACCGCGGATTTCGCCCATGGCCCGGTTTCGCTGGCCCAGGGGGGCTTTCCCGTGTTCCTGCTCTCATCGCCGGGGAAAATGGAAAAGGAGGCCTTTGAATCAACGCAGGACTTTGTCCGCCGCGGCGCGTCGGTCTACCGGGTGGGCCTGAGGGACCGCTATTTCTCGAAGTTAAAGAAGTCAAAGTCGCTCGACTTGTCCATGACCGCCGAGGCCGACACACACGAGACCCTGGCTCCCTTGCTGACCATACTTCCCGGACAATGGTTCGCTTATCACAATGCCTTGGCCAAGGGCATGAACCCCGCCATGCCCAAGGGACTGAAAAAGGTCACCAAGACCCGCTAGGCCTTACGCAGGCCGTTAAGAAAGATAAGGAACCAACCCAGCAGCAGCAAGGAGCCTCCGACCGGGGCCACCGCGCCGAAAGCGCGGACTCCGCTGAAGGCGTAGGCGTAAAGGCTGCCGGAAAAAAGGGCGGTTCCTAAGGCGAAGCAGACCAGGATATTCAGCCCCAGCCGGGGCGAAAGACAAGCGCCCGCCAGCAGGGAGAGCGCTCCGGCCAGCTGATAACGCGCGCCTTTGTCGACCAGCTCTAGAAGCTCGGGTTCCAGGCGGCTTTTCAGGGCATGGGCGGCGAAAGCGCCGCATGCGACCGCCAGAAACCCATGGATCCCCGCCCAGACAAGCCATTTTCTGTCCATCGCCTTGCTCCTGAAGTTCGTATATAATTTGCTTGAAGACGTTATTCTAACATTTTGGAGTTATGGTGCGTTCATTCCTCTTAATAGCCGTTTTGTCGCTGTTGGCGCCGACTGGGTCTGCTTTGGCCGCATCCCAGGAGATCGAAAAAAAGTTGGAAAAAACTACGCCCACTGTACCCAGGGCGATTGCCATCAAAGCGGCTTCCAAGGCGCCCGCGAGGCTGAAGCTCGACAATTTTGAGGACAGCATGGCCTCCCAAGAGGGTGGCATGTGGTGGTCGGGCTGCGACGCGAACAAGATGGGCACGACCCTAGCCCCCGCGCCTTTCGCGACTTCGGAAGGCGGAGCGCCGAAGAGCCCCGGGCATGCGGGCCGCATCCACGGGCATCTGGGTGCCAACAGCGCCCCTTGGGCCTGGGCGGCGCTTTCGTTGACCTTGAAGCACAATGATTTGAGCGCCTATAAGACCCTGGAGCTCTGGGTCAAAGGCGACGGTCAGGCCTACACCGTGCGGCTGCAGAAGAAAGGCCTGGTCGAGGCCGAGAACTACGCCGCGATCTTTGTGGCCCCCAAGGAGTGGACCAAGCTGAAGATCAGCTTTGAGAGCTTCAAGCAGCCTGATTGGGCCACAAAGAAAGTCGAGCCGGAATTCGACGACGTTGAGAAGCTTGCGTTTTATCCGATGTCGTTCGACGGGGACTACGACCTGAGCGTCGACGAACTATCCGTCGTGAGGTGAGCCATGCCCATGGATTTTGAACGCTACAAAAAGATGAACGACGAAAAAGAGAACTCCCGGGTGATCGAGGACGCCACGGTGAGCCATACTTATGTCAATGGCGCCTGCGGGGATGGCTACGTGATCTACCTCAAGATCCAGGATGCGCGTATCGAGGACGCCAGCTACACCACCAGCGGCTGCGGATTCGGATTAGCCGCCCTGGCCACGCTGACCAAATTGGTGAAGGGCAAGACTTTGGACGAGGCCGCCAAGATCGGACCGGCCGAGATCGAAGCGGACTTTGAATTCCCGGAAAAAAGGCGCAACTATCCCGTCACCGCCGTCGAGGCGATGGCCCAGACCCTTGAACTGGCCCGCCAAAAGCTGGGCCTGGTGAGCGCCTGAAAAAGGCCGGTTTGAAGCCAGTCCCCTGAAGGGGACTGGCTTTTTTTTGATGCGGTCCGGAAACCTTATCGCGCCTGAAAGCGTCATCATAAACATGGTTTTTAGAAGAATCCTATTATCGCTTTTTGCCTTTTGCGCGGCTTCCAGCAGCGCCTTGGCCGGGTCCTTTGAACTGAGCGCGGCCGTCAGCAAGGACCATGTCGAGTTGGGAGAGACCTTCACCCTTTCGTTGACCGTCAATGAAGATGGGAACTTCGCCTTTTCCCCGCAGCTGGAGCTGCCGCGTTTTGATGGCTTCCAGGTCCAGTCCGGCCCTCAGCAGCGCCAACAGGTCACCTGGGTCAACGGAGTCGGAAAAGCCAAGGTCATGGTGGAATGGGAATTGGCGCCTTTGCGGGCCGGCAGGCTCAATTTGGGGCCCTTCCGGGCCCTGGCCAAGGATGCGACCAGTGGTGACGTTGTCAAGACCGCGCCGGCCCTGACCATTACCGTGTCGCGCGGGGTCGGCCAAGCCTTGCCTCCCACGCCGACCCCCGAAGGCGAAGAAGACCTGGACGCTGAAGGCCTTCGCGACATCAAGCCCGACTTAGGTCCGCCCTGGGCGCGCATCCTGCTGCTCGCCGCCGTGTTGTTGTTACTGCTGGGTCTAGGTCTCTGGTTTTGGCTGCGTCCGCGTAAATCCCGTCCGGTCGAAATTGTGCGCGATCCGGCTCAGCTGGCTCTGCTAGATCTGGAGCGAGCCAGGACCCTGCTGGACCAGGGCGACGAGCCTGGATATTACCGCGAGCTGGCCCGGGTCATCCGTTTCTACCTTCGCCACCGAAGCCGCAAGCCGGAAAAGGAACTGACCCTGCTCGAGGCCGAAGCCCTGATGCGTGCTGTGCTGAGCGCGCAAGGCTACGCCGCCCTGGCTCCCACGATCGAGCGCCTTCAGCTTTTGCTCTTTGCCAAGGTGAAGCCAGAGGCCCTGGATGCCGAGCGATTGCCGCAGGGCCTGCGGCAAGGGATCTTGTTGATGGAAGAAAAAGGAGATTGGAAAGCCTTTGAACCGGCCCTCGTGACAACCCCCACTCGCGGAAAAAAGAATGGCAAGCGAATCAAAAAAGCTAAGCCCTAAAGGCAAAGAGATCCAGGAATCCCTCCACGCCCTGCTCGCAGATGCGGGCAACGTGGTGGTCGGACAAAGTGAGATGCTCGAAAGCCTGTTGCTGGGCCTTCTGACCGGTGGCCATGTGCTTTTGGAAGGCCTGCCGGGCCTGGCCAAGACCCTGGCGGTCAAGACCGTGGCCCTGCGCCTGAACGCGAGTTTCAGCCGCATCCAGTTCACGCCCGACTTGTTGCCCGCCGACTTGGTGGGCACCCGCATCTACAACGTCAAAACCGGGGATTTCAGCGTTTCCAAGGGTCCGCTTTTCGCCAATATCGTCCTGGCCGATGAGATCAACCGCGCCCCGGCCAAGGTGCAGTCGGCCCTGCTCGAGGCTATGCAGGAAAAGCATATCACCATCGGCGGCGAGACCTTTGCCTTGACCGAGCCTTTCCTGGTGCTGGCCACCCAGAACCCGGTCGAGACCGAAGGAACTTACGCCTTGCCTGAAGCCCAGATCGACCGTTTCTTGTTCAAGGTCCTGGTGCCTTATCCCAGCCGGGAGGAGGAACTGGCGATCTTAGAACGGGCCGAAGGCTTGAACATCCGTGACGAGGCCAAACCCATGTTGCGCCCCAAGCAGGTGCTGGAGGCCCGCGAAGAGATCGCTGGGCTATACATGGATCCCAAGGTGCGCCAGTACATCGTGGACCTGGTCTTCGCCAGCCGCGAGCCGGAGCAGGCCGGATTGGGAGCCCTGAAATCCCTGATCCAGTACGGCGCCTCGCCGCGCGCGACCCTGTCCCTGGCCGCCACGGCCAGGGCCGAGGCCTTTTTAAGGGGCCGGGGCTACGCCACACCCGACGACATCAAGGCGGTGGCCGCGAGGGTCCTTAGGCACCGGATCACACTTTCGTATGAGGCTGAAGCCGAGGAAGTGACCACCGATGAGATCGTGAAGCAGATCCTGGCCAAGGTCAAAGTGCCGTGATCGAACGGGATCTGATCAAAAAGATCCGGAAGATCGAGATCGTTTCCAGCCGCCTGGTGCAGAACACCCTGGCCGGGAATTATCTCTCCACCTTCCATGGGACCGGCCTAGAATTTTCCGAGGTGCGCGAATACGCGCCCGGTGACGAAGTGCGCCTGATCGACTGGAACGTCACGGCCCGGCTGGGCATCCCTTTCATCAAGGTCTTTCGCGAAGAGCGCGAACTGACCATCATCCTGGCCGTGGACATCAGCGCCTCCTCCGAATTCGGCAGCCGGGGATCGTCCAAACGCGAGCTCGCCGCCCAGATCGCCGCGACCCTGGGCTTTGCCGCTGTGCAGAACCAGGACCGGGTGGGCTTCCTGCTCTTCAGCGACCAAGTCGAGGCCTTCTTGCCCCCCCGGCGCGGCAAGCGCCATCTGCTGCGGGGGATCCGCGACATCCTGGTGCTGAAACCCAAAGGCCAGGGCACTGATTTTGGCCCCGCGTTCAAGCGCCTAGGCTCGATGGCGCGCCGTGGGGCCACGGTCTTCGTGGTCTCTGATTTTCAGGCGCCCCGCCTTGAAGAGGACCTACGCGCGGCCATCAACCGCTACGACCTGGTGGCCGCCCGCTTGAACGACCCGCTGGAAGAGGATCTTCCAGCCTTCGCCGGCATGCTGGCCCTGCGCGACCCTGAGACCGGGCGACGGGCCTGGGTGGATACGGATTCTTTCGGAGTCCGCAGGCGTTTCAAAGAAAACCGCAAAAAGATCAAAGAGGCGGCCACCCGCAGCCTTCGCAGGCTGCAGATGGATTCTTTTGAGGCCACCACCGGAGCCGATTTTACCCCCGGCCTGCTCAAGTTCTTCAGGCGCCGCGAGATGCGGGTGAGGCACTAGGTGCTCGGGACGGCCCTGGACTTGAACACGCTGCGGGCCTTTGAATGGGCGGACCCCAAGGCGGCTTGGCTGGGCCTGGCCCTGGCGTTTGCCCTGCTGTTTGGCGTTGCTAAATACGCCTGGGGACGGCGCTGGACGCTCCCCCTGGCGCCGGGTGAAAAGCCTCCACGCTCCTGGTCCTCTTACGCGGCCGGGTTTCCGATTGCGCTGCGCCTAGCCGGCCTTGCCCTGTTACTGATCGCGCTGATGCGCCCCCAACGGATCAGCTCCTTGTCCGAAACCTCCCAACAGGGCCGGGACATCTACCTGGCCCTGGACGTCTCCGGCTCCATGCAGACCTCCGACCTTCGGCCCAACCGCATCAGCGCGGCCAAGACGACCCTGAAGCGTTTCGTGGACACGCTGGCCGGGGACAGGGTGGGCCTGGTGGTCTTCGCCGGCAAGGCCTTCACCCAATGTCCACTCTCCCTAGACCGCGACGTGGTGAAATATTTCATCGACCAGGTGGATATCGGCACCGTCGGCGTGGACGGGACTGCTATAGGCGACGGCCTGCTGCTGGCAGTGCAACGCCTGATCAGCGAGCCGAAGCGGGGCCAGGTGATCGTGCTGGCCACTGACGGCCGCAGCAACACAGGGCAACCGCCCATGCTCGCCGCCCAGGTCGCGGCCAAGGCCGGGATACGCCTTTACACCATCGGCATGGGGGCTAAGGGCGGCGGCATCATGACCGGCCGCGATCCCTTTGGCAGGCTCATCCAGCAACGCATGGAAGAGCCGGACGAGGCTCTGATGACGGCCATGGCCACGGCCACCGGAGGTTTGTATTTCAGGGCCACGGACGAACGTTCGCTTTCCGAGGTCTATGCGCGCATCGCCGCGCTGGAGCGCCGGGAGATCAAGGTCAAGAACCGCCGCGACGCGGAAGACCATTTCTTCATTTATCTTTGGCTGGGCGCCTTGTTGCTGGGCGCCGAAGCCTTATTGCGTTTCCGCCTTAGGATCGTGATGTAATGGATTACGGACACCCCCAATATCTGGCTTGGCGGCCTTTTGTGTTCGTCTACTTAGGCGTCGCCGCGGCTTTGGCCTTGCAGCAGGCCTGGGTCCACCGCAAGTACATCGAGCCTGCCCTGGCTGGGCGCTTTGGCCCGGCGTATTCGCTTCCGCGGGCCCTGCTAAAGGCGGCGTTGACGGCTGCGGCTCTCTGGTTTTTGGCCACGGCGCTTGCCACGCCACTGGGACAGCCTATCAAGATCGATGGCGAGAGCAACGGAGCGGATCTCATCCTGGCCGTGGACGTATCCTCGAGCATGTACGCCGGCGATGTGCCTCCCAGCCGCTTGGGCGCGCTGAAGTCGGCGCTGGCGACTTTTGTGACGCGCCTGGGAGGGGACCGTGTGGGCCTGGTGGCCTTTGCCGGGGACGCGGTCATCGCTTGCCCCCTGACCACGGACTACGACACCGTGAACCTTTTTTTGGAAAAGCTGGAGAGCGATTCTGTTCCCAGCGATGGGACCGGCTTTGGCCCGGCCCTGAAGCTCTGTTTGGACGGCTTCAAAGCCGACCCCAAACGAGGCAGGATGATCGTCTTAGCCACGGACGGGGAAGATACCCTGGACAGCGACGCGGGGAGCCAGGCGCGCCGCGCCGGCTCCCTGGGTATTCCAGTTTTCACTATCGGAGTGGGAACCCAGGAAGGCGCCTATATCCCGGGCCGTCCCGACATTTTTGGCCAGGTTCGCCCCAAGATGTACCAGGGCAAGCCAGTGCGCGTCAGGGTTAATCCTGATACCTTGAAGAAGATCGCTTCTTTAAGCGGTGGCGAATATTTCGACGGCGCTAGCCCGACCGCGCTGCAGCGGGCCTACGAACGGGTGCGCAGCCTGAAGCAAGGCAAGGCCAAGGCGCCGGACCGCTATCAGCGCGAACCTTTGTATCAAAAACCCCTGCTTTGGGCCGTGATCCTGTTCCTTGTTGAGATGATGCTCTCCAATCGCGTGGGCAAAAAGATCCGCTGGGCCTTCTGGCGCGTGGCCGCGCTGCTGCTGCTATTTTTAGTCCCCGGGACGCTTCCGGCTTTTTCACTGGATCCTGGGCGGGGCGAGTACGACGAGGCCAACGCCCAGTACCGCCAGGGCCAATATGACAAGGCCGGCGAAGACTATGAACGTTCGCTGGCAAAAAAACCTAAGCTGATGAGCGGCCACTACAACCTCGGCAACTCCAAATTCATGCGCCAGGATTATGAGGGGGCTATCCGCTCCTACGAAGAGGCCTTGGCGCTCGATCCAAAAGATCCAGACGCCCAGCATAATTTGGCGCTAGCCAAAAAAAGGCTGGAGCAAAAAAAACAGGGCAAGGATCCGGATCCCAAAAAGGACAAGAAGGGGGACAAGGACGGCAAGAACCAGCAACAAGGGCAAGGCGGCCAAAGCCAGCCGGGTGGGGGCCAAGGAAAAAACCAGGGCCAGGCCAAGCCAAATAATCAGGGGGGGCCTGACCAGGACCAGATCCAGGCCATGATGAACATGCTCAAAAACGACCAGCGGCGCTACGGAAGCGCTTTTCAGCCCCTGAAAAAGCGCCAGGAACCCCCCGACCAGAACCTCAACCCCGCGGAAGAGATGTTCGAGCAGCTCACCGGGCAGAAACTGAGGAAAACAGCGCCCTCCTCGGGACCCGAGAAAAAGGATTGGTGATGGACCGCGAAGCCAGGCTCGTTTATTCCACCGAAGCGCCCAAGCCGAAGCCTCAGCCTCAAGAAGAGGCTTCGAGTCCGGGCGGCCTTCCGCCTTTGGGGCAGGTCATCAAGGTCCGTCGCGAAAAAAACGGCCGGGCAGGCAAGACCGTGACCACGCTTTTCGAGTTCCAGGCCTCGGACCGCCAGCGCGACGCCCTGGCGGCTTTGCTGCGAAAAGGGCTGGGCGTGGGCGGCACGGTCAAAGCTGGGGTGGTGGAATTGCAGGGCGACCAACTTGAAAAGACCCTGGCGCGGCTCAAGGCGCTGGGATATAAGCCACGACAGGCGGGTGGATGAAGCACCTCTACGTTTCCGACCTCGATGGCACGCTGTTCTCGGATTTCGCGGGCTTCGATGATGAGGGCAAAGTCCATCTGCGGCGCCTGATGGAAGCTCAGGGACTGCGCTTCACCTTTGCCACGGCCCGGGTGGTGCCCTCTGGCCTGCAGGCCCTGGGACATCCTCCCATCTCGCTGCCTATGATCGGATGCGGCGGGGCCGTGCTGCAACTGCCCGACGGCACTGTTTTGCACGAGATCCTGATGGCCCCCGGGATCGTGGCCGAAGCCGTGGCTCTTTTTCAGGCCATGAAACTGGGCATGACTGTCATCCTGAGTCCGCGCGGCCAGCACCAACGCCGCTGGTGGACACCCCGCGACTTCAAGCTGATGGACTCCTTTATCGCCAGCCACTGGTCTGACGAGAGCTTCTTGCCCTTGGACAACGCCTCTGATCTGGAAGGGCTACCCTGCGTGGGACTCAGTTGCTGCGGAGCCGAAGGCTCTTTGGAAGGCATTCGCGCCTGGGCTAAGCAATATCCGGAGCTCAGGCTGGAGATCATGGAGGACCCTTATCAAAAAGGGGTCGAGGTCGGTTTTTTGCAGGACGACCGGGCCAACAAGGGCGAGGCCATTGAAAAATTGTGCCTCCATCTGGGCGTCCCCCTTGAAGGGGTGACCGTCTTTGGCGACGCCTTGAACGACCTTTCGATGTTCCGGCTCGCGTGCCGTAAGATCGCCGTGGACCGGGCCGTGCCCGAGATCAAGGCTTTGGCCGATCTGGTGCTCGGGCCCGAGGACAGCGTGCTGAAATTCATGGAAAGGGAATTGCGGATTTGAAAAAAGAGAACATCATCTTCATCCTGGACGGCAGCCAGATGGCCAACAACGTGGCCCAGGCGGCCCGGGCCATGGCCAATTTCGGCTTTCGCAAGCTGCGGCTGGTGAACCCCCTTAACCTGCCTTCGGCCGAGCGCATGGCCCGTGGCGGGGCCGAGGTGGTGCGCGAAGCCGTCCAATTTTCCAGCCTGGATGACGCTCTGGCCGACCTGAAATGGGTGCTGGGGACCACGGGCAAGCAGGTGGTGGGCAGCCGCGAAGAATTAGTGCGTCCGGAAGAGGGTCTGGCGGAACTGGCTGGGATCTCGGACAAGGGGCCGGTCGGGATCGTCTTCGGGTGTGAGAACCACGGCCTGACTACGGGGCAGTTGAAGACCATGGACCGTTTGACCCACATCCCCACGCATGGCGACTGCCTTTCTATTAATCTGGCCCAGAGCGTCGCGATCCTATCCTGGGAGCTCGAAAAATCCGTGTTGGGGGCTCCGCTGGCGCTGGATGGAGGCTTGCCCAGCCACCAGAAACGCCAGCAGCTTTTTTTAAAAGTGGATCAGCTGATGTCGCAGGCGAATGTGTCGCCCCGGGGGCGCAAGCAGGTCTTGGTGGACGGGGTGCGGCAGTTCCTGAACCGGCGGCCCCTCAACGACAAGGATCTTTCCTTGCTGTTGAGGGCCTTGAACCTGCTACAGAAGCGGAGCGAGGAATCGGATTAGCTGGTGACTTTTTTGTTCAACGCGGCGAATTTATCAAAGGGATGCTTGTCGGTCGAGACGCTGCCCAGGCGGCGGATGGCCGATTCCTCTTCCGGGGTCGGCCGGCCGTTGTAGAGCGAGGGCGTGAAGTGGGTGAGCACATGCCCCGCCGACGCCAGCTTCTTCAGGTTGTTCTCGATGCGCGCCACGGTGATGGGGCGAGCGCTGGCCATGCGGTAGGTCCAGCCCATGCCGAAGCAGGGCATGTCGACCCGCGCGGTGGCGATGCAGGGGAAAACGGAACTGAGCGTCTTGTAGATGGTGGCGAAGGATTCCGGGAACAGGTAATAGTTGTCGGTGTGGATGGAGAGGATGCCGTCGGCGGTCATGCGTTCGGCGCAGAGCCGGTAGTATTCCTTGGTGTAGAGCATCTTGCTGGGGCCGTGCGGTTCGGTCAGGTCGACCACCAGCACGTCGAAGTTGCGGCTCACCCTTTCCATCCAGGTGCGCGCGTCCTCGTAAAAGATCTCGACACGGGGGTCTTTCAGGCACTTGCGGATCGCGGGGTAGTGCTTGCGGCAGAAGTCGACCACGCCCTTGTCCAGCTCGACCATCACGATGCGCTCCAGGCTCTTGAACTTAACGGCCTCTTCAATGGCGAAGCAATCGCCGCCGCCGATGATCAGCAGGGTCTTCGGATCGGGATGGGCTAATAACGGCGCGGAGACCAAGTACTGGTGGTAACGGTTCTCGTCCCCTTCGCTGATCTGGATCTTGCCGTCCAGAAAAAGCAAGGTGCCGAAAGTTTTGTTCTCAAAGATCTCCATGCTCTGGTACTTGGTGCGGCCCTGGTAAAGGGATTTGCCCTGATACACGTGGCCGAAGTCGTTGGTGACCCATTCGGTTTTCAAGCCGTTCTCCTTTGTTCCGGTGCCTAGGAATGAAAACAGTTTTAAACCGAAACCGGGCCTCTGCCAAGGCGTTAATTGCGCTTTTGGCCATATTTTACATTTTGGCCTGCCCTGCCAAGGCAGCCCAAGCAAGACCCCAGCGCCCCTTTTTTTCGGCCGCGTGGCAGGACGCCAAAGCCTTGGGCCTAGCTCCCGTGGCCTTGGACCCCAAGGACCTGGTGCTGGGGTCTGCATCCCTCTTGGCCCTTACTTTAGGGCTGGTGCAGGATGACCCCGCCCTTTACAGCCTGCGAGCCCCCAGTGATTGGCAGGACGCGGTCATGCCTTCGGCCACCTTGCTGGGGGAGGGCTGGACCACGGCTGTGGGTAGCGCAGTTCTTTGGGGGCTGGGAGACTCGTTTCAGGCCCCAAAACTCAAAGACACAGCTGCCATGTCCTTAGAAAGCTTGGCGATCTGCGCCGTGCTCAGCCCGGCGGTCAAATATTCTTTTGCCGCGGTGCGGCCCAGCGAAGGGGATCAGGCGCACCGTTTTTTTGACTACAACTATCCTGGCGGGACCCCCAGCTTCATCTCGGGGCATAGCCTGGTCGCCTTTGCCCTTGCCGAGACCTATGGGTCCAGCTATGGCCGCTGGTGGACCTATCCTCTGGCAGGACTGGTGGGCTACTCACGGGTCTACCTTGGAGCGCATTGGCCCTCGGACGTCTTTGCCGGCGCGCTTTTGGGGACCGCGGTCGGCCACTTTGTGGTGCTTGGCGCCCAAAAATATGGCGCGCCGACAAGCTGGCGCTTTAGCCTGATGCCTAGCGTTGGCGGGACAACGATGCTGGCGATGGATCGGAAGTTTTAGTGGAGGCAAGCTAGCCTGATCGTATCGAGTTTTCTCATGAGGAACGCATGAAGCTGATGCTTTTTCGCCATCTGTGGGGCGTGGACGAGGCCTGGGAGACATTTTTTCCAAAAGCAAAAAAAGCCGGATACCAGGGCATTGAAACGGGCGTGCCCCAGGGTAAAGACCGGGCGAAGCTGAAAAAATTGCTCAAAGACAACGGCCTGAAGCTGATCGCCGGCATCTACACCGGCGGGCATAGCGCCACCGAGCACGCCGAAAGCTTTGAGGCTCAGTTGGCTGACGCGGTCAGCCTGGACCCCGTGCTGGTGAACAGCCACAGCGGCAAGGACTATTTCAAGGCCTCCGAGAACAGCGCCTTCTTTTCACGCGCCCTCAAAGCCGAGCAAAAAGCCGGCGTCAAAGTGGCCCATGAGACCCACCGTGGCCGCGTGCTCTACAATCCCTGGGTCACCCGCGATATCCTGGCGGAATTTCCGGAACTCAGCCTGAACTTCGACCTTAGCCACTGGGTTTGCATCGCCGAAAGGCTGTTGGAAACCGAGGGAGAGATCATCAAGACCGCGGCCAAGCGCTGCATCCACATCCACGCGCGCGTGGGCTATGAAGAGGGCCCCCAGGTCCCCGATCCCAGAGCGCCCGAATATCAGCGGGCCCTGCTGGCGCATGAGGCTTGGTGGGATATGGCCTGGGCCGCCCAGAAAGCCAAGGGCGAAAAGGTCTCGACCCTGACCCCGGAATTCGGCCCGCCGGATTACATGCACACCCTGCCCTACACGAACGCGCCTGTGGCGGACTTGAACGCGATCTGCGACTGGCAGGCCATGCGGCAGGCCGCTCGATTTGCGAAGAAATACGGAAGATAAGGGCTTAAGGGTGGATGGTCAGGCGGCTGCGGGCCCTACGGTGGCTGGTTCGTCCATGCGTTCGATCATGCTCATAACTTCTTTGATCAGATAATCCGGGGTCGAAGCGCCGGCGGTGACGCCCACATGGTTCTTGCCGAAGAACCATTCAGGGCGCAGTTCTTGGGCGGTCTCGATGTGGTGGGTGTTCTCTTTGCCTAGGCGCTGGATGGCCACCTCGGCTAGCTTGTGGGTGTTCGAGGAGTTGTATCCTCCTATCACAACCATCACGTCCACTTCGCTGGACAGGGCCTTGGCGGAATTTTGGCGGTCCTTGGTCGGCTTGCAAATGGTATTGATGGCTTCCACGGTCTCGCATCGTTCTTTCAACTTTTCCACGAAGCGGTCGAATTTGGAGAGGAAGAGGGTGCTCTGGCAGACCACGCCGACCCTGCTGCCGACGGGCACCTTTTCGATGTCCTCGTCCTGGTAGATGACGATGGGGTCGTGCATGCGGCTGGCGATACCCCGCACTTCCACGTGCTTGGGGTCGCCGATGATGACCACTTTGAGACCCGCCGCTTCCAGTTTCCAGCCGTCCTTATAGATGCGGGTGACCAAAGGGCAGGTGGTGTCGGTGATGGCCATGCCTCGGGCCTTCATCTCGTCGATCTTGTGGACGTCCAGGCCATGGGCGGTGATGACCACCGCGTTGCCCTGCACATCGTCCAGGTTGTTGACGATGTGCTTTCCGGCCTTGTCCAGACGGGCGACTTCCTGGGGATTATGGATCAGCGATCCGAAAATATAGGCCTGGTCCATTTGCTCGGCGACATCGATGGCTTTTTTGACGCCAAAGCAGAAGCCAGCTGCGGCTGCCAGGGTGATCTTACGGGGCATGACGGGCCTTTGACCTAGAATAACGGGAAATAAGCTTTAACAGCCTTGATTTTAGTCCTAGCCCGGGGGCCAGTCAAGGGAGCCGCCTGGATGTTGACCTGGGCTAAGCCCTTATATTATAGTATTTGTTCATCTTTTGGGCGGTTCCATCTAACGAAAAACGAGGGCTTGGCCATGGCCGACGAACGAAAAATAGGCGCTAAAATACTTTGTGACGAACTGGTCGACTTAGGGGTCGAGTATGTCTTCGGCTACCCCGGCGGCGCCAACCTGCCCATCTACGACGTCATCAACAAGACCAAGATCGAAGTGGTCCTGAACGGCGACGAGCGCTGCGCCGGCCACGCGGCCGAAGGCTATGCCCGGGCGACCGGCAAGCCCGGCGTGGCCTTGGTCACCTCAGGCCCAGGCGCGACCAACCTGGTCACCCCCCTGGCCGACGCCCGTATGGACTCGACGCCCCTGATCGGCATCTCGGGCCAGGTCTATTCCCACCTGATCGGCCGTGACGCGTTCCAGGAAACGCCGATCGTCAACGTTACCCAGCAGATCACCAAGCACAACTACCTGGTCAGCCAGACCCGCGACGTGGCCCGGGTCGTGCGCGAGGCCTTCCACATCGCCACCACCGGCCGTCCCGGCCCGGTGCTGGTCGACATCACCAAGGACGCCCAGGAAGGCTCGGTGGCGGTCAAGGACATCGACCGGACCCTGCGCCTGCCCGGTTACAAGCTGCACGAACCGCCGGCACCGGACGAGAACCGCCTGAACGAGATCTGCGACGCGATCAAGAAGTTCAAGCGCCCCGTCATCTACATGGGCCAAGGCATCATCCTGGGGGACGCGCACAAGGAACTGCGTACCTTCGCCGAGAAGTCCGGCATCCCCGTCACCAGCACGGTGCTGGGGCTGGGCGGCTTTCCCGCCAGCCATCCGCTTTATTTCGGCATGCTGGGCATGCACGGCGCGGCCTTCGCTAATTTCGCCATCGACCAGGCCGATCTGGTGCTCTGCCTGGGAGCCCGCTTCGATGACCGCGTCACGGGCAAGGTCAGCGAGTTCATCAACAACGCCTTCATCGTCCACATCGACGTGGACCTCAGCGAGATCAACAAGAACAAGGCCGCGCATGTGGGCCTGCACGGCGACATCAAGAAGGTCCTGGCCGCGTTGATCTCCCGCGCTCCGAAAGCCGACAGCGGCGACTGGATCAAGCACCTGGACGAGATGAAGCGCCGCTATCCCAACGCTTATGACCCCGGCGACGGTAGCGTGATCAAGCCGCAGTATTTCCTCGAGACCCTGAACGAGGCGGTCCGGGGAAAGCGCACCATCTTCACGACCGGAGTGGGTCAGCACCAGATGTGGGCCGCCCAGTACCTGAAATTCGAGGAACCCAGGACCCTGATCACCTCGGCCGGCGCCGGGACCATGGGCTTCGGCTTGCCTTCGGCCGTGGGCGCGGCGCTGGGCCGCCCGGATTCGACGGTCATCGACATCGACGGGGACGGGTCCTTTGAGATGAACCTCAACGAGATGCGCACCTTGCGGGACCGCAATATCCCGGCCAAGATCGTCATCCTGAACAACAAGATCTTAGGGATGGTGGGCCAGTGGCAGCGCAAGTTCTACAAGGGCAACTATTCGTCCGTGGAATTCTCCGATTTCCCGCGCTACGCCGATGGGATCAAGCATCTTTACGGGATCGAATCGCGCGCCATCTCCGGCAAGAAAGACGTGGCCGCCGGCATCGACGCCATGCTCAAGCACGACGGACCCTATCTGCTCGAAGTGATGATCCCCAAGGAAGAGGACGTCTATCCCATGATCCCGGGCGGCAAGACCGTCCGCGACATCATGCTCTCGCCGGGCCAGCATCTGCAAAGCGAGGAGAGCAAGTACAGCCGCTGAGCTCCGCCGCCATGGCAGCCCTGTCCAAGCCCTTGTCCCCATCCGTCCTGCGCCGCTTGTTGCTGGCCTGGTATGCCCGCAACAAGCGGGACCTGCCATGGCGAGCTGACCAGGATCCCTACCGCGTGCTGGTTTCAGAGCTCATGCTCCAGCAGACCCAGGTCAAGACGGTCCTGCCCTATTACGCCCGTTTCCTCAAGACATTCCCTGACGCGAAGTCGCTGGCCCGGGCGCCCATCGAAAAGGTGCTGGCCGCCTGGGCGGGCCTGGGCTATTACCGGCGGGCCCGTTTCTTGCACCAGGCCGCCAAGGCCGTCGTCGAAGAGGGAAAATTTCCGGACTCGGAGGAGGGCCTTAAAGCGCTGCCAGGTGTGGGCGCCTACACGGCCGCTGCGGTGGGTTCGATCAGCTTCGGTTTGCCTCTTGCCGTGGTGGATGGGAACGTCATCCGGGTGATAAGCCGTTTGCTGGCGCTTGAGCAGGATCCGGGATCCTCACTTGGCAAAAAGACCATCACAGATTTTTCCGCAGTACTTCTGGACAGCGCACGGCCCGGGGACTTCAACCAGGCGATGATGGAGCTGGGAGCCCTGGTCTGCACGCCGCAGTCCCCGGATTGCGGTGCCTGTCCTTTTGAAAAATATTGCAAGGCCCACGCGGGAGCTAACGAGACGCGATACCCGCGGCTTCCGGATGCCCGGGCCACCGTGGTACAGCACAAGGCGGTGGCCTTGATCCGTCGCGGCGACGCAGTGCTCGCCGCTTTGCGCAGCGCCAGCGGAAGGGTGGGGGATGAGGGCCGCATGCTGGGGTTCTGGCAGTTTCCCGAAGCCATGGTCGGGAAAGCTGGTCCGGCTGCGGCCGCGGAAGCGCTCGCGAAAAAGATATTGGGAAGTGATAAGGAAGGGTCGGGCCCGCTGGGAAGCTTCACCCACTCGGTGACCCACCATCGCATCCGCATCGAAGCCTTTGGATTCGACACTTCGCGCGTTCGGGTCGCGGGGGACTGGCAGTGGGTGGAGTGCGGAACATTGAAAGAGCTGCCGCTGGCCTCTGCCGAACGGCGGATGGCGGGATGGATCAGGGCTCGAAGACCACCGGTTCGACGCGGGAGAACCAGCGCGTCACCGCGCGGAAGTAGTAAGTCCCGGGCTTGATGGCTTTTCCAGAGTCGCTCTTGCAGTCGAAGCGGAAAGTCAGCATCCCGGCGCCGTAGGGCCCGTTGGCAAGCAGGCGCACGCTGCGGCCACTGGCGTCAAGCAGCCTTAGCTCCAGGCTGCCGGATTCCGGAAGCCGCGCGGTCAGGTCCAGGGCCTCGCAGCGGTTGAGCGAAAGGCGGGCGCGAGAAAGCGTGAAGGCGTAGTCCCCTGGCCCGGCTGGAATGCGCGCGGGAACGGGCGTTACGGGCTGGACACTCAAGTTTTTCTCGGGTTTGCGGCGTTTTCCTTGGCGGTACCAGGTGCGGAGGAGTTTTCGGCTCACGCGCTCCAGCATGTTCTCTTCCCCTTGTTCGTCCGCACTGAGGGCGGGCTGGACCACAAGGCCCTGTTTTTTTTCGCCCGGCTGAAATTCGAAGGGGAGGGGTTTTTCGGGGCTTTTTCCGCTCAAGGCGCCCGAGACCCTGTCGCTCAAACCCCGGTTCAGCATGAAAAGGCCGACGGCGCAGGCCAGCACCGCCCCAGCGTAGAGCAGGGCCGTGCGGCGTGGCGGAAAAATACTTCCGGGTTTGCGCCGGGCATGAGCCAGCAAGATCTCGCGCGCGGCGCTGTCGCCAGCCTGCTCGGACAGCCTTTCCGCCACCTGGATGCGGCGCACACCTTGCAGGCTCTGGCGGACGAGGGCCTTGTCCGCGTTCGCGGAGGCCTCCAGGGCCAGGACCCTCAGGGCGTCGCATTCCAGCGCGAAGCGCCGGCACTGAGGGCAGGCCGTCAGATGGCTCTTCGCCTCGCGGTTCAGGGCTTCCATTTGGCGCGGATGCGCCAGGCTGATCAGGTGGGGTCCTTCCAGGTGTTCCATCAGGCGTCGCCCTGGCCCAGAAAATCCCGGCCCAGCGCCCCCATCAGCCGTCGCAGGCCGCTGGACGCCAGTTCGTGCAGGACTTCCTCGCGTTCGTTCATGCAGGCTGCGGCTTCGGTCAGGCTGAGGGAATCAAAAAAACTCAAAAGGAGCACGGCGCGCTCCTTGATCGGCAGGCCGAGCAGCGCTTCGTTCAAACGCGCGCCGCGCCATTCCAGGGACGAAGCGTCGGACTTAGGCCTCGCAACAGGCGCGGCCTGAGGCGGGATGCCAGACAGGGCGCTTAAAGCGCGCGTCGCGGCCGCGGCGAAAAGGGCCACCGCCGTTCCGGAGTCCGTGCCAGGGGCGTCGCGTTTTTTGTAAAGCTCGGCCCAGGATTCTTCGAAAAGCTGGCGGGAGAGGTTTTCCGAACCAGTCATGCGCCAGCAGAAGTTGTAAAGGCG
>JAZKAF010000071.1:22116-22569 GCA_040389285.1 candidate division FCPU426 bacterium
CTGTTGGTGGCGGTTGATCAGCTCTTCAAACGCCGACATGCGCCCGGTCGAGGACGCCCTGAGAAGGTTTTCGTCGCTTTGGTCGCTGAAGCGCATGTTTCATGTCTTGA
The DNA here is from genome assembly GCA_040389285.1 of candidate division FCPU426 bacterium. Taxonomy (GTDB): domain Bacteria; phylum Oederibacteriota; class JAJYGY01; order JAJYGY01; family DAIDJD01; genus JAZKAF01. The sequence goes on from JAZKAF010000071.1 coordinate 22,227, forward strand.
AGAAAAACGTTACAATAGCTGGAATAACAGCGCAAACCGCGCTGACGCGAGATTTTAACATAGGCTACCGCAAATATGAGGGATTTTCAAAAATACCTGATCCTGGCGCTCGCGGCCTTCTGCCTGGGCTGGGGAGCCCAGTCCGTCATGGGCATCGGCATGCGCAAAGCGGCCAATTCCCGATTTTTGATGGAAAGCGAAGCCACCCTTAAGACGCTGCGGGGCCTGGTGGCCAAGTTCCGGGCCGAGCAGGGCCGCTTTCCCGGCGGGGTGGCGGAACTCTACGCCAAGGGCCTGCTCGATCCGGCTTTTCCTCCGGTGGAAAGCATGCGGCGGGGCGGAC
>JAZKAF010000071.1:22579-28430 GCA_040389285.1 candidate division FCPU426 bacterium
GGCGAGGGCGGCTTCGTCTATCTTAGCGCCACGGGCGCGCTTTATTTGAACGCCGACGTCAGTCGCGAGAAGTTTTTTAGGAAAGATTGGCAGCACGTCAAAGAGGGCGGACTTTTTCCGTCCGGGAAAGTCTACTAAATGAAACCCGTCAAACCTTATACCGAGGCCGGCCAGGCTCTGGAAGCCCTGCTCAAAAAGCGCGTCGTCATCCTGGACGGCGCTATGGGCACGATGATCCAGCGCCAGAAGCTGCAGGAGGCGGACTTCCGCTGGGGCTCCTTCCTCAACCATCCCAGCCCCCTGAAAGGCAACAACGACCTGCTGGTGCTGTCGCGCCCCGAGCTGATCCGCGACATCCACCGTCAGTATTTTGAGGCCGGGGCTGACATCGTCGAGACCAACACTTTCAGCTCGCATTCCATTGGCATGGCCGAATACGGCCTGAAGGGTATTGTCAGGGACCTGAACTTGGCCGCCGTCAAAGTGGCCCGTGAAGCCGCTTCTCTGGCCGTCCTTAAGGATCCTTCGCGACGCCTTTTCGTGGCCGGAGCCTTCGGCCCCACCACCAAGACCCTTTCGCTGTCCCCGGACGTCAACCATCCTGAATTCCGAGCCATCAGCTTCGATGCGATGGTGGACGCTTTTTACGAGCAGGTCTCCGCCTTGATCGAAGGCGGGGTCGACCTGCTGCTGGCTGAGACCAACATCGACACGCTGAACCTAAAAGCCGCCATCTTCGCCATTGAAAAGGCCCAGGAAAAGCTCGCTGCCCGCGTGCCGGTCATGCTGTCCCTGACCGTCACGGACCAGAGCGGCCGGGTCCTTTCCGGACAGACCATCGAAGCCGCCTGGAATTCGATACGCCACGCGGCACCGCTCTGCGTGGGGGTCAATTGCGCCCTGGGCGCCGAGGCCATGAGGCCTTTTGTGAAATCGCTGGCCGGGCGCGCCGACACCTTTGTGCACTGCTATCCCAACGCGGGCTTGCCCAATCCTCTCAGCGAGACCGGATACGACGAGACCCCGGACCATACCGCCCATGCTCTGGAAAAGTTCAGCCAGGATGGGCTGCTGAACATCGCTGGCGGCTGCTGCGGCACCACGCCCGAACATATCGCCATGATCGCCAAGCGGCTGGCGGGGTATCCGGCGCGTGTGGTCCCCTTGCCTGAACCGGGCACTCACCTTTCGGGCTTGGAGCCCTTTGACCTGAAGGATGCCAAGGCGCCTTTTGTGATGGTGGGCGAGCGCAGCAACGTGACCGGCAGCCCGAAGTTCAAGGAATTGATCAAGCAGGACAAGTTCGAAGAAGCCTTGGGAGTGGCCCGTAGCCAGGTGGAAAACGGCGCCAACATGATCGACGTCAATTTTGACGAGGCCCTGCTGGATGGCGAGGCCTGCATGACCCGGTTCCTCAATCTGGTGGCCTCGGAACCCGACATCGCCCGCGTGCCCGTCATGATCGATTCGTCCAAATGGTCGGTGATCGAGGCCGGGCTCAAATGCGTGCAGGGCAAGGCGGTGGTCAATTCCATCAGCCTGAAGGAAGGCGAGGCCAAGTTCCTGGCCAGCGCGCGGCTGGCGCGGCGCTACGGGGCCGCCGTGATCGTGATGGCCTTCGACGAAAAAGGCCAGGCCGCCACCAAGGAGGACAAGATCCGGGTGGCCCAGCGGGCCTTCAAACTGCTGACCGAAGAGGCCGGCTTCGACGCTGGCGACATCATCTTCGACCTGAACGTGCTGACCGTGGCGACGGGCATGAGCGAGCACAACAATTACGCGGTCGATTTCATCGAGGCCGTGCGCGAGGTGAAGCGCCTCTGCCCGGGCTGCCGCACCTCGGGAGGCGTCTCCAACGTCTCCTTCAGCTTCCGGGGCAACAATCCCGTGCGCGAAGCTATCCACGCCGTCTTCCTCTACCACGCCATCTCCGCGGGTCTGGACTTCGGGATCGTGAACGCGGGCATGCTGGGCAACTACGCCGAGATCGAGCCGCAGTTGAAAGAGCTGGTCGAGGACGTGATCCTGAACCGCAGGCAGGACGCCACCGACCGGCTGATCGATCACGCTGAAAAGCTGAAGGCCGCGGGCCAGGGCGATGGCCGCAAGGAAAAGGAACTGGATGCCTGGCGCAGCCTGCCGGTGCGGGAGAGGCTGGCCCATTCCCTGGTCAAGGGCATCGATCTCCACATCGAAGCGGATACCGAAGAGGCCCGGTTGGGTTACGCCCGGCCTCTCGAGGTGATCGAAGGCCCGCTGATGGACGGCATGAAGGTGGTGGGCGAGCTGTTCGGCGCCGGAAAGATGTTCCTGCCCCAGGTGGTGAAGAGCGCCCGGGTGATGAAAAAAGCCGTGGCCTACTTGATGCCCTTCATGGAAGCGGAAAAATCGAAGAACGCCGCCGCCGGAGCCGCCACCGCCAGCGCGGCCAGGGTGCTGCTGGCCACGGTGAAGGGTGACGTCCACGACATCGGCAAGAACATCGTTGGCGTGGTCCTCAGCTGCAATAACTATGAAGTGCAGGACATGGGCGTGATGGTCGAAGGCCAGAAGATACTGGATAGGGCCAAAGAGTGGAACGCGGACTTCATAGGCTTAAGCGGATTGATCACGCCCTCGCTGGAAGAGATGTCCGACAACGCCTTGGAGATGGAAAAGCAGGGATTCAAGGTCCCCTTGCTGATCGGCGGAGCCACCACCAGCAAGGCCCACACCGCTATCAAGATCGCGCCCAATTACTCCGGTCCGGTGGTGCATGTCAGCGACGCCTCGCTGGTCACCGGGGTGCTGAACCATCTGTTGAACCCTAAGCTCAAAGACGGGTATTTGAAGTCTTTGGAAGAAGAGAACGAAAAAGCCCGCCGCCGCCACGCCGACAGCCTCGCCGGGAAGATCCGGCTGGCCAGCCTGGATGAGGCCCGCGCCAACCCCTTCAGCGATGATTGGGCTGTGGCCGGGATCGCTGTGCCGGAGCGGACCGGGATCTTTCCCTTCGAGAGCCTGAAACTGGAGGCTGTGGTCCCGTATATCGATTGGACGCCTTTTTTCCTGACCTGGGAGCTGAAGGCCCAGTATCCGCAGATCTTGGAGCACCCCCGTTATGGCGAACAGGCCAAGGCCCTGTTCAAGGACGGCCAAAAGTTGCTGGCCGACCTAGTCCGGAACAAGCGGGCGAACCTTAAGGCGGTGGTGGGGCTTTGGAAGGCCAACAGCGTCGGGGATGATGTGCTGCTCGAGAATGGCCAGAGCCTCAGATTTTTGCGGCAGCAGGCCCAAAAAGAGGGCAAGGAACCGTATTATTGCCTGGCCGACTTTGTGGCGCCCAAGTCCAGCGGCCGGGAAGATTTTGTGGGTGGCTTCGCCGTGACCGCGGGCCCGGAGATCGAGGCGTTCGCCCTCTCGCTGAAGCAGGGCGGGGATGATTACAGCGCCATTCTGGTCCAGGCGCTTTCCGACCGTTTGGCCGAAGCCAGCGCGGAATATGTGCATCAAAAAGTCCGGCAGATCTGGGGCTACGGCAAGAACGAAGAGCTCAGCATGGACGACTTGATCCACGAGAAATACAGGGGCATCCGCCCGGCCGCAGGCTACCCAAGTTGCCCGGACCACACGGAAAAAGCGCTGCTCTGGGAATTGCTGGAGGCGGAAAAGCACACCGGCATCAGCTTGACCAGCAGCTATGCCATGCATCCAGCGGCCTCGGTGAGCGGCCTTTATTTCAGCCATCCGGAATCCCGTTACTTCAACGTGGGCCGCATTGGCAAGGATCAGGTGGAAGACTACGCGCGGCGCAAGGGCATGACCGTGGCAGAGATCGAACGATGGCTGGCGCCGAACCTGGGATATCTGTAATAGGCGCATTCTTTTTAGGGACCGACCTTGGAATCGATGCTGAAAAAACCAAAATGGCTGAAAGCCCAGATACCGGGCGGGGAGCTCTATAACGAGACCCTGGCCGCGGTCAAAGGCAATAACCTGCACACGGTCTGTGAAGAGGCTCACTGCCCGAATCTTGGGGAGTGCTGGAGCCGCGGTACAGCCACGTTCATGATCCTGGGAGACACCTGCACGCGCGCTTGCGGTTTTTGCGCGGTGAAAACGGGGCGTCCCACCGAATTAGACCTGGGCGAACCCGACCGGGTGGCAGAGGCGGTCAGGTTGATGAAGCTGAAGCACGTGGTCTTGACCTCGGTGGCCAGGGACGAACTGGCCGACGGAGGCGCTGAGGTCTGGGTACGCACCGTGGCTGCGGTGCGTCAGGCCTGCCCTGCCACCCGCATTGAGATCTTGATCCCGGACTTTATGGGGAACGAAGAATCCTGGAACAAGGTCTTCGCCTCCCGCCCCGACATCCTGAACCACAACACCGAGACCGTGCCGCGCCTGGTGAAGCAGGTGCGCTCCGTAGCGCGCTGGGACCGCACCTTGGCCCTTTTGGCTGCGGCTAAAAAAGCTGGATTGGCGACCAAAAGTGGCCTGATGCTGGGCCTGGGCGAAGAAGACGCTGAGCTGAAGGAAACCCTGCAAAGCCTGGCCGAAGTCGGCGTGGATATCCTTACCCTGGGCCAGTATTTGCAACCCACACCCGCGCATCTGCCGGTGAAAGAATTCGTGCCTCCGGAAAAATTCGCTTTTTGGAAAGAGTGGGCGCTTGGGCAGGGGTTCAAGGTGGTCGAATCCGGTCCCATGGTCCGCTCTTCCTACCATGCGGACGAGCAGTCCCTGAAATTCGCCTCATGACCAAGACGCCCGACAATGGGGAACTCCAGCTTTCCGCCTGGCTCTTTCACGAGAATCCTAAGTCGTTGAAGAGTTTCGAGACCAACGCCGCGAAACTCAGTCGGGTCTATCCCGTCTGGTACAACTTGGGCGACGAAGGCCTGGCAACCCGGCGGATCCTTCCGAAAAGGGAAGAGCGCGCCAGGGTCATGGCCACGGCCAAAGCCCACGGGGTCGAGGTTTGGCCTTTGGTCAGCAACTTCAATGAAAGCAGCCAGATCTGGGACCATGGCCGGGTCGCGCGGTTCCTCAACGATTCACGCGCCGCGAAATTTCAGATTACCCGCCTGATCGAATTGGCCAAGGAAGACGGGGCGCAAGGGATCGACCTTGATTATGAGGCCATCCGTCCCACGGACCGGCAAGCCTTGTCCGATTTCTGCGCCATGGCCTACGAGGCCTGCCAAAAGGCCGGGATCAAGCTCGGCATGGCCGTGCATGCCAAGGATTCCGAACCAGGCAATGACAGCGGGTCTGCGGGCCAAGATTACGCCGCCTTGGCGTCCAGTCTCGATAGCCTGCAGTTGATGGTCTATGACTACCATTGGTCGACATCGGCGCCTGGCGCGATCGCGCCGGTGGACTGGACGGCCCGGGTGCTGCGGCACGCGCTGTCCTTGGCGCCTGCCGACAAGATCGAATTCGGGTTCCCGGTCTACGGCTACGACTGGCTGGGCCAGCAAGGGGATCCCATTGGCTTCGATCGTTGGCAGCGCCTGGTGGAAACGCATGGACCGGCGAAGCGCGATCCCGAGTCCGCGGAACTGGTCCTTAAATACCAAGGGCGGGAAGCCTGGTTCAACGATTCGATCTCGGTGCTGCGAAAATTATTGCAGGCGCGGGAAGCGGGGGTCTCCAGGGCGACTTTTTGGGTCTTGGGAAGCGAGGATCCTAGGCTCTGGGAGATGCTCGAGGACTTCCCCCGCCCCTTTGCCTTGCCTTCCCATGGGGTTTGATTGAGCACGAATAAGGTCCAGTGCCTGGCGCTTGAATTGGCCGAAAAGGCCGGCGCGCTCCAGATGAAAAAATTCCGCAGCGTAATCGATATCCGTTGGAAGGGTGTGACCGATCC
>JAZKAF010000072.1:0-8310 GCA_040389285.1 candidate division FCPU426 bacterium
TTTATTGAGCAGCGTGACTTTCTTCCCGATGCAGATCTTGTCCTTCGGCACCGTGCTCTCGTCGATCAATTTGGCGCGATTGAGCTGGTCTTCCAGTTCGGAGATGCGCCTTTCATTATGGGCTTGAGCCTCCTTGGCGGCGTCATATTCCGCATTCTCGGAAAGATCGCCATGCGCGCGAGCTTCCTGGATCGCCCTGACGATCTCCTGGCGCTTAAACTGCTTTAATTGCTGCAGTTCCCCGCGCATTTTCTCAAGGCCATCGGCCGTTAAAAATATATCCGCCATCTCCTCACCCCATAGATACAACAAAGCCACAGAGACCCATCTCCTGATCGGAGGCCTGTTCTGTGGCTTTTCTAAATTGTGACGCCATCAAAGAAAAAAGTCAACGAGGCAGGGCCCTAGCATTCCATGAAAGTGGGCCAATTACAGGTACTTTTCCCAACTTCTGTATCTGCGCGGCGTTACTTTTGACGGATTCGTCCCGTAGCTTGAAACGCCCATTGAGAACCACAGCCGCCACCTTAATGCGACGCCTCCGGGCCTCCGCAAGCGTGAGCAACGTATGATTCAAGGTGCCCAATCCGGGTCGAGCCACGATCACGATCGGGAGCCCTAATCGCTGCACCAGATCGGCGACAAAATGACCCGATCCCAGGGGGACTAATAAACCGCCGGCACCTTCCACTAAAAGGCCGTCCTGCCCCTTTTTCAGCGCTTCAGAACACCTGACGATCTTTTCCAGACTTATACGCCGGCCTTCCAAGGCCGCGGCGATCCCTGGGGCGAGCGCCGCCTTGAACTGATAGGGTCGGATCAGGGAAAGCGGAGCCAGGCTGCCACTTGCCTTTCGAAGCGCTTCCGCGTCGCGGTTAGCTCCCGATTCTGCCGGTTTCATCACCGCAACTTTAAGGCCTCTGGCCCTCAGATCAGCGGCAAGCAGGCATGCCACGTAGGTCTTGCCCACGCCGGTATCCGTCCCTGTGACAAAAAGGCCGCCATGCCGCCGAAAGATCTTCGCGAGGTTCATGGTTTCCCGCCTAAAGCGCCCAGAAGCCCAGTGATATGGTCTTCACGATGCTCTGAGGTGACCGTTATCCTCAATCGGCAGGCGCCAGCTGGAACTGTCGGAGGGCGGATCGCCGGCACATAGTATCCAAGATCCCAAAGATGCTGTTGCAAAGAGACAGCCTGAGCTGCCGAACCCACGGCAATGGGAAGAATGGGGGTCGCAGACCTGCCTAGATCCCAACCGAGAGCTGCCAGGCCGTTGGCAAGGATATGCCGATTCTTCCAAAGCCTCGCGACTCGCTCAGGTTCGTCCTGGATCACCGATAAAGCCTCGTCAGCCGCCGCGGCGCAAAGTCCAGGCAGGGCCGTCGCGAAAATAAAGGAACGGCTCGAATTCTTTAGCCAAGAGACAAGATCCGCGGGGCCGGCCACAAAGCCCCCCAGGGTCCCCAAGGCCTTGGACAACGTGCCCACCAAAACAAGGTTCGGATGCCAGGGAAGCGAAAAATGCTCGAGGATCCCTTTGCCTCCCGAGCCTAAGACCCCGGTGGAATGCGCTTCGTCGACGACGAGCATGGCGCCATATTTTTCGGACAATGCCAGCAGAGACGGCAAGGGCAGGATATCGCCATCCATGGAATAGACCGCCTCGACCACAACCAGGACCCGCCGTCCGGCCAGACCCGCCACCTGCTTCAGCGTATCCTCGAGCCGCGCAAGATCGCCGTGAGGAAAACGGCGGACCTCCGCCCCGCTGAGCCGCGCCCCATCGTAAAGGCTCGCATGCACCGACTTATCCAAAAGGATGATGTCTTTATCGGAGGCAAGGCATGGTAATAACCCGAGATTTGCCAGGATCCCGGCCCCATAGACGAGAGCGCCTTCAGCGCCCTTGAATTTGGCTATCGAATTTTCGAGATGATAATGGGGTGTTTGAGTGCCCGAGATGAGCCTTGAAGCGCCGCTGCCAGCGCCGTAACGCTTCAAGGCCTCTTCCGCGGCCCTGAGAACGCGCGGATGGGTGGCCAATCCAAGATAATTATTAGAAGAAAACTGGACGACCGGGCGGCCGTCCACAACGTTCTCAGGAAGGTTCGCAGCTTCGAAAACCCTTAATCCCCTGTCGAGCCCCGCCTCCTTTAGCTCCGCGAGACGGGGCGCGATCCACGCGAAGGGATCCTTCACGCCTTGATCCAACGAGATCTCCTCAGGCTCCGAGCGCCTGATCCAGGAGTTTGGCCAAGTCCGCCTTGGGGCGATAACCGACCACCTGTCCGGCCACTCGGCCGTCTTTGAATACCAGCAGGGTCGGGATGGAGGAGACCCCAAAGGATCCGGCTAATCCCTGGTTGCTATCGACATCCACCTTGCCGACCTTGACCTTTCCAGCATAGTCGCCAGCCAATTCCTCGACCACGGGCGCCACCATGCGGCAAGGCCCGCACCACTCCGCCCAGAAATCCAGTAAAACTGGTTCCTTTGAATTCATGACTTCTTGCTGAAAATTCGACTCGTTGATGACCATCGTTTTGCCCATGGTATTCCCCTCTAAAAGCGTTTGAGATTGTTTACGCCACCTGTATCTTTCGGATTGGATATTTCCACACTTTTCCGCTGCCGCCGTTTAAAACCGCCTGATAGAGGTAGTTTCCAGATTCGCCCGGACCGGGGGTCCAAGACACCTTCTGGTACAGGGGGGCCTTGATCTCCGCCTCGATCGTGGCAACGACTGTGCCTGATTCCTTATAGATTTTCAAGGACATGCTCCCCGCTTCCCTGGCTAGTACGTAAAAAAGTATCTCTCCCGGGCTCGAAGAAAAATTCTGAAGCGGGCAAAGTTCCGTTGACAGGGAAAGGCGCACCCCTCCCTTCCCCACTCTGACCCCCTCGATGAACAGGGGAGGCAGCCCCTGTTCAGACGCCTTGAGGGAATAGACCCCAGGCTGGATGCCGGGAAATTCGAAATTTCCGCTCCGATCCGTCACCGCCACCGCCGCTATCGATCCCTCTTTCTGCAGTTCCAGATTCAGCGAATCGGCGGGGGAGATCCCATTGACCTTGCTGAAGCGCCCTCCCAGGCTGGCTAGGCTGCTATCCACGCGAAAACGGACATGGGTGGCGGTGCTGCTGATGTTCCCGGCGCCATCCTTGGTGGATAGATGGAAGATCCAGCCGCCATCCGGGTACTTGCCGGGTGAGGCCTTGCCATCCGTTGTCCATTGGCACTGAGGACCCGGAACCGTGTCGGAAAATTGATCGACGCAATAGTAATAACCGGCGATCCCTGAAGGCTCCGCGGGAGGGGTCCAAGAGAACTGCGGCTCGTCCCAGGGATATCCGCGGTCCTGGTCGGGATGGGTGGAACAAAAGACACGCGGCGGCACCGCGCCGGTATCCACTTGGATCTTCAAATGCGCGGCTTGACGGCTGTTGTTCCCCGCCCGGTCCTGGCAGGACACATGGAAATACCATGCTCCATCCTTGATCCCGGACACCGTCGCCATCATCGCGCCGCTGAACTGTCCGTTCCCAGGTCCAGGGACCGTCAGCGGTTTTTGATCCAACAGATAATGATAACCCGCGATCCCCGACATATCTTCCGCCGGAGCCCACATAAAGACGGCGGAAGCCTCACCGATCCACTGGTTGAGCGGATGGGTGGGTGACACCAATTGCCGGGGAGGCAGGACCTGGGTATCCACCCGCACGCCAAAATGGGCGGCGCGGACGCTACGATTCCCCGCCTTGTCCTGGCTGGCCACATGAAAATACCATTGGCCATCCTTCAACCCGCGGATCGAAGCGCGCGTCTCCGTGGTCCAGGTCCCTTTCCCCTCGGCGGGGATCGTCGAAGGCTTGTCATCCAGAAGGAAATAATAGCCCTGGACACCCGACAGATCGGGGGCCGCCGTCCATTGGAACTGAGGATTCGGATCCGCGCTCCAAGCGTTCGGATCCGGATGGCTGGTGGAACCAAGGGCAAGAGGCGGCAACGCTTCCGTGTCGAATTGAACGCTCCAATGCGACGCTTCCGATCCGACATTGCCGGCCCGGTCTTTCGACACGAGATGAAAATACCAGGCGCCGTCCTGAGGCAAGGGCCGGGATACCTCGACAAACCGCTGGGTTGTGGGGTAACCGTGGTTGGCGGAGGGGACCGCCTTGGGATCCCGGTCAAAAGACCAAAAGTATCCGTTGATCCCAGAGGCGTCCACCGGCTCTTCCCATTCGAACCGGACGCGCAACGATTGATGCCAGGCCTTGGGATCGGGATGGCTTGGACAACTAAGCTGTGGCGCCTGGGCGACGGTATCCACGTTCACCCGAAGATGGGCGGCTTGATGGCTGACATTCCCCGCAAAATCACGGCAGGTGACATGGAAATACCAGGTTCCATCCGCGTCAAATACCGCTGTATACCGCGGTTGCTTCACGCTATGGCCCAGGCCTTCGGTGGGCACCGTATCCGGTTCGGCATCGATCAACACCAGATATTCAGCGATCCCGGAAAGGTCCTCGGGAGCCTCCCACGCCAGATCCACGCTTCGCTGACGGATCCAACGTTCCTGGCCCGCCAGCAGGTTCTTGGAGAACTGCGGAGGCGACACCTGGGTGTCGATCCACACGGGATAATGTGCGGCCTCTGAACCGACATTGCCGGCCCGGTCCTCGCTGATAACATGGAGCATCCACTTGCCGTCCGTCAGTCCTTTGAACTCGATCTGACGCTGGGTGGTGGTGGCGGCCCCCGAAGGCGAAGGCACTGTGTTGGCCTCCTTGTCCAACGCGTAATAGTACGCGCTGACCCCGGAAAGGTCGTCAGGAGGGATCAGTTCGAATTTCGCGTGGGTCTTCGAACTCCAATGGCCGCGAGGATGGCTGGACGATTCGATCCGTGGCGGCAGCGCCCGGGTATCGATGCGCACTTCCATGTCTGAAGCCTCCACGCCCACGTTGCCCGCTTCATCCGCCGTCACCAAGTGAAAGAACCATTGCCCATCCTGCGGCGCGTCGATCCCCATGGAAGTTCCAGCGACGAACAAACCCGTCTCAGCCGTGGGCACGGTATCCGGGGATCGGTCAAAAACGGCGTAGTATCCTTTTATCCCGGATAGATCCTGCGGTTCGGTCCAGCGGAACTCCGCGCGCCCAGACCGATGCCAGCGCATCGGGTCGGGATGGCTCGGACTGGAGATCCGCGGCGGATCCGCGCGACGATCGAGACGCATATGGAAATGGGACGCGTCACGGCTCAGATTTCCCGCCTGGTCCAGGCTCGTCACATGGAAATACCAATCGCCATCCTTCCCCAATTCCGCCTGAAAAGCCCCAAGCTCCGTGAAGGCTCCCACGGCGCTGTTCGGATAGGTCCCCGGCTTTTGGTCGAGGACGCAGTAGTAGCCCTTGATCCCTGAAAAGTCTTCAGGCGGCGCCCAAGAAAATTCGGCGGTGGTCCGGTTGCTCCAGGTACCTTGCACCGGATGGCTCGCGGATTCGATGGCGGGTGGAAGCGCCTTGGTGTCGATCCCCACCCTGAAATGAGCGCTCGAATCCCCAAGATTTCCCGACTTATCCTCGCAACGCAGATGAAGCCACCACTCGCCGTCCTCCAGGCCCTCGAATTGGGCCCCGGTATCCTCCGTGGAAGTCACCCCTGCGGCGCCAGGTTGGGGTAGGCCCACGGTATGGCGGTCCAAAGAATAGTGAAAACGCGCAACTGCATCCGGCGTGGTCCAACTGAACTGGACCCGGTTGGAGGAATACCAACGGTCGCCATGCGGGTGGGAAAACGAGCGGATCTGTGGCGTCGCTATCGGGGCGGTTCGAAATTCAAGCTCGTCAGAAAAACTCTCTCCCGAGATCCCCCCTTCACGCGAAATGGCTTGGACCTTGTATATGCCCAGGGGCCTGAGTTCCGTGAGCGGTACCCGATGCTCCAGGGTAAGGGCCGGGTCCCAATGCTCCGTCGCTTCTGAATCTTCCGTGGAGCAAAGGACCCTGCTATCGGAGGGGTTCTGGGTCCTCCATTCCACGACCGCGCCACGGCTGCTGATCGAGGTGACCCGGGGATCCAGGATCTTTGGTGGGCTGTTCTCTGAAAATCGCGAACGGTAGATGGCCCCCTGGCCCTCTCCGGCCAGGTAAAGGCGCCCTTGAAAGCCTTTCATCGCCCGCACACCCTCGTCGCCCAGGGCGGCAGCCTGGATCCACGACTGTCCGTCCTGGCTGCGATAGACACGGCCATGGTTCCCGGTTCCCAGCCACAAGGAATGCTGAAACTCCTCAAGGCAGAAATAATTGGGATCCTTTGACTCGAAAACTTTCTCCCAAACCTCGCCATCCAGGCTGCGCAGGATCTGGCCCCCCGTGTTCTTTGATGTGGCCGCGTAAAGGGCCCCCTGGAATACCGCCAGCGCCCTGACGAAGGTCTGTCCGGAATCATGGACGAGGCGCCACTTCACCCCATCCAAGGAGGCGTAGAGGTGGCCGCTCGGATAGGTCCCCATGAAAAACTGGCCATTGAACTCCGCCAGCGCAGTGAGCGCGGATTCGGTGGCGCGATGGGCCAAGGTCCAATGTTTTCCAGTGAAGCAAAAAAGCTTTCCCGGCGAGGAGGTACCCGCGTAAAGCCTATCCTTGAAGGTGGCCAGGCAATGGACTCGGTCCTGGCCGGTTCGATAGGCGGGGTCCCAGCTCTGGCCGTCGACGCTCTCGTAGATCGTCCCGTCGGCTGACGTGCCGGCGTACAGCTTCGGAGCTTTGCCTTGGTCGAAGGGACTAAGGCAATAGATCTGGATCGAAAAATCCGGGAGCTCGTCCGTATCCATTTTCACGGCCGTGTCCGCCTGACGCGGCGGAGGTCCAGGCCTGAGCGCGTCCTGGGTCATGAAACCCAGCCGCCAGGAACCGAAATCACCCTGGATCGTCGACAGAATACCATCTTTGTTGGAACCCGCGACGAGATGCCCAGAAAACACGCCGAGCGCGTTCCATGTCGGATGCGCTGGATCTTTCCACACCACCTCAAATCCTGGTTCGGGGGCCATTCTCAGTCGGTGTTGAACAGCTTCCAGCAGATTCTTTAAAGCCTCATTGCGCGTCTTTCCGCGGGCGCTGCAGCCGGAAAAAAAAGGACAGGTGGCCAAAAAATGGCCGTCCTTGGGTTCCAGCACGGCCTCGAATGGGAGGACGATCTCTTTTTGATCAGACTTTATTTTTTTGAGGTTCAACATGTCAAGAAGCCAGCTTAAAAAACAGAAAAAGCCCCGGCGCTCCAGGGCCTTTCAGAAAAAAACCGATCCGCGCTTAGCGCGTCGCCGAAGTTTTCGGATCCGGATCTCTTGGATCCGTTTTCATGGAAAAGACAACCGGCTTGCTCTTGGGAGACTCGGCCAATTTGTTGTCCTCCCTCTGGACGGCGGCGACGGCGAAATAATACTGTTTTCCTTTTTCCAGCCCTCCCGTCCGGACTCCAGGCTTGGTCACCAAGCCCTTGCCGTTCACCCGGGTCCAGGGACCCTTTGCCGGATCAGGGGCGACATAGACGTTGTATCCGTCGATGCGGGCCTTGGGCGCTTCCCACTGCAGCTCCACGAAGCGGCCTCCTCCATCAAGGGCCCTCAGCGCGTCTGGAGCCGTCAGTGGTTCCCTGGCTCCCGTCATGGCCACTGTCCGCCTCAATCCGAACATGGCCGTCAGTGAAATACGATGGCTGTCCCCCAGTTCCCCGTAAGGAACCCAGGCGTAATCGACCTTGACCAGAGTGCCCGGAAATTCTATCCCGTAACCAAGGCCGGCGGTCATGCCGGCAAAAAATCCGAGGTCGGTCGGGACCCGGTATCCCAGGCGCAGGGCGATATAATTTTCCCGGGCGAACCAACGGCTATATTCTCCGCCGACCGAAAATCGCATGGCCGCGTCCACTGGAACGATGGGCAACACGCCATCGGCTCCAAAAACGAATTTATCAAGGGGGAGGTCAGGATTTGAAAAAGGATGGAGAAGGTCGTAGCCGATACCGGCCCTCAAATTGATCGGCAGTGGAGCGCCCCGGTCGGGGCTGCTGCCAAGGTTCTGGAGGTCGATCCCAGCCGCGAGCCCCGGAAAATATTCCGGTTTCGTGAAAAGCGAAAGATCGCCGGCCACCCCGGTGCCTTCGGCATCATCGATGCGCTGGCTGATGACCGAGCTGTTCCTCGGCCGGAGGGTAGACCCGGCCACGCAGACCCACGTCGAGGTCCGTGAGCTGAACCTGCCCGAGGGGTTCAAGGTCTGCGGAGCGTATGTGCGACCGGG
>JAZKAF010000072.1:8320-10124 GCA_040389285.1 candidate division FCPU426 bacterium
TGCCAGGCACCGGAGAACGTCAGAACAGAGCCGCCCGCCGTAAAACTGAACTTCCGGTCCGCATAGGCCTGGTCATAGGCGCCAGTGATGTCCGCCCTGGTCCTCTGGACCGGTTCCATCCCGAGCAGGACATACGACATCCCGATCGCCCCATCAACGTCCAATCCCAGGGTGCTGATCGGCGAAATGAAGGCTAAATAGTCGTAATTGACGCCAGCGAAGCCTTGGAGATGCATGAACGAGACCAGCGAGGCGTCCACTTGCACCATGCCCGCGGGATCGTAGAAGATAGCCGCATCGTCGTCGCTGATCCCGGTGAAAGCTTCCCCCATTCCAGTCGCTCGGGTGCTGACAGGCCGATTGAGGAAAGCGGCAGCCACCTGCCCTGCCGCAGCGGAAGCACGCAGAATCACGGGGAAACCGACCATCCATAACAGTAAAAATACGGCGATTTTCTTGCTCATTAATATTCCGTTCCTAATCCCTGATCACGGCGACACGGTATAGATGCTTGGCTCCCCGCGGCTCAGTGAGCACCAGATGGTAAAGGCCGGTGGAGACCCGGCGGCCGTTGTTGTTGTTGCCGTCCCATCCTCCGGCGCACCCTGACCCTATGATCGGGAAAATACTGTTATAGCAGAGTTCGCCGTTGATGTCATAGATCCTTACCTCCGTGCCGACTTCGACGTTGCCGACCTTGAAGCACTCGCCACGGTCCGGCCTGAATGGATTCGGATAAATATGGGCCTCACCAGGCGTTGGAGTCCTGGTGACCGTAAAACTGTTGGTCCGGGTCGGCGTCAGGGTCAGGGTCGGAGAATCCGTGCCGGTCGAGACCAAAGTCGGAGTGGGACTATCGGTCACCGTGCTCGTGGCGGTCGGTGAATCCGTCGATGTCGGAGAATTCGAGGGGGTGGCCGAAAAACTAGGGGTGGCGCTGGCCGTGGGCGAATCCGAGTTCGTCGGAGTCGGGGTGCGGGTCGCCGTCGGAGTCGGAGAATTCGAATAACTAGGCGTTCCGGTCGCCGTCAGCGTCGGGGTTCCAGTGGCCGTCAGGGTCGGCGTTGGAGTCGGCGTCGAACTGGGGGTTCCCGTCGAGGTGACCGAAGGACTGTGCGTCGGTGTGCCAGTCGGTGTGGGCGTGGGACTGGCGCTGGGCGTGGCCGTCGGCGTGCCGGTAGGTGTTGCTGTGGGCGTGGCGGTCGGAGTTGGGGTGGGCGTCCCAGTCCGCGTGGGCGTAGTAGTCGGAGTGTCCGTGGGCGTTGCCGTCGGCGTGCGCGTGGGGGACGCCGTCGGGGTGGCGGTCGGCGTCGGCGTGTCGGTGGGGGTCGGCGTTGGTGTGCGCGTGGGAGTAGGTGTCGGCGTGTCTGTCGGCGTCGGGCTGTTGGTAGGTGTCGCCGTGGGCGTGGCGGTCGGCGTTGCCGTGGGCGTCGCGGTCGGCGTTGCCGAGGGCGTCGCGGTCGGAGTAGCGGTCGGTGTCGCCGTGGGCGTCGCCGTAGGCGTCGGTGAATTCGTCGGAGTCGGGCTGTCGGTCGGCGTCGGTGAATTCGTCGGAGTTGGGCTATTGGTCGGCGTCGGCGAATTCGTCGGAGTTGGGCTGTTGGTCGGCGTGTTAGTGGGCGTGTTAGTGGGCGTGTTGGTGGGTGTCGCCGTGGGTGTCGCCGTGGGCGTGGGTGATGGCGTGGGCGAATCGGTGAACGACGATGTCGGAGAATTCGAATAAGTCGGCGAAGGCGATATCGACGGGGTCACCGTCGGCGAGTAAGTATAACTGGACGAAGGTGAGATCGTCGGGCTGGGTGTC